>CAXTCD010000018.1:0-39079 GCA_964242145.1 uncultured Rhizobacter sp.
TGTCAAAGATCCGGGTTCGGGCCGGCTCGATGATTGCAATGGAATGGATCTGTCGTTCATGGGAATCCTCCTGGGGATGAATGCGGGTGCCGGGTGTTCAAAAGCCAAGCGCTCCGGCCGGCTTCTTCGGCAAATCAGTCAGTTCAGCGTTGACGGTGTCACGCCGGCAGCACATTCCCCATCAGACAGCTCGCCCAAAGAATGTCGGACGACACCGGCATGAGGCATCGACACCGAGGCCAGGGCCTCTATATTCAGCAGGTTATTAATATGATGAATCAGCTTGGGCGCTTTCACTTCGAGCCGATGCTTCACCTGCCGCCGAGCTTCGAAGGATCAACGAAGTTAGGGACATGAACCGGGGCTAGAGGTCGAGCCCCGCCTTTTTCGCCTTCTATGATCGACAACACAAATTCAAAAAGAACAGGTTCTAAAACAGCATGGCGACGATCAAGGATGTAGCGCGGCTTGCCGGCGTGGGGGTGGGTACCGTTTCTCGGGTGCTGTCAGGCAAAGGTTCGTTTTCGATCGACGCGGCCACCCGCGTCGAAGCCGCCGTCAAGGAGTTGCGGTTTCGGCCTTCGAACATCGCCCGCGCCTTGTCGCTGCAAAGCACCGGCACCATCGGCGTTTACGTGCCGGACTTCAAAGGCCCGTATTACGGCCCGATGCTGCATGCGATCGACAAGGAGCTGCGGCTGCACGGCCGGCACATGGTTGCGGCCAATGGCTGCGGCCCCAAAGATTCGCGCCAGCAGGCGCTGGACGGCGCGCAGTTCCTGATCGACCGCGAATGCGATGGCGTGATCCTGACCACCAATGCGCTGAAGGATTCCGACTACGTCGACATCAAGCAGCGCTTTCCGCGCTTGGCGGTCGTGAACCGCGAGGTCAAGGGCATGAAGAGCCACTGCTTCTCGGTCGATCACCGCATTGGCGGCCAGCTCGCCGCGCAAGCGCTGCTGGCGCGCAACCACAAGCACATCGCGGTGATCTCCGGCCCACAGGAAGCTTCTGACAACCGGCGGCGGCTGCAAGGCTTCTTCGAAGAATTGAACAAATGCGACATCACGCGCGAGCAGGTTCCGATCATCGATGCCGACTTCACCGCCACCGGCGGCTGGAACGCGGCCGAGCAGCTGTTGACGCGGCGCGTGCGCTTCACCGGCCTGTTCTGTGCGAACGATCAAATGGCGATGGGCGCGATCTCGTTCCTGCAGGCGGCGGGCAAATCGGTGCCGGGCGATATTTCTGTGGTGGGCTATGACGATGTGGACATCGCAGCTTATCTCTCACCTCGGTTGACCAGCGTGCACATCGGCATCGGTGAGATGGGCATGAACGCCTGCCGCCTGCTGCTGAACCTGTGCTACCAGACCGAGCTGCCGGTGTCGCATGACTTCACACCCGCACTGACGATGCGTGAATCGGTGGTCAAGCCGCGCGGGCGCTGATTCACGCCAACCGCGCTGCGCCCTGCAGCGCGCATGCCACGTCAAATTCCGACGAAAAAAAGGCACGGCTGCCGAAGCAAACCGTGCCCTGTACGGCCAGCATGTCGCTGGCCCCGAGTCGCGTCAGGCGCTTACTGCTTGAACTGGATGTTGCGCACCAGGAACTGCACGCCTTGCTGATCGCCCCAGACCGGGAAGATGCCGAAAGGCACGCTGATGTTGTTCAAGGTGAAGCACTCCGCGAATTTCACGGCCGTCACATCCGACAGCTTCAACGAGACCGGGTGGAACTGGCCATCGGCGGCCGGCCGGTCCGCAATCGCGTAGTCGACATTGCGGCAATCGGTGCCCGGGCTTTCCATCTTCACTGCCAAGCCCTGGGTGTTGACGCCCCAGCTGAGGATTTGCAATTCGAAGTTCAGCGTGCCGGCAGCAAAGTTGCTGAGGTTGATCGCGTCGCCACCAGCGATCGACGTCGTGCCGTTACCGCCATCGGCCAGGAAGTTCAGGCCGATCACGCCCGGCGTCGTCGCGGTATCGACCACCACATGCGCGCCGTTGTCTGACCAGTGGCCCAGCGAATAGCCTGCGAGGAAGCTGCCGTCGCTGCCGAACAAGGTGGCGGTCGGGCCGGCCAGCGGCTCGATGTCTACTGGCGGCGGTGGTGCGAGCTGATCGCAGCTCAACACGTCAGCACCCGTCGCGGCTTGCACTTGCCAGCGGATGTTGGCAAAGGTCGCGATGAAGGGCTTGTCGGTCTGCACCAGGAAAGGCGTGTCGATCGCGGTGAAGTCGGCACCGGCCGATTCGAAGCACGACAGCGGCACCTTCAGCGTGGTCTTGGTGTTGAGCGGCAGGTTGCGCAAGACGGTCGTCAGATCCAGCTCGCCGCGGCAGGGGTAGCCGCAGTCGATGCGCAGCTTCACCAAGCCAGCCGGCGCCTTCTCGACCGCGATGTCGAAGGTCAGTGCGGCCTTGGCATCAGGATGGGTGTAGCTGCTCAAGTCGATCGGGATCTTGACCGACAGGTCATCGGCCTTCAGCGACATCGCCTTGAATTCGCTTTGCCCGCCGGCCCAGATCAGGTGCTTGGCGTCTTGCTGCACGTTGAGCTGAGCGGTCTCGACGCTCAGGAAGCCATCGCTGGTGACGAGCTTGGCATTGAGGTCGGTGCCCACCGGCAGCGTCCAGTTCGCTGCCGAACCGTAGTACAGCTTGAACTGCGTGCCTTCCACGGCCGTGAACACATCCAGGTCGTCGGATGCCGCTGGGCCGGTGTTGGCGGTCTGGCCGCAGCCGAGCACCGGTGCGGTTTCATCCAAGGCCTTACCGAGCGCTGGCGCGGTGCCGGCGTAGCTCAGGCCGTAGCCATAAGCAAACAGCGGATCGTAGTTGGCGTCACCCTTGTTGAGCGAGGTCTGGCAAGCCGACTTCGGCCAGGAATACGACAAGCGGCCGCTGAAATCGTAGGCAATCGAACCATCGGCCTTGCGGAACAGCACATCGGCCACGCCCTTGCCTTCACTGCCGGGCAGCCAGGCGTTCACCAGCGCATCGCTGAGATTCAGCTCCTTGTTGATCCATACCGGGCGGCCCGTCATCAGCACGGTAATCACCGGCAGGTTCTTGCCCGACACGGCCTTCAGCACGGCCAGATCCGCCGGGTAGCGCTTGGCATGTTCGAGCGTGCCAGCCTTGCCGATGTCGCCCGCGCCTTCGGCGTACGGAGATTCGCCCAGCACCGCGATCACCGCCTTGTAGTCGGTGAAGTTCACACCCGCAGCTGTGGCGGAGTAGGTCACGTTGCCTTCGCCTGCAGCCTCCTTGATGCCGGTCAACACCGAGTCGGCGTTCGGGAAATCGCTGTTGACGTTGTCGCTGCCCTGCCAGCTCAGCGACCAGCCGCCGTGCTGAACCATCAGGCTGTCGGCGCTGCGGCCCACGACGAGGATTTTCTCGCCGCGCTTGAGCGGCAGCACGCCGCCATCGTTCTTCAGCAGCACCAGCGACTTGCGCACCGCTTCGCGGGCCAGGTCACGGTGAAGCATCGCATTCGGGTCGGCCGCGCCAGCGCGCAACGAGGGCTTGGTCGAGATCGTCGTGTTGCCTTCGAGCTTGAACAGGCCGGAGCGCAGCTTGACGCGCAGGATGCGGGTCACGGCGTCGTTGATGCGCTCGATCGGAATCTCGCCCGTTTCGACCGAAGCCATGGTGTTGGTGATGAACGCCTTCCAGTCGTTCGGCACCATCACCAGGTCGATGCCGGCGTTGATGGCCGGCGGGCACGACGCGTTCGTGCATGAGCGCGTGACGCCCGCTGCATCGGTGTACTTGACCTGGCCGATGCCGTCCCAGTCGGTGACGATCAGGCCATCAAACCCCATCTTGCCTTTCAGCACGTCGGTCATCAGGTACTTGTTGCCATGCATCTTCGCGTTGGTGAAGTCCAGCGGCGTGCCATCGGGCGCATTGCCCTTCCAGGTCCAGCTGTTGAACGACGCCATCACCGATTGCGCACCGGCGCCGATCGCCGTGTAGTAGCCCGCGCCGTGGATGTTGATCATGTCGGACAGGCTGGCCTTGGTCTCGCCCTGGTCCTTGCCTTGATCGGTACCGCCATCGCCCATGAAGTGCTTGGCGGTGGCCACGACCGTCGGCCGGCCCGACGCTGCGAACTTGCCTTGCAGGCCGGTCACGTAGCGCCCGCCATACGACGACACCAGCGCCGGGTCCTCCGAGAAGCCTTCGTAGGTGCGGCCCCAACGGTCATCGCGCACCACGGCCAAGGTGGGCGCGAAAGTCCAGTCGATGCCGGTGGCCACGACTTGCGCCGCCACCGCTTCACCGATGCGCTCGATCAGCGCCGGGTCGTTCGCGGCACCCAGACCAATGTTGTGCGGGAAGTTGGTCGAACCGTAGACGTTGCTGTGTCCATGAACGGCGTCCGTTCCCCAGATGACCGGGATCTTCACCGGCAGGTCGGTGTCCATCGACGCTTGCCAGTATTGGTCGGCCAGGGCCAGCCAGTCGGCGGGCGTGGCCTTCTTGTTGTTGCCAGGCCAGGCGCCGCCGCCATTGAGAACTGAGCCGATGTAGTACTGCTTAACCTGCTCCGGCGTGATCGCGCGGATGTCGGGCTGCGTCATCTGCCCGACCTTTTGGGCGGTGCTCAGGCCGCTCACGATGGTCTGGATCTGAGCTTCCAGCGCAGCATCCTTGGCAATGGCGCTGGTGATCTGAGGCCAGTCTTTCAATTCGGTGGTCGGAGGTGGGCTGGGAGGCGGCGGATTGTCATCGCTGTCCCCTCCACCGCAGGCCGCCAGCATCATGCTCAACACCATGACACCCGCAGCAATGGCGGGTGCGCGAAGCTTGTTTTTCACCTTATGTCTCCTCGGATCTTTGCATCTGCCGCGCTGCCTGCGGCATCTCACCGAGGAAGAACGGGCACGCCTTTGGAACCGCTTCCAAATTGGCGCGTCCGAACTCTAGTGCGCGAGGTGTTTTTATTAACCTAGGTTAAGCACCAATTACAGGTCTTCACATCTACGCCGTTGCAGCGAAGCGTCAGTACAAACTTTCGCGGGTCTCGAAATTCATGGATCGACCTCGGCCTTCCCAGGCCAGGCCGATCAAATTCAACGAATCAGATCTTGGCCAAGGCCTGCTGAAGATCGTGGCGCAGATCGTCGATCTCTTCGACGCCCACCGACAAGCGCACCAGCGAATCGCCGATGCCCAGGGTCGCCCGTGTCGCTTCCGGAATCGACGCATGCGTCATCAGCGCCGGGTGCTCGATCAGGCTTTCGACACCGCCCAGGCTCTCAGCCAGCGAGAAGATACGGACCGCTTCCAGGAAGCGCCGCGCACCAGCCAGATCGGTCCGCAGGTCCAGCGAGATCATGCCGCCGAAGCCGTTCATCTGGCGCTTAGCCAACTCATGCTGTGGGTGCGATGGCAGGCCGGGGTAATACACGCGCGCCACCTGCGGTTGCTGCGTTAGCCATTGCGCGAGGTCGAGCGCGCTGCGGCAATGCCGCTCCATGCGCAAGGCCAGTGTCTTCACGCCGCGCAAGGTCAGGAAGCTGTCGAACGGCCCGGAGATTGCGCCGACCGAGTTCTGCAGGAAGCCGAGCCGCTCGCGGATCTCTTCATGCCGCTTTTCGCGGCCGACAACCGCAATGCCGCCAATCACGTCGGAGTGGCCGTTCAAGTACTTGGTCGTCGAATGCACGACCACATCGAAACCCAGCTCCAACGGGCGTTGGACATAGGGGCTCGCGAAGGTGTTGTCGGCCACCGCGATGATGTTGCGGCTGCGGCAAATCTCGGCGATCGCGCGCAGGTCGGCCAGTCGCAGCAAGGGGTTGGTCGGCGTTTCGACCCACAACAGTTTCGTCTCGGGCTTCAGCGCGGCCAGCAAGTTTTCAGGCTTTGTCAGATCAACGAAATCGAAGCGGTGGCCGGCGCTGCGGCGGCGCACGCGCTCGAACAGGCGAAAGCTGCCGCCGTAAAGATCGTCGCTGGAGACGATGTGCGAATTGGCGTCCAGCAGTTCGAGCACCGTCGAGATGGCGGCCAGGCCGGATGCAAACGCAAAGGCTTGGGAGCCGCTTTCCAGATCGGCCACGCAGCGTTCCAGCGCCCAGCGCGTCGGGTTGTGCGAGCGTCCGTAGTCCAGCCCTTTGTGCACGCCGGGGCTTTGTTGAACAAAGGTCGAGGTGGCATAGATCGGCGGCATGATCGCGCCGGTCGTGGGGTCCGGCGACTGGCCGGCGTGGATCACGCGCGTTCCGAACCCGAGGGCTCGTTCGTCGTTGCTCATGTCAAGGTTCTCCGCAGATGGTTCAGTAGATCGAATCGCGTGATGAGGCCATGAAAGCCCAACTCATCGGCGACGATGGCCACAAGGCCGCTGTCGAGCACCGCCTCGAGTTCACGCAAGGACGCTGATGGTCGCAGTGTTTTCGGCGCATCGGTCATCGCGCTGCGCACCCGGCGGCGAAAGTGTGTCGCATCGTCATGCACGCCGAGCAACACGTCCGACTCGTCGATCACCCCGACCAGCCGCCCACTCTCCAGCACCGGCAGCTGCGAGACATCGGCCAGCCGCATGCGCTGGAAGGCCTGCAGCAGCGTGTCTTCCGGCGACACGCTGATCACCGTGCCCTCTTCGGTGCGGCGCGAGATCAGGTCGCGCAGATCGCCATGCTGCTGGCGCGCCAGCAGGCCCTGGTCAAGCATCCACTGGTCGTTGTAAACCTTCGACAGATAACGCGTGCCGGTGTCGCAAACGAAGCTGACGACGCGCTTGGGCACCGTTTGCGAACGGCAGAAACGCAGCGCCGCCGCGAGCAGCGTGCCGGTGGATGAGCCGCCCAGAATGCCTTCGGCGCGCAGCAATTCGCGTGCGCTGGCAAAGCTCTCTTCGTCGGTAATCGAGTAAGCCTGCTTGACGCTCGACAGATCGGCAATCGATGGAATGAAGTCTTCACCGATGCCTTCCACCGCCCACGAGCCGGCCTCGCCGACTTTTCCGCTGCGGGTGTATTCGGCGACGATTGAGCCGGCAGGGTCGGCCAGCACAAAGCCCAGCTCGGGCTGGACGCCGCGGAAATAACGGGTCAGACCCGTGACCGTGCCGGCCGAGCCGACGCCGACCACGATCGCATCCACGTCATGGCCGGTCTGCTCCCAGATTTCCGGGCCGGTGCCCTGCTCATGCGCCAGCGGATTGGCCGGGTTATTGAATTGATCGGCGAAAAACGCGCCGGGAATGTCTTGGGCCAGGCGCGCGGCCACATCCTGGTAGTACTCGGGGTGGCCTTTGCCAACATCCGAGCGCGTGCCATGCACTTCGGCGCCCAGCGCCTTCAGGTGCAGCACCTTCTCGGTTGACATCTTGTCGGGCACCACCAGCACCACCCGGTAACCCTTGGCGCGTGCAACCAGCGCCAGACCCAGACCGGTGTTGCCGGCGGTCGCTTCCACCACGGTGCCGCCCGGCTTCAGGCGGCCGTCGCGCTCGGCGGCATCGATCATCGACAGCGCGACGCGGTCTTTGATCGAGCCGCCCGGGTTTTGCGATTCGAGCTTCAGGAACAGCGTGCACAGGCCGGTATCGAGCCGCGTGACCTGCACGAGCGGCGTGTTGCCGATCAGTTCGAGTACCGCTGGAAGGGAAGGTTGGGTCATGGGAGCCTCTGAAATGTCGGCAGGCGGTAGCCGCCGCAAGGTAAAGCGCCTCGCGCCGGGGTGTTGGCGCGAGACGCAGGGGCTTTCACGCCGGGTTTACCGGGGCAAAAGGCTGCGCAGCGTAAGAGCAGGGCTGCGAAGAACGTACGAAGCTTTTGTCATTCGCTTTCTCGTTTTTGCTACAGCTTTGTAGCGCGACTTGTGTGGTTGCGCACGCACTGTTGCAAAGGCCGATCTGACGCCATGGAACAAGGTTCTTTCCTACACACGACTTGCAACTTTTTGTATACGCTGGTGTTCATGGACGGCATTCAAACCACGCTCAAGGGCATGGATTTTCCGCAGATGGTGCTTGCGCTCATCTTCGTCGCTAGCTATGCGTTGGCGGTCGGTGGAATGCTGGGACCGATCGGCTCGGCGCGCGCTGGTGGCACGGCCATCGCCTCGGCGGGCGCCTTTGCCGCTTTCAGCGCCGACTGGATTCCGGGCGTGCTGCTGGCGGTGTTTACCGTCGGTGGGGTTGGCCTCTTCGTTGCGGCGGCGTGGCTGCTGATCGCCATCGGGCGGCGCATCGTGGGCATTCGTGCCGATGAGTTGGATGAGATCTCCGCTGAAAGCAGTGAGCCGCTGCCGTCTACCTTCCCTTCCTCCAGCTTTCCCAATGACCTGCCGCCCAGCGACTACGGCGCACCGTCCTCGTTGCAGGCATTGCGGCAACAGGTCATCACCGCCACGTCGACCCTCGTCTCCGACCAATCCGGCCACACCGGCTGAGCGCATCAGCTATTGCTTGGCCCGGCATGGTGTCGCTAGGCGCGTCATTGGTGCCAGCATTGCAACGCCCTCATTGGTGAACGATTCCTTGACCCAGGTGCTCAGCAAACGCTCAAGAGCCGCATTCGAATTCCTGATGGCCTGAGGCGATTGCGCCCCTCTCATCGCCAGAGGTAATGCACTGTCTCAACGTCGAGGCTTTGTCCTACAGACTCTGATGCATGGCTTTTCTACCATGCCTCTGGGCTGCAGCAAACCTCCTCCCTCCCAACCCAGCTGCAGTCACTTCAGCGGCAGTGCCTTACGGCACTGACCGCTTTTCTTTTGAGTGATCGATTGGCTGAATCGGTGGTCGACACTTCACGCGCAATACTGCCCCTCGCCGAAGCTAACTACCTGATGGAGCGTCGTAAAAAAGGCCATCACCCGTCATGGGCAATGGCCTGCGCTTCGGTTTCAGACGAGGAATGTGCCATGCGCTTGGCCACGGCATCGGCTCAGCGCCGGGTGAGCGGCCGGCCGGCGCGCAGCGCGTTCAGCAGTGCATGGAGGCGGGCACGCTGGCCGTCGTCAGGCCGCGCGTGGCTCAGCGTCAGCGCCAGCAGCGATTCGGCATCCTGATCCGCCAAGGCATTTGACGAACGACCTTCCAGCGCAGCCTTCATAGCCTGCAGCTTCAGATCCCGGCGCGATGGCTGGAATTCAGCCGGCGAGGCCACGTCCAGGGCCATCTCCAGTTGCAACAGCAAGCCATTCAAAGCATCGCTGCGGCCACTCTGCGGCGCAGCCTGCCGGGCCTGTTGCCAACGCTGGCCGAGCGCCCGCTCCCAGGCGGGCAGCAAGGCCGGTTCGGCGGCCCAGCGGGCATCCAGCTCGGCAGCATCCGCAGGGACACCATCGCGCTCCACGCTTTCGCACAAGGTCAGTTTGGCGGTCAGCGCATCACAAGCCACATGCCATTTTCGCTGTGCGCTGTCGGCCAAGTGCCGGGCAGCGGCGTCGCGGGCATTGCGGAAATGCGTTTCGAGGGCGGCTACTTCACTGCGTGGCACCTCGCCGGCATGGCGCCATTGCGCATCTACGTCACCCAGTACCCGTTTGATCTCGCTGGCCGGCGAATCGGCATGCAGCGCTTCCAACTGGCCGATCAAGGCCTCGCAGGTCGCCTGATTGGCCTTCAGCACCGCGTCGCGTGCATTGAACACGGCTTCGCGCTGAGTGAACACGGCATCGGTCGCGGCCTTGAATTCGGCCCACAGCGCGTTCTCGGCGCCGCGAGCCAACGGCAAAGCGCGGGCCTGCTGTTGCCATTCGGCCTGCAACTCGCGGACCTTCGAGACGGTGTCGCGGCCTGCCGCGGTCTCGGCTTCAGAACCCAGCGCTTTGGCACGCGCCACCAATTGCTCGCGCGACCGCTGTGCACCGCGCCGGGCTTCATGCAATGGCTGCTCAACACGGCCCACGCTTGAGCGCATGCGCTCAAGCAGCCGGTCACGCGCCTTGCGCGGCACGGTGTGCTCCACCGGGCCCAGCTTGCGCCATTCGGTCTGGAAGGCGTCCAGCGCCCGCGCCAATTCCTTCCAGCCGGTCGCTGCGGCTTCGTTCGACTCGGCGCTTGGCAAGGCCACCGCATCCAGCACGCCGATCAGTGCTTCGCGTGCTTGCAGATTGGCCTGGCGTGAAGCTTCAAGCTGAGCCAGATGCGCTGCCACGGGCTGATAGGCCAGCTTCAGCGCCGCATCGAAGCGCTGCCACAGGCCCTGATTGCTGGCGCCACCCAAACGGTCCAGCTCCTTCCAGCGCTTGCGCAGATCGTCAATGGCATCGGCATGCGGTTTGATCGCCAGCTTCAAGGGCGCGGCAGGCGGACCTTCGCCTTCAACCGATGGCGGAATCAACGCGGCCAAGGCTTCGGCTTCCTGCACAAGGTCATCGCGCACCCGGCCACCGCCCCATTGCTGCCAGCCTTTTAGCCGCGAGAATTCGGCCTGCAACGCGTAGATGCGACCGCGCAGCACAGGCGGCGCCGCTTCGGCACCACCGAGATGGTCGATCGCTGTCAGCTGCTTTTGCGTCTCGGCGAGATGGCCCTCGGCCAATGCCGCTTCGGCTTGCTGCAACAAGGGTTCGAGCGCTTCGGCGTTTTGGCGAATCGCTATCGCCTGTTGCTGCTCACGCCGCTCGCGCTTGTCTTGCGCGGCCTTGTCGCTGGCAGTTTTATCGGCCTTGCGCGGCGCGCGCGCCGCTTGCTCCGCCCGTTTGAATTGCTCGAACCGGGCATTCAAGGCCGCGGCAACGCGCGCGTCGCCAACAGGCGGCAACGCAGCCCAGGGCACGGCCGGCGCCAGTTCCTCCGGGGCGCTGTCAGCCGGGCCCGCCGCTGGCTGCACAGCCGGGTCAAGCTGCGGTGAAGCCTCTTTCACTCCAGGCGGCAAATCATCGGCCTGCAACGGCGCAGCCTCCAAGGGCGGCGACAACGCAGCCGTCTCTTGCACCAAAGGCGCTGCTTCCAATGCGGGCGCAGGAACCGATGCGTCAACGGGACCCCCTTCGACGACCTCGGCCACCACCTCGGCCGCAGTGTCTGCCGTCACACCGTCATGCAGTGGGCTGCCTTCAAGTGCCGGTGCCTGCACATCAGAAGTGATCGGCGTGGCCGACACCTTCGGCCGCGCACGAGCGGCCTTTTGCGCCAGTTCGGCTTCAGCCAACCACAGCAGTCGCTCGTCCACCGACGCAACCAATTGCAGCGCAGCCATGAATGCTGCAACGCGCTCGGCCAGGCGCTCATCGACCGGCGCCGCATCATGCGTCGCTTGCGCCGCGGCCACCGCCTCGGCCAGCGCGCTGCGCTCGGCCGTGCCTTCAGCCACAGCCAGAGTGAGTTCACTGACACGCGCCAGCACCGGCGCGGAATCAGCCGACCAGCGCAGCAGCGCGGCTTCATGCTCGCCACGCTGGCGCGTCAGTGCTGTCAGCTGGTCAGACACCTTCGTGAACGCCGAGCGGCGCTCGTCATCGATCAGCGCCAGCTCGAGCAGCTGCCAGTCACGGTCCAGGCCCACCAACCGGTTGGCGGGAATCACCGTCTGAGTGAGAAGGGCTTCGGCGCTGGCGATTAATACCGAAGCGCGTTCACGGGCTTCGCGCTGGGCCACTGCGGCGGCCAGCCGCTGCTTTGTGGCGCGGTGCACGCGGCGATCGTGGGTACGGAACTCGCGCTCCGCCGCCTTCAAGGCGTCTTCGCCCGCGAGCGCCAACACCGCGGCCAATTTGGTCTCGACGATCGGCGCCTCACGGGCCAAGCTCAGCAAGGCCTCATCGTTGCCCAAAGCGGCCTTCAGGCGCGCGTCCCAGACAGCAGGGTCGGGCTTGGGCGGTGCAGGCGGCTTGGGTGCGGCAGCAGGCTGGGCCGCGCTCACCGTCGTCTTCTCGCGGGGGGCAGGCACAGCGGCGGGCGTGGCCGCTTTTCTCTTGAATATCCAGCTCAGCATGGTGGTTCGAAGCTCGTGTCGGGGTCAGTACGAAGGGCGCATCCTGCCAGTTCCTGGAGATCGCCATGAAACAGCGTGTCCGGTCGCGTTCGGGGCGAGCCGGAGCATGGCATGTCAAACGCTTGCGGGTGGCTTGGTGGGGGTCGCTTCAGTCGGGCCAGAGTTTTTCCACAAGCACGCTCACCTCGGGCCGCTCGCCCAGCCGCTTGGCGCCTTCACGCCATTCCAGCGGCGCAGGCGCCATCGCGGCTGGCTCACGCCCGCCCCACAGGCTGACCTTGATCGAGAACACCACCACCCCTTTCACCGGCAAGGGGTGCACCGCCTTCAATGAATCCACCAGGCGGGTTGCCAGCGCGGGCTTGATCTCAGGCCGAAAGTCGAGCCAGGCGTTCGAGCGTTCACCGGGCTTGAGCGCGACGACGAGAAAGCCACCGATTGGCACCTGATCCGGCTGCGCCTTGACGGCGTCGAAGGCGGCCGACTCCAAGGCTTTCATATAGGTGGCCAGCGCGTCGCTGTCAGCGCCACGGGCTTCCATTACTTCACCGGGCTGCAAGAGCACCACGCTGAGTCGTTTGAGCGGCTCGACCGCCTGCGCGGAGAGCGCGAAGGCGGCGGCAAGAAAAAGGGCAAGGCATTGAATCCACATGAGCGTGATTGTGCCAACGGCTTGCGCCCTCATGCGTTGAAGGGAAACCAGACAGAAGCGGCTGAGGCACGAGTGATGAAGCCGCGCCATCGAAGCCGTGCGCCGATGCCGTTCAACACTTCTCTCACCTGCTTTGAAAGCGCGCGCTTTCAGTCGCTTATCGGTTGAATGACACAGAAGCAGCCTGCCGATACTGCTTCCATCGCAGCGGGTACCCGTGCTTCGCGCCCTGTTTTCATTCCATCGACTGGATCAGCTGAACGCTTATCTCATGACCACGGCCTACCTCATTCATGCCACCGGGCTCGCCGCATTGGCACTCACGATCAGCGGCATGCTGCGCACCTGCGATACCGCGCTGCGCGCCAAATCCGGCTTTGCCGCCATGCTCTGGGCGTTGAACAACATGCTGATCGGTGCCGAGACCGCAGCGATGTTGAGCCTGGTCTCGGTGGGCCGGCAAGCCACTTCGGTGCTGACCCAACGCCAGACCGACCGCATCCGGCGCATCGCTTTCCTGGCCTTCGTGATGGTCACGGTGGCCGCCGGAGCCTTCACCTGGCAAGGCTGGCCCACGCTGGTAATGACCGGCGCATCCACCGGGTCGACCTATGCGATGTTCTACCTGCACGGCCGCCGACTGCGCTTGTCGATGATCGTGATTTCCGCGCTGTGGATGTACAACGCCTGGACTCACGATTCATGGGAACAGATGGCGGGCAACGTGCTGACCGCCACCGCCAGCCTTTATGGCGCATGGCGGCTTGGCCGCGAAGAACTTCAAAGCGAGGCCGCCGTGGGTTGACCCCTCCGTTGCAGCGAATGGGCGGCCGACTCGGGCTGAAGACTTGGGCTAAAGACTCGGATTCAGTCAAACGCGAAAGACGCGAGTCCCGGCGATCGCTGTGAACGCCGGGCCGGCCTTCGAACCGCTATCGAGCAAGCACCTCGCTGATGTCGATCTGCACCCCGTCGGCACCCACCGCCACTGTGGTCATGCCTTGCAGGTCACCGGACTGCGGCATCGCATTGCCGCTCTTCGAAACGCGCGCGCCGACCGACACCTTCTTGTGATCCGACAGCTTGGCTGCCGGCGACATCGCCATGCTGTCGTCGAGCATGAACTGGACCGGAAGGTCCTTCACCTGCTTGCGCAAGATCGCAAGCGGCATGCGCGCGCCTTCACTGGGCCGCGCGAAGATGAACACGGTGTCGTCCGGCGAGGCCTTGCCCTTGAGCGCCGCGGCGAGCGTGACGGTGCCGCTGACACGAGCCGCTGCAGCAGCCGGGGCTGAGGCACGGGCTTGCGATGGCGCACTGCCAGCCGCCAGGGTGACAGGCGACATGCCGCCCAGCTGGCGTGCCTTCGTGACGGTCGCCTGAACGCGTTGCGCGAGTTCACTGTCGGCCGCCTCCGACTTCAGCAGACGCTCCCAATGCGCCACCGCCGTTTTGTAGTCTTTCTGGATGTAGGCCGCAGTGCCGGCCAGCGTCAGCGCCTTCGGATTCTCGGGATCGATCTTCAGCGCCTGGTTGATCAGCTTCATGGGCTCGCCGTCCAGGCTGCGGTCATTGGCCATCGCCACCGCATTGGCCAGTTCGAGCAACGCGTTGACATCTCCCGTGCGTTGTTTCGCCACGTTGCGATAGGCATCCGCCCCTTCGGCATAACGACCCAGCGCCACGTACGATCGGCCCAGCATGGTCCAGCCCTCCAGGTCATCGGGCTTTTCTTTCAGATGCTCGGCCAGGCGGCCGACCATCTCGTTGACCTGCTCCGCGGTCACTTTCGGTTGTTCCGCTGCGGCGGCCGCCGCCGCCGCTGAGGCCGCTGCTGCGGAAGATTCAGGGCCGAGCGCCAGCTTTTGCGGTGCGCCGAGCCGGGCGTAACCGATGCCTGCAATCACGAACAGGAACATCGCGAGCACGACCGCCAGCGAACGGGACGGCGCCACCACCAAGGCCGCATCGGCCGTGGTGGCTTCAGTGCCGTTGGCCGCGGCGCGGCGCGGCCACCACGCCGCACCTGTCAGCCAAAGTGCCGTGAACAGGCACAGGCCTGCGGCTGTTAGCAAGAACAGGGTCATGTACGCACACCTTCATCGGAATCACCATGCAGATCGAGATCGGGCTCGAACTGATCGTCGCTCAAGCGGGCGCGGCGGCGCAGCACCCCGACCAACACCGCCAAGCCGCCCAGCAGCAACACCGCCGGGCCAAACCACAGCAACCAGGTCGCTCCTCTGACGGGCGGCCGGTAGAGAACGAAATCGCCGTAGCGATCGGTCATGTAGTCATAGATCTTCTGTTCGCTGTCACCACGGCGCAGCATCGTTCGCACTTGCTGGCGCAGGTCGACCGCCAGATCGGCATGCGAATCGGCGATCGTCTGGTTCTGGCAAACCAGGCAACGCAACTCTTTGGTGATGTCTTGCACCCGGGCTTCAAGCGCAGGATCGGGCACCGCCGATTCCGCCTCTTTCGCGATTGCACCCGAGGCCAGCAAACACCAAAGCAAACCAAGCAACAGCTTACGCATTGAGTTCTTTCAACAGCGGCTGTAAACGCGTGCGAATGACGTCGGGGGTCAACGCTCCGATGTGCTTGAAGCGCACGATGCCTCGCTTGTCGATGACGAAGGTCTCGGGCACGCCATAGACACCGAAATCGATGCCGACCTTGCCTTCGTCATCGAAGGCCGAAATGTCATACGGATTGCCAAGGCGCGCGAGCCAGGCCATGCCGGCAGGGCGCTTGTCTTTGTAGTTCAGGCCGATGATCGGCACCGACTTGCTGCGCGAAAACTCGACCAGCAGCGGATGCTCTTCCCGGCACGCCACGCACCATGACGCCCAGACATTCAACATCCAGACGCGACCCAGCATGTCGTCGCGCGAGATCGTCTGGTCGACATTTTCCAGGCGCGACAGTGAGAAGCTCGGTGCCGCCTTGTTGATCAACGGCGACGGCACTTCGCTCGGGTTGAGGCTCAAGCCGCGCCACAACACAAACACGAGAACGCCGAAGATGGCGAGCGGCAGAATGAATCGCAAACCCTTCATGCGGCCGCTCCAACTGCAGCGTCCCGCACTTGCGCTTGAGACTGTTTGACACGGTAACGACGGTCTGACAACGCGATCACACCGCCGAAGGCCATCAACAGGCAGCCTCCCCAGATCCAGTCAATGAATGGCTTGACATAGACGCGCACGATCCACGCGCCCCCTTCGACCTGCTCGCCGAGCGACACATACAGGTCTCGCGTCGGGCCGGGGTCGATCGCCGCTTCGGTCATCGGATTGGTCTGTATGCGATAGATGCGCTTCTCGGGCCGCAGCGTGACTTCGGGCTTGTCGCCGCGCGTGACTTCCACGAGGCCCTGCTGCGCTTCATAGTTCGGCCCCTGAACGGCTTGCACGCCCTTGAAGGTAAAAACATAACCTGACACTTCGGTGGTTTCACCCACGTTCATCTTGACGTCACGTTCGACCTGGTAGGTGTTGACCATGCTGACGCCAAACGCAAACGCTGCGATGCCCAGATGCGACACCATCATGCCGACGACCGAACGCGGTAACAGCCGCAGCCGCGCCCACGGGCTTGAGCGCAGGCCGCCGATCGGGCGGCTGCGCTCCCAGAGGTCGGTTGCGATCGAGGCAACGATCCAGTAAGCCATCACCAGGCCGAGCGTCGCCGGCAGCGAAATGCGCCCGGCGAGCCAACCGGTCGCAAGCGCCGCAATCACCGATGCGGCAGCGGCCCAGACGAGACGCTTCGCCAGGTCGGGTAGTTCCGCGTTCTTCCAGCGCGCCAGCGGGCCCACGCCCATCAAGAAAACGACCGGCACCATCAAGGGCACGAACACAGTATCGAAATAAGGCGGGCCGACGGAGATCTTGCCGGCGCCCAGCGCATCCAGCAGCAACGGGTACAGCGTGCCCAACAGCACCGACAAGGTCGCCACGACGAACATCACGTTGTTGCCCAGCAGCATCGACTCCCGCGACACCACACCGAACCGCGCACCGAGCCCCACCTTCGGCGCACGCCAGGCATAGAGCAGCAACGAGCTGCCGATCACGATGATCAGGAAGGCGAGGATGAAGATGCCGCGCCGCGGATCGGTGGCGAAGGCATGCACCGACGACAGCACGCCCGAACGAACGAGGAAGGTGCCGAGCAGCGACAGCGAGAACGCGAGGATGGCGAGCAACACCGTCCACGATTTGAACGCGCCGCGCTTCTCGGTAACCGCCAGCGAATGGATCAATGCCGTGCCGGCCAGCCAGGGCATGAACGAAGCGTTCTCGACCGGGTCCCAGAACCACCATCCGCCCCAGCCGAGCACGTAGTACGCCCACATGCTGCCCAGCATGATGCCGATGGTCAGGAAGGACCAAGCCGCCGTGGTCCAAGGGCGCGTCCAGCGGGCCCAAGTGGCGTCGAGATTGCCGCCAAGCAACGCCGCGATCGCGAACGCAAAGGCCACCGAAAAGCCAACGTAGCCCATGTAGAGCATCGGCGGGTGAAACACCATGCCGGGGTCTTGCAGCAGCGGGTTCAGGTCGTTGCCATCGATCGGCACCGGGTCGAGCCGATCAAAGGGATTGGAGGTGAACAGCATGAACAGCAGGAAGCCCACGCTGATCAGCCCCATCACCGACAAAATGCGCGCCACCACCGGCCGCGGCAGATGCTTGCTTAGCTGAGCGACGGCGAGCATCCACACGCTCAGCATCATCACCCACAGCAGCAGCGAGCCTTCATGGCCGCCCCATACGCCGGCAATGCGATAGGGCAGCGGCAAGGCGGAATTGGAATTGGTCGCGACGTACTGCACCGAGAAATCGTTGCGCACGAATGAGGCGGTCAGGCACAAGAACGCGGTGCCAATCAGCAGGAAATGGGTTTGAGCCGCCGGCCTGGCCAGCGACATCCAGTCGGCACGCCCGCGGGCCGCGCCAATCAGCGGCAAGGTGCCTTGAATGATCGCCACCGCCAGCGCAAGCAGCAGCGCAATCTGCCCGAGCTCGGGGATCATTTCGAACCTCCTGTGACCACCGTGCTGGACATCTTTTCGTTCGCCTGAGCGGCATGTTTCAGCGCTTCAGCGGCCTCGGGTGGCATGTAGTTCTCGTCGTGCTTGGCAAGCACCTCGCGGGCTACGAATACGCCGTCCAGGCCGATCTGGCCTTGCGCGACAACCCCTTTGCCTTCCTTGAAAAGGTCAGGAAGGATGCCTTGGTAGCGAACCGGAATCGTCTGCGCGGTATCGGTCACTTGGAAATTCACCTGCACGCCATCGCGTAGCACGCTGCCGCTTTTTACCAAGCCGCCGAGGCGGAAGGTGCGACCGGTCGGGGCTTCTTTGGCCGCGACTTGCGATGGCGAATAGAAGAACACCAGGTTGCTCTGGAAGGCGTTGAGCACCAGGCCGGTGGCCACGCCAACCGCCGCGACCACACCGCCGATGATGACCAACCGTTTATGTCGTGGCTTCATGACTCCGACTCCGATTGCAAGGAAAGAAGTTGGGCGCGGGCCCGGCGGCGCGCGGCCAGCCAGGGCTCGATGGCCATGATCAGCGCGGAGACGCCGTACGCGCCCCACACATACAGGCCGTAGCCGCCCATGTTGAAAAACTCTGCAGCGCTGTTCCAGTTCATGGGCGCTCCTGCGTCGATAAGGAAAGTTGTCGAACCCAATCGGCCTGCGATTCACGCTCCAGCACGATCGCCCGGGCGCGCATGAAAACCACTGCAAATGCGTAGGCCCAGCAGGCGAGCGTCATCAGCAACATGGCAGTCAGCATCGTGCTGGCCATCTTCGGCGCGGCCGACATGCTCACGGTCGCGCCTTGGTGCAAGGTGTTCCACCACTTGACCGAGAAATAGATGATCGGCACGTTGACCGCGCCGACGATCGCCAGCAGCGCCCCTGCGTTGTCGGCACGGCGCACGTCATCGATGGCTTCGGTCAGCGCGATGTAGCCGAGGTAGAGGAACAGCAGAATCAGCTCGGAAGTCAGCCGCGCGTCCCAGACCCACCAGGTGCCCCAGGCCGGTTTGCCCCACAGAGAGCCAGTCCAGAGCGCAATGAAGGTGAACACCGCGCCGGTGGGTGCCAATGCGCGCGCCAGCATCGATGCCATTCGGGCATTGAACGCCCAGCCGACCGCGGCCCAGCCAGCCATCGCGAGATAGATCACCATCGACATCCAGGCCGCCGGAACGTGCAGGAAGATGATGCGGTAAGCCTCGCCCTGAGTGGCATCGGTGGGTGCGATGAAAAAGCCGGTATAGAGCCCAGCCGCCGCCAGCAAGCCAGCCAGAGCCCAGAGCCACGGAATCAAGCGACCCGACAAGCCATAAAAGCGTGAAGGGGCAGCAAAGGTGAACAGTCGAATGCGAGTGCCGGCCATGCCATTACTCCAATGAAATGCGCAGCGCGGCAGCAATCGCTGGCGGCGCTGTAAGCAGGGTGAAGATCAGCAGAGCGCCGAGTATGGAGTAATGCGCCGCCGGGGATTGCCCGCCTTCGAGCGCTGCGACAGCACCGGTGCCGAAGATCAGCGTCGGGATGGTCAAAGGCAAGACGAGCAAGGTGATCAACGCGCCCGCGCTGCGCAGGCCCAGCGTCAGCGCAGCGCCGACCGAACCGAGCAGGCTCAACGAAGGTGTGCCCATCAACAGCGACAAGCTAAGCACGCCCAAAGAACGGCCATCCATGCCGAGCAACAGGCCCAGCAATGGCGCCGAAATCACCAGCGGCAATCCCGTCATCGCCCAATGCGCCGCCGCCTTGGCCACGGCAACGACGATGCCGCTCTGGCCGGTCAGCATCATTTGCTCTAGAGAGCCGTCGGCGTGGTCACCCGCATAAAGACTGGCCATCGACATCATCGATGCCAGCAGCGCACAGGCCCAGACGATGCCGGGGGCGATCTGGCGCAAAGTCTGCGGCTCGGGGCCAACGCCCAGCGGAAACAGGCTCACCGCCACGACGAAAAACACGACAGGCAGCAGTGCCTCGACACGGCGGCGCCAGGCGAGCCGAAGGTCACGCAGAAACAGGGCGAGAAAAACGGAGCGCATGTCAGGCGTAGGTGTCCAGATCGACTTCGCGCGGCAGCAAGGCCGCATCCAGCGCCTGATGGCTGGTCAGCAAAACACTGCCGCCACGTTCACGGTGCGCCGCGAGCAAGCCATTGAGCCGATGGATGCCGTCGACATCCAGGGCATCGAAAGGCTCGTCGAGCACCCAAAGCGATGGCAATTGCTCGGCCGCCAACCGGGCCAGCGCCACGCGCCGCCGTTGGCCTTGTGACAGGGTCATCACCCTGGCGTCACGGCGGTTATGCATGCCGATGCGCTCAAGCGCCGTGTGCACCGAGTCGAGATCGCTGGCGCGGCCATGAAGCCGAAGCAGCAGTGCCAACGTTTCGGTGACGGTGAGGTCATCTTTCAACGCGTTCGCATGACCGATATAGACCAATTGGCGGCAGAACGAATCTGAGCGTCGCACCGGCATGTCGCCCCACTGCATCTGCCCCTGATCAGGTGTCGACAACCCAGCAGCCAGGCGAAGCAGGCTCGTTTTGCCACGGCCATTGCGCCCTCGCACCCAGACGATCTCGCCCGCGCCCACCGTCAGATCCAGCCCCTTGAAGAGCAAGCGACTGCCGCGACGGCAGGCGAGTTGCCGGGCCGACAGGCGATGCATCTCGGGATCAACAGGGATGGAGTGGGAAGACGGCACGGTCACATGGAAGCTCAAATCGGCTGACGGTTGCGTCAGGCATCGAGGTCCGTCTCACCCGTGATGTGCGGCTTCTATGCAAAGGAAGCTCGCTGGGGAACGTCGCCGCACCACCTCAGCGCAGAAACTGGACTTCAAACGAGTATAGAGTCAACGCCGAGACATTCAGCCCGATGAGGCCCTTGGAACTGTCACCAATTTCCAAGTGCTAAAAGCGCGACGTCCGGGCCCTGTTGTCAATGGCAATTGCCCTTGTCTGGATCCTCTGTGTTCGCAGGTCGGAACCTCCCCCTGTTTCATCGGTAACGGCATGAAATGCCAATTCGGATTGCAAACTAGTTCCGCTTTGCAGCTGCAGGCTTGCATGAAGATGCACGAAGTTGAGCTCCTGTGGGAGCGTCACAGGCCGAGCCTGCAATAAGCCGGTATGCCAACAACCAGGAGGTCGATGTGGAATCACTGACGGAGATGTTGGAGTCAGCTTCGACTTGCAGGAGCCACGATGCTCAGCCATTCAATCGCTAATACGGGGCGGCCCGCCTCCCGAAGCCGCAACGACGTCAACGCACAGGGCGGCTGGCGCAGCCGCGAGGAAGCCATCATGGGCACCTCGGTTCGGGTCGAGCTGTGGTGTGACAACCGGATCACTGGCGATCAAACCATTGATGCGGTGATGGACGAGATGCATCGCATCGACCATGCGATGAGCCCTCACAAAGCGGCCTCGGAGTTGTCTCAAATCAATCGCAACGCCTTCGCGAAGCCTGTCGTCCTGAGCGAAGAAATGTTCCAGTTGATTGCCCGTGCGATCGAGTTCTCAAAGCTATCTGACGGCGCATTCGACATCACTTACGCCAGCGTCGGTCAGCTTTATGACTATCGCCAAGGCATTCGCCCAAGCGATGAAGAACTGACGCGCGCCTGCGCTTTCGTCGGCCATCAACACTTGATGCTGGATACCCAGGCCCGAACGCTGCGTTTTGCATGTGAAGGCGCCCGCATTGATCTGGGCGGTTTCGCCAAAGGCCATGCCGTCGACCGCGGCGCGGCGATCCTGAAGAGCCGAGGCATACGCCACGGCATCGTCACCGCCGGCGGCGACAGCCGCATCGTTGGAGACCGGCGAGGCAGGCCCTGGATGATCGGCATCCGTGATCCGCGCAAGGCCGGTGAGATCGCTGCGATGCTGCCGCTGTCGGATGTCGCGATGTCCACCTCCGGTGACTACGAGCGTTATTTCGAAAAAGACGGCGTGCGATGCCATCACGTGCTGGACCCTCGCACCGGCAAGTCCCCCGACACCATTCAAAGCGTCACCATCCTTGCCGACGATGGCCTGACGACCGAGGCGCTTTCTAAAAGCATGTTCGTGCTCGGCTTGGAAAGAGGCATGCGGCTGATCGAGTCGCAGCCCGGCGTTGACGCCGTGGTCGTCGACGCCCACCGGGTCTTGCACTACTCGGCCGGCCTGGGCGCCGGCCTCCCGCAGACACCCCCTTAAGCAACAAACGATTCAAACCATGAGTGAGGAGGCAGCGATGAAACGACCTTTGGACTGGGGAGTGTTGGCGTGCTTAGCATGGGCCTTGATGATCTGCCTGCCCGGCTGTGGCAGTGGCTCCGGCAGCGATTCCACGACCGTGACGGTCGCCGGGGAAATTCCGATCGCCTACGTCAAACGGGTCAACACCCTGTCGATGAATCCGACCAACGGCGCGCCCAGTTCACCTGGCGGGGACTTGATGGTGCGGGAAAAATCATCGGCCAGTGCGCCTGAATACAACCTCACCTCACGCTTCACGATGGGCCAGGGTGATGCCTCCGATCCGGAGGTTTCCTACGACGGCAAGAAAATCGTGTTTTCGATGCGCTGCCCTGCATCCAACGCAGTGACCATCGATGACCAGCCAGCCTGCACCGGCCACTGGAACATCTGGGAATACGACATGTCGAAGGGCGGCCTCAATGGGGGCAGCTTTCGTCGCTTGACGAGCACCACGGCGGACGACGATGTCGACCCGGCTTACCTTCCGGCGGGACGAGGTTTCGTTTTCTCATCGAATCGTCAGACCAAGTCAAAAAGCGCGCAGGCACTGGGCCGCACTTATTACGCCCTTGATGAATACGAGCGTGAGCGTGTGTTCAATTTGCACACGATGGATGCCTCCGGCAAAGCCATCGCGCAGATCACCTTCAACCAGAGCCATGACCGCAACCCGGTTGTGCGACCCAACGGCGACATCATGTTTTCGCGCTGGGAGCATGTGGCTGACCGCAACCGCTTCGCCATCTTCCGCACCAAGCCCGATGGCACCGACATGTTCGTGTTGTACGGCGCGCAAAGCCCCGGGAACAGTTTTCTCCATCCACGCGACATGGACCCGAGTGGTCCTTACAAGGGATTCTTGTCAACGTCGCTGATGCCGCTGTCACGCACCCAGGAAGGCGGCGCGCTGATGTTCATCGACGCGGCAAATTACTCTGAGCAAAACACCCCTGCGAACTCCACGCTACCTGCTGACGGCGGACAGGCCTCAGTCACTGCACAAGCCATTAACATGGATGGTGGCCTGTCTACCTTCGGCCGCATCACAACGCCTTATCCGTTGTGGGACGGCACCAATCGCGTGTTGCTCGCTTATCGACCTTGTGAAGTCACGCGCAACGGCGTGGTGGTGGCGTGTGCGACGCTGACTGCGGCCGAACGAGAGCAGCTTGCCGACGACGATCGATTGATTGCCGATGAGCAAGCCGATCCGATCAAAAACAACGTGCCTGCGTCCTATGCGATCTACATGTTCGACCCGGGCCGTCAGACTTGGTTGATCGTGGCGGCGCCTCCGGTCGGCTTCATGTACACCGACCCAATCCCCCTGCAAGCACGTGCGGAGCCGAGTTCCACCGAACCCACGAACGTCGATCCACAACTGGCTGCCAAGGGCCTCGCATTGATTGAAGTGCGCAGCGTTTATGACACCGACGGGCTGCAGCGCATGGGTGAGCGCATGTTGGCTGCAGGTGATCTTCCCGCCGGTTGCGCGGCCGGCATCGCATTGACCACTCCAACTGACTCGCTCGATACGCGCAGTCAGGTCGCCGACCTCGTTCGCATCAAAAATCCGGCAGATCCGGCCTATGGCTGTGCACCGGCGCGCTTCGTCCGGGCGATCCGCGCAGTCGCTCCACCGTCCAACACGATGGGGCTGCGGTCAGCCATCGGCGAGACCGAATTTGAACAACAACAGATCCTCGGGTATGCGCCGGTCGAGCCGGACGGCTCGTTCAAGCTGCAGATCCCGGCCGATGTGCCGATCGCGCTGTCGATCATCGACGCCAAAGGACGGGCCTTCCAAACCCACACCAACTGGATTCAGGTTCGCCCCGGTGAGCGTAGAACCTGCGACGGTTGCCACAGCCCACGCCGAGGCGGCGCAATCAACTCGGGTGCCACGGTCAACAACATGCCCGCCGCCTTAACACCTGCGCTTGCCAGCGCGCACCAGTCGGGCGAAACGATGGCATCTACTCGCGCGCGGCTCGATCCGTTGTTGCTGAACCTGCTGCCTGACATGAACTACCAGGATGTGTGGGCCGATACGACCAAGGCCAGCGTCATCGCCCGGCCCTCCATCAAGCTCGCCTACACCGGCAACACCGATGGAACGGGAAAAGCCGATCCCTCGCTCGATTTGCTGCCAAATGCTGTACCCACCAACGGCATCATCAATTACCCTCAGCACATCCAGCCGATCTGGACCCGCGACCGCGGTGCCAACACCTGCATCAACTGCCATGCTGATTCAGCCAAGCTTGATCTGCGCAATGCTGCCTCCGGCACCGGCCGTCTCGTGTCGTATGAAGAGCTGCTGGTGGGTGATCCGGTGATCGACGAAAGCACTGGCCTGCCGAAGGTACGCATCGAAGATGGCGTCCCAGTCATCGTGCGTGGTGCGGCGCTGGTAGAAACAAGTTCTGGCATGTTCAACACGGCGGGTCAGGCCCGCAAGAGTCGGCTGACGGAAATCCTCTTTGGCGAAACACTGCATGCCGGCGCGAGCGCTACGACAGCTCATCCGAACCCGCCGTCGACGGCGTCAGATCACGGCACCTTGCTGAACCCTGCCGAGAAACGGGTGATTTCCGAATGGATGGACCTGGGCGGCCAGTACTACAACGACCCCTTTGACGAATCGAGCGGCGTTCAAACTTTGCGCACGCTTTCGACCTTGAATCAGGCGACCTTTGAAGCCAAGGTGTACCCGATACTCCGCTCCAGTTGCGCGGCAGGTTGTCATCAAGCAATAGGCAGCGACCAGACCACGCCGGCAGGCACATCGTTCCACCAAAACCGCTTTGTCCTGACCGGCGATGCAGAGGGCGACTTCAACGTGACACTGACCCTGATCTCCAACACCTGCGACCCAGCCTCTAACTACCTATTGAAGCGGCCTTCGACGGTTCCCCACCCCGCTGGCGCAAACACGCAAGCCACCGCCGTACTGGCAACGGGCAGTGCGAACTACAACGCCATCGCCAGCTGGATTCAATCGGGATGCGCAAATCCATGACCTGCCGCAGTCAGCCAGTCGGGACACTTCAGGTCGTCACACTGGCCGCTGCTGCCGCGCTGACCAGTTGCGGCGGCTCTGGCTCGAACCCGATCAACAACCCGCCGAAGATCGAAAATCCGATCGGTGCAACGGGCCAGAAGCTGTCATTCGCGTACTTTCAAAAATGCATCAACCCGATCTTCCTTGCTCAGCTGCAGATCAATCAGAACGGCGCAATCTCGGTCAATACCTGCGCCGGTTCCGGATGCCATCACACGCAAAGCGGGACCGGTGGCGCCTTTCGCGTTGTTCCTGCCGCCACGCTACTGGACTTGAGCGATGCGGCGAACACGCCCGAGTCGATTCGCGCCAGTGACATCTACAAAAACTTCTATTCAGCGCAAGGCGAAGTCACGCTGGGCACTGATGCTCAGAGCCGTTTGCTCGCCAAGCCTTTGCTACTCAACGTGCTGCACGGCGGCGGCTTGGTGTTCGAAGGACTCGACGATCCCAATGCAAAGCTGATTCAATATTGGATCAGCCACCCGGCTCCGGCCGGCCAGGACGAATTCAGCACGGCGACCTATGGCATGTTTACGCCCGCCGATCCGAAAACCGGAACGTGCAACACGAATTGAAGACTGAACCCGCGGCCCTTTTCGCTGAGCGGTGCCTAACCCGCCCGCGTCGACTCACGTTCGCTTTGTCATGCGCCATGACCGCCTGGCTTTGCATGACTGCAGCACCTACATCAGCTGCAGACAATTCGAAGGTCGAACGGGTCAAGGTGACCGACCCGTACATTGAACTTCACACCGGGCCTGGCCGCGGTTTTCCGATCTTTCATGTCGCCGGGCGCGACGAATGGATCGACATCCAATTGCGGCACACCGATTGGTTCAAGGTGCGCACCGCAAGTGGCAAGGAGGGCTGGGTCACTCGCCAGCAACTGGAAACCACGCTCACCGACGCAGGTACGCAGAAAACGTTTCGTGACGTTCTTTTCGACGACTATCTGAAGCGGCGAGTCGAACTCGGCGCCGGTTGGGGCCGCTTCAAGTCGGAACCCATGCTGAAGGCCTTGACCAGCTATCGCCTCGGAGATAACTTTTCACTCGAAGGCAGCGTCGGCCAAGTGCAAGGCGTGTTCTCCGGCACCACGTTGTGGCATCTCAATGTGCTGGCCGAGCCGATGGCAGACCGCCGCCTTTCACCGTTCTTCGGGATTGGCGTTGGCAAATTCAACAACATCCCGAATGCCAGCCTCGTTGATGCGGAAACCACCCGCGCCAACCTCGGCAATGCGATGGTCGGCTTGCGCTATCACCTCAGCGATCGTTTTGTGGTTCGCACCGATTACACGATCTACACCGTGTTCATCTCCGGCAACCGCACCAACGAATACCGCGCATTGACGGTCGGCCTTTCGTTCTTCTTCTGACGTTTCCAACGTTCACACCCTATGCGCAAAGCACCCCTGAATCGATGGCTGGCAATGTTGGTGGTAGCACTGCTCACAGCAATCAGCCTGCCATCGTTGGCGGCCGATCCACCCGCCAGCGAAACACCTTCCAATGAACAGGTGATCGTGCCTCAGATTGATCGGCGCGACGTCAAGCTGCCCCGTTTCCCATCCAACGATTTCGAGGGTGGGTTGTTCACTGGAACCTACAGCACAGAAAACTTCGGCGCGAGTTGGGTCAAGGGCGTTCGCCTGGGCTATCACGTGACAGAAGATGTGTTCGTTGAAGCGGTCTATGGACAGACCAAAGTCAGCGACGAAAACTTTCGCGAGATCTTGCCAGGGGGCATCTTCACCAACTCCAAAGAGAAGCTGAGCTACTACAACCTGTCGGCCGGCTTCAATGTCTTGCCCGGCGAGGTTTTCTTCAGGCGCCAACGGGCGATGGCATCAGCGCTTTACCTCATCGGCGGCGTAGGCACGACGCAGATCACGATCAAGGGGGACAAGCAACGCCAACAGACCTTCAACGTCGGCCTCGGTTTGCGTGTGTTCCTGGCCGATTGGGCGGCTCTGCAAGTCGACATGCGCGATCACATCTTTTCGCTGGATCTGCTCGGCAAGCGCCAGAGCACGCAGAACCTTGAGTTAACCACTGGCCTCACCTTCTTCTTTTGACGCAGCGCCTTCGCATGAACCGCTCAACTGATTTTTCCTTGCTCCCTTTGCGGCGTGCTTTCGCTGCTCTTTTGCTGGCCTTCGCCACCTGTGTGTACGCTACGCCAGTCGCGCCGAATGCGGTGGCACCCGACTTCACGCTGCGTGCAGCGCAGGGACCGAACCTTCGATTGCAAGAGCAGCGTGGCCGCGTCGTGCTCGTTAACTTTTGGGCGACCTGGTGCGCACCTTGCCGAAAGGAAATGCCGCACTTGAATCGCCTTTATGACAAGTACCGCGGCTCGGGTTTCGTGCTGCTGGGTGTCAACATCGACGACGACCCTCGCAAGGCCATCGACGTCGCCACCAAGCTAGGGATCAAGTTCCCGGTGTTGCTGGATTCCGATAAGAAAGTTAGCCAACTCTATGACCTCACGTCGATGCCCTCGACCGTCGTCATTGACCGCAACGGTCGGGTGCGCTACCTGCATCGAGGCTACCTCGATGGTTACGAGGACACTTATGACAAGCAGATCCGCGACTTGTTGAAGGAATGAACATGCTGCGCGCTCCAAGCCTCACCGCATTCGTTCGCCCGACTGTCTTGGCATTGATCGGGCTGGCCCTGCTGCAAGCGGGGTGCGCTTCCATCGAACCTTGGGTCAAGCCTTACGAGCGTGAGCGCCTGGCTGACCCGATCATGAGGCCGGGGCGCGATGCGCTTGCCGACAAGCACCGTGAGCACGTCTACGAGGTGCGAGAGAGCGCCCGCGGGGCCACCGGCGTGCAAGGAGGCGGCTGTGGCTGCAACTAAGCAATGGCTGAGAGCATCGGGGCTGTGGCGCAACATGCACCGCGCCTGGAAGGCGATCGCAGCATTACGTCGCAGCGGTGCCCGCGGCAAGCGCGCGTCTTTGTGCGTCCACGCGGTCGGCGCCTTGGGCAGTCTGCTGACGGCCAGCAATGCTCAAGCTGTCGATCTTCCGGAAGACCGCACCGATGTGATGTACCACAGCTACAAAGGCGGTGGCCTGACGGCATCAGGGCCGGCCTTGCTGGTTCGCAAGCGAGTGGCCGACACACTTTCGCTGTCAGGGACGTATTACGTCGACATGGTCAGCAATGCGTCGATTGACGTCGTGACCACGGCCAGCCCATTCAAGGAACGCCGCCATGAATATGGCGTGGGCGTGGATTACGCCTATCAAGATGTGCTGGTCTCGCTGTCCAGCACACGCAGTACCGAACCCGACTATGTCGCCTCCAGTACCAGCTTGAATGTTTCGCAGGATGTGTTCGGCGGCATGACCACACTGAGCTTGGGATTCACTCACGGCAACGACAAGGTCGGCAAGAAGAATTCGCCTGAGTTCTCCGATACCGCCGATCACTGGCGCTATCGCTTGGGCGCCACGCAAATCCTGACACCACGCTGGTTGATGAGCGCGAACGTCGAAGCTGTCTCCGATGGCGGCTTCCTGGGCAGCCCGTATCGAGTTGCCCGTGTGTTCGGCTCATTCATTCAGGAGCGCGCTCCCCGCACGCGCAGCAGCCGTTCGGTCAAGCTGAGTGCGGTCGGTGACGTGAGCGGCGATGGGCCGCGCAGTGCCGTGCGGGCCGAATACCGCTATTTCTGGGATACCTGGGACATTCGCGCCCACACCGCAGAAATCGGCTACAGCCGATACATCCGCGATGCCTGGCTGGCCGATGCGTATGTACGTGTCTATTCGCAAACCCATGCACTGTTCTACAGCAACAACGCGGCCGTTGAAACGGCCTACATCTCGCGCAATCGCCAGCTGAGCACCTTCAAGAGCGTTTCGCTTGGCACGAAGCTTTCGTATGCCGTGACCAACGAACCCGGCAAATACGACGTCAAGCTGAATCTGTCCTATGAGTTGATGCGCTTCCGGTTCAGCGACTTTACTGATCTGCGAACAGGCGACCTTTATAAGTTCGACGCCAATGTGATTCAGCTGTTTGTGTCAGCAACTTTTTAAAAGGCTCGGGAATGTTTGATCGACTTGCCAGAGTGTCCTTCGCGCTGCTGATCGCGGCCAGCCTTTCGCTAGTGGCCTCCCATGCCGCGCATGCTCAGGTCGCCGCACCCGAAGCTGGAGCCAGCGCTCCTGCCTTACCCGCCGCCGCTGCAAGCGCGCCAACCGATAGCCTCGACAGCCGCATTCAAGAGGTCAAGAGCGATGTCATTCGCCTCAACCGCGACCTGATGGTGCTTGAGGAAGAACTGCTGTTCCCGGCCAATACCCAAGTGGCGCTTTTCGTCTCGATGGATGTCGGCAAACTGTTCTTGCTCGACTCAGTGCAGATCAAGCTCGACGACAAGCTCGTCACCAGCTACCTCTATACCCCAGGTGAAGTGACTGCCTTGCACCGTGGCGGTGTACAGCGCGTTTATGTCGGCAACCTGCGCGCTGGCGAACACACGCTGGTCGCGTTCTTCACTGGCGGCGGCCCGCACGAGCGGGATTACAAGCGTGGCGCCACTGTGAAGTTCGAGAAAAGTACCGACCCGAAATACATCGAGCTGCAGATCAAGGATTCCACAGGAAAGCTGCAGCCTGAGTTCGATGTCAAGGTCTGGTAGACAAACGTCATGCTGCTTCGGACCTCATTGCGCGCAATGCTTCGGCTGCTCATCTCAGCAGTGGCTGCGGCGGCACTGGTCGGGCCAGCATCAGCTGCCGAATCTGCGGCCAATCCAACGCCGGCCAAGCACGCACTGAAAGACCCACATTACGGCGACACCCTTTTTCATTTCTATCAAGACCACTACTTCTCGGCCGTGACCAGCCTGATGGTGTCGCAGCATTTCGATCGCGTGTCACATCATGGCGATGAAGCCGAGCTGCTGCGAGGGGGCCTGCTGCTGTCATATGGCTTGCACCGCGAAGCCGGTGAGATCTTTACTCGCCTGATCGATCAAGGCACCACACCCTCGGTGCGCGACCGTGCCTGGTTCTATCTCGCCAAGATCCGCTATCAACGCAGCCTGATGACAGAAGCTGCCGATGCCGCCGATCGCATCAATGGCCATCTGCCACCCGAGCTGGAAGAGGACCGCGGGTTGCTGATTGCGCATCTGCTGATGGCACGAGGCGACTATGCCGAAGCCGCCAACTTTCTGGATGGCATGACCATGCAGACCGAGGCCGGCATCTATACCCGCTACAACCTGGGTATCGCGCTGATCAGAAGTGGCGACACGACACGCGGCACGGCCATACTCGACCAGATTGGCCGCTCGCCAACGCCACCCGTCGCCTTCATTGCAGGCGCTGGTGCGAGCAAATCACCAGCAGGCCCCAGCACAGACGAATATCGCAGCCTGCGCGATCAGGCCAACGTGGCACTGGGCTTCAACGCATTGCAAAACAATGAACCAGCAGCTGCGCGCAGCTACCTGGAGCGCGTGCGCCTGACCGGCATGCATGCTAACAAGGCCCTGCTCGGTTTCGGTTGGGCCGCGGCCGAGCTGAAGCAGCCAGCGCAAGCCCTCGTGCCGTGGAACGAGCTCGTGCAGCGAGATGCCAGCGATGCGGCCGCGCTCGAAGCGCGCATCGCCGTGCCCTACGCGTTGGCCGAGCTGAAGGCCTACGGGCCATCGCTCGATGGCTACAACGCAGCGATCGCCGCATTCGAACGCGAACGCACATGGCTCGACGAATCGATTACGGCCATTCGCGCAGGCAAGCTGGTAGAGGGCTTGATGGAAATCAACCCCGGCGAAGAGATGGGCTGGTTCTGGAACATCCGCGAACTTCCCGAGATGCCGCATGCGGGGCATCTGGCGCCAGTGTTGGCGCAGCATGAATTCCAGGAAGCGTTCAAGAACTATCGCGACTTGCACTTCCTGCGCAAGAACCTGGAGCGCTGGCAAGACAGCCTCGTCGTGTTCGGCGACATGCTGGCCAATCGCCGCCAAGCCTTCGCTGAACGCCTGCCCGAAATCCGCAAGCGCGCTGGAGACATCGGCCTGAATGCCCTGCAGGATCGTGAAACAGCCCTCGCCACAGAACTGGCGCAAGTGGAAACCGAAGCCGATGGATCGGCCTTCGCCGATGAGCGGCAGCGCGAATTGCTGGAGCGCTTGCAGCGGGTGCGTGACGCATTGGAGGCTGCCGAGCCAAGCCCTGAGATTGAAGCTGCGCGCAAGCGGTATCGGCTGGTGGCGGGCGCACTGACATGGCAACTCGGTCAAGAGTTCCCCGCTCGCCTGTGGATCACGCAACAGGCGATGCAAGCCAGCCAAGCGACGCTCGCCGAAGCGCGCCAGCGTGACATGGCGTTGGCACAGGCGCAGCGCGACGAACCTATCCGCTTCGATGATTTCGGTGCCCGCATCAGCGCGCTCGGCCCAAGGCTGCAAGTGCTGATGCCACGCGTTGCAGCGCTGAGCGATGAACAACGCAAGGCCCTGCAAGAAATTGCTGTGGCCGAACTCGATCGCCAGAAAGAGCGGCTTACCGAATACACGATCCAGGCGCGCTTTGCGGTCGCGCAGTTGTACGACCGCGCGAGCTTGCAGAAAGAGCCAGACCATGCGCGCAAGCCTTAGCCTGGCGACGTGGCTCTTGCCGCTCATCCTATTGAGCGGGCTCGTGGCTTGCTCAACCGTACGCGATCGCACCTTGCCCGAAGAGCCAACGCTGAAAACACTTTCCGGGCGCGAAGTAACTGTGTCACAAGATTCAGGTGTGGCCGGCAATGGAGACCAAGCGATTGCAGCCTACCGTCGTTTCCTTGAAACGGCCCCCAAAGCACAACAGCGCCCAGAGGCGATGCGCCGTCTGGGCGATCTCGAAATGGACAGTGCCGACAAGCGTGTCGCAGGCAGTGATGGCGCCGCCACACCGGGCAATGACTATCGCGGCGCCATCGCCCGTTATCAGGACTATCTAAGGACTTATCCCCAAGATGCGGGCAACGACCGCGTGCTCTATCAACTCGCTCGCGCCTACGAGCAAGGCGGCGAACTGGAAGCTGCATTGAAGACGCTCGATGCGCTGGTCACACAGTTTCCGCAAACGGCCTATCGGGATGAAGCCAACTTCAGGCGTGGCGAGATGCTGTTTGCGACCCGCAACTACGCCCGGTCGGAACAGGCTTTCGCGACGGTGTTGACGGGTGGCAAGAACAACGCCTACCTCGAACGTTCGCTCTACATGCAAGGCTGGTCGTTGTTCAAGCTGGGCCGACTGGAAGATGCGCTGCACCCGTTCTTCGGCGTGCTCGATCTGAAGCTCGCGCGTCTGACGTCCGAAGGCGATGGCGATCTCGACACCCTGCCCGGCCTGTCGCGCGCCGACCGCGAGCTGGTCGAAGACACCTTCCGCGTGACCAGCCTGTGCTTGCAGAACCTTCAGGGCGCCGAGTCGATTCCGAACTACATCGACTCCGATGTTCGGCGTGCCTATGAGTTCCGCGTGTATCAGCAACTGGGTGAGCTCTACATTCGCCAGGAGCGCACTAAGGATGCCGCTGACACCTTCGGCACCTTTGCGCGCCGCTTTCCTCTGCATGCCCAGGCGCCCCTGCTGCAAACACGCGTGATCGACATCTACGAGCAAGCGGGGTTTGCTTCATTGGCCCTCGATGCGAAGAAGGAATATGTGGCGCGCTATGGCATTCACAGTGAATTCCGCCGTGCCAACCCGCAAGGCTGGGAGCGGGCCCAGCCCTTGGTCAAAACCCATGTGGCCGAACTTGCTCGGCACTATCACGCTGCGGCGCAGAAGAGCAAAGCCACGGCCGATTACCAGGAAGCCGTTCGCTGGTACCGCAGTTATCTGGAATCTTTCCCCGCCGACCCACAGGCCTCGCAAAACAACTTCCTGCTGGCCGAGTTGCTGTCCGAAGACGGCCGGTTCCAGGATGCAGGCAGCGAATACGAAAAGACGGCTTACCAATACCCCGCGCATGCCAAAAGCGCGGAGGCAGGCTACGCAGCACTGCTGAGTTATGCCAACCTTGAAAAGCGCGCTGCACCCGCCGAATTGTCGGGCTTGCAGCGTGCGCGGGTCGACAGTGCGCTTCGCTTCGCGAAGGCATTCCCGACCGATCCACGGACCGGGCCGGTGTTGACCGATGCAGCAGAGAAACTCTTCGCCTTGCGTGACACCGAGCGCGCAGAAGCCGTAGCTCAGCAGGTGTTGGCGCTGAACCCGCCGGCGGCACCCGCGCAACGGCGTGTCGCCTGGACGGTGATTGCGCACACGGCTTTCGACCAAGCTGCATTTGATCGCTCGCAGCAGGCATATGGCGAAGTGCTGGCGCTGACGCCAGAAAAAGACCCATCGCGCGCGGCGCTCATCGAACGGCAGGCAGCGTCGATTTACAAACAAGGCGAACAGGCGCGCGACGCAGGGCGGCTGCGTGATGCGGTCGGTTTCTTCTCGCGCGTGGGTACCGTGGCGCCGCAATCCGGTGTTCATGCGACCGCGCAATACGATGCAGCCGCCGCGCTGATCGCGCTGAAAGACTGGGATGGCGCTTCACGCACGCTCGAAGACTTCCGTCAGCGCTTTCCGCAGCATCCGCTGCAGGAAGAAGTCAGCCGCAAACTCGCTGTGACTTACCTCGAGAAGGGGAATTGGGCCCAGGCCGCTGGCGAATTGGAACGCACGGCCATGACACAGAAAGACCCGAAGCTTGCGCGAGACAGCTTGTGGCAAGCCGCCGAGCTTTACGACAAGGCGGCGCAGAAAAGTGGCTCACGCGCCGCCGCCGCACGTGTCTATGCCTTGTATGCGAAGCAATATCCGCAGCCACTGGAACCATCGATCGAAGCGCGCTATCGGCTGGCTCGCATCGCCAAGGAAGACGGCAACGCGGCCCGCGAACTGACCTTGATGAAAGAGGTTTACCAAGCCGATCAGTCCGGTGGTTCAGCGCGCACCGCCCGTACGCGTTATCTCGGTGCCACCGCCGCGCTGGCCTTGGCCGAACCAGCCGCTTTGGCTTACCGAAAGGTCACACTGACCGAGCCGCTGGCCAAACAACTCAAGCTCAAGAAGGCGCGGATGGAAGAGGCCCTGAAGGCCTATGCCGTGGCGGCCGACTATGGCGTGGCCGATGTCACCACCGCCGCGACCTACCAGACCGCATCGCTTTATCAAGACTTCGGCAAAGCCATGCTGGCCTCGGAGCGACCGAAGAAGCTGTCGAAGACCGAGATCGAGCAATACAACGTGATGCTCGAAGAGCAGGCCTACCCCTTCGAGGAAAAGGCCATCGAATTGCATGAGGTAAACGCACGCCGCGCATCAGCCGGCATCTACGACAGCTGGGTCCAGCGCAGCTTCACCGCCTTGCGCGAGTTAAGGCCGGCACGTTACGGAAAATCCGAACGCAGCGAAGGGGTGATCGATGCGATCCGCTGATGCAGCATGGGCGGTGATTCTCATCGGCGCTGCGGTCGCCGGGTGCTCGTCGATTCCATTGCCGTTTGCCTCTGCCTCAAACAACGGCACCGGCACTGGCAGCAACGGAACGACTCCGCGTTTGGCAGCGCCTGGTGCATCGGCACCCGCCCCCTCGCGCAACGACGCGGCGCCTCCCATCAGTGCGTCCGTTCAACGCAGCTTCGATGAAGCCCTGCGTGCCATGCGCGCGGGTCGCAATGACGAAGCCCAGCGTGGCTTCATCGCGCTGACCCAATCCAACCCCGATCTCGGCGGCCCACACGCCAACCTTGGCGTTATTTACGGCCGCGCGGGCAAGTGGGCTGAAGCAGCGACCGAACTCGAACGGGCCGTGCAAGCCAGCCCACAACAACCCCTCTATGCCAACCAACTGGGCATTGCTTATCGCCAGAAAGGTGACTTCGCGAAAGCCCGCGCCGCGTACGAAAAAGCCATCTCCCTTGATGCCAACTACGCGGCGCCTTGCTTGAATCTCGGCATCCTGCACGACCTGTATCTGGGCGACGGCCAACGCGCACTTGAACTTTATGAGCGCTATCTCGCGCTGACACCCACCGGCGATGCGACGGTCACGAAATGGATCGCTGACCTGAAGAACCGCAAGCCGCGTCCGGCTGCCACCCTACGCAAGGAGAAGGAATGATGCCTCGCCCCGATCTCCGTTCTGCGTTGCGGCTGATGTCCATGTCCTTGGCCCTGCTGCTCGCCAACGCGCCGGCGCTTGCGCAAGACCGTGCTGACATCGATCGCACGCAGATCATCGGCAACCGTGAGTTGCCCAAGGTGCTCTACATCGTGCCGTGGAAGAAGCCCATTCCCGGCGAAATGTCAGGCCGCCCGGTGGGCAGCGTGCTCGATGAAACCCTTGCGCCGATCGACCGCGACGTGTTTCGCCGACAAGTGAATTACAGCAGCCAGATCCAGGCGAAAACCGCATCGCCTGTTGCTGCCCCGGCAACCGCCGCGGCGCTGCCTGGCAAGTGACCCAGCCCTTTTTGCGTACAGAGTCGTCATTGGAGATATCGAGATGAATGCGTTTCAAACAGCGGTGAAGTTTTTCCAGGATTGCGGGTTGTTCATTTACCCGAGCCTGCTGATCATGGCGATGGGCTTGGCCATCGCGATCGAACGATTCATCTTCCTGACCCGTGCGCGCAGCGAAAACCGCCAGTTGTGGTCCCAGGTGCAGCCGATGCTGCAAGGCGGCCGGTTCAAAGAGGTGCAGAACATCACCGCGAAATCAGACGCGGCGATCGGCAAGATCGTCAACTACGGCCTCACGCGCATGCAAAGCCCCGGCCGGCGCGAAGACTTCGATGCAGCAATGGAAGAAGGAATGATGGAGATCGTGCCGCGCCTGGAAAAGCGCACCCATTACATCGCCACCTTCGCCAACGTGATCACACTGGTCGGCTTGCTGGGCACCATCATCGGCCTGATCAAGGGCTTCACGGCGGTGGCGCAAGTCAACCCGGCGGAGAAGGCCGAATTGCTGTCGGCCAGCATTTCCATTGCGATGAACAACACCGCCTTCGCGCTGATGGTGGCGATTCCTTTCCTGCTGGTGCATGCCTTTCTGCAAGCCAAGACCAGCGAGATCGTCGACGGGTTGGAGGCCGCGAAGATCAGCTTCCTGAATCTGGTTCAACGCCTGAAGGCTGAGCAGCAACCTGGAGCACGGTGATGTGCGGCGCCTCATTTCTCCTGCTGCAGCCAATCGCAGCGGGCCGCACCTTGACAGCGAATCACCGGTCGGAGGGTTGAGCCATGCGTGTTCGTCGCCTGCGCAAAGATCCTGCGCATCTGGAGATCACTGCGTTCATCAACCTGATCGTCGTGCTGGTCCCATTCCTGTTGTCGACGGCGGTGTTTTCACGCCTCGCGGTCATCGATCTGTCGCTGCCGGCTCAGTCGTCTGGCGTTGCGCAATTGAAGGTCGATGACCTGCAGTTGGAAGTCGTCATTCGCGGCGATGCGCTTGAGGTCGGTGACCGCATTGGCGGGCTGATCCAGCGCATTCCCAACATCACCACCGGCCCGGACGTACAGGCGCTGTCGGCCGTGATGCATCAGGTCAAGGCGCGCTTCCCCACCAAGGCCGATGCGACGGTGATGGCCGAGGCCAATACCTCTTACGACACCTTGGTGCAGGTGATGGACGCGGTGCGCGAAAGCACGTCGTCGCAAGGTGGGAAGGTGTTTCACACCGAGCTGTTCCCGGGCATCTCGATCGGCGATGCGCCGCTTCGCAAAGCGACGAGGGCGCCATGAAGCTGTCGCCTTTGCAAAAACGTGCGGCGCGAAAGAACCGCAATCAGACGATGGTCGACATGAACCTCGTGTCGCTGATCGATGTGTTCACGATCCTGATCTTCTTCCTGCTGTCGAACGCCACGGGCGTCGAGCTGCTGCCCAGTCCAAAGGCGGTGCAGTTGCCGATGTCGGAAGCAGAGAAAGCGCCGAAGGAAACCGTGGTGCTCGTGATCAGCGCGACTGAAATCCTGGTCGGTGGGCGCCGCATCGCATCGGTTGCCGATGTGATGGCCACACCCGGTGATTTGATCGAACCGCTGAAAGCCGAGCTTGATATCGAATCCAGCAAGCAACTGATCCGCGCGGAGAACGAAGCCAAGAGCAAGGCCGTCACGATCATGGGCGACAAAGAGATCCCTTATCAGCTGCTGCGCAAGGTGATGTACACGGCCGCACGGGCCAACTTCTCCGACGTGTCGTTCGTCGTTCGCCAGAGGAACGCCTCATGAACGCCGCCGCCATGGTGTCGTTTCGCAGCCCGGTGCTGCCATGGGCCACATCGGCCGAGGACGATGCACTCTTCAACCGCATCACGCGCCGCGTGCTGATTGCGGCGCTGCTCTTAAGCCTGCTGATGTTGTTCATGCCCGCGCCCCAGGTCGATCGCACACAGCCGCAAGAGGTATCGCCTCGATTGGCCAAGCTCGTGTTGGAACGGGAAGCTCCACTGCCGGTCCCCCCGGCCCCGCCATCACCACCTCCCAAGCTGGAGGCCATCCAACCCGCTCAGCCCCAGGCGCCCGCAGTCAAGCCTGAGCCTGCGCGCGCCACTCAACCCCCACCGAAAGTCGAAGCCGTCAAAGGAGCGCCGGTCCCGGAGGCGCGCAACCCGCAACCCAACAAGCCGGCGGGCGAAATAGACGCGGCCCGTCGCAAGGTGGCCAGCATCGGCTTGCTGGAAGCAAAAGATGCGCTGGCCGAACTGCGCGGTGCGCCATTGGCAGTCCAGTTGAAGCAGGACATCAGGCAGGGCCCTGGCGTCGGAACAGGTGTCGGCGTGGGTGTTGGCGCGGGCTTGGAGCCCGGTACCCCATCGCGTGCACTGATCACCTCCAATGCCGCCGGTGGCAGCGGTGGCATCAACACCGCGAGCTACAGCCGAGACACCGGTGGCGGCGGTCTGGCAGGCCGAGCCACAACACTGGTAGAAGGAGTCGCTGGCGGCGGTGGTGGGGGTGGTGCAGGAGGGGGTGGCTCCAAAGCATCGAACGGCATGGGGAACGGGAATGGAACGGGCTCAGGCGCGGGCGCCGGCAAAGGCGGCACGCTGCAGCGTGGCAATGGCGGCAAGGCGGCGCGTTCGATCGAAGAGATCAAGCTGGTGTTCGAACGCAACAAGGGCGCCATCTATGCCATCTACAACCGCGCCTTGCGCGAAGACCCTTCGCTGCAAGGCAAGGTGGTTCTGGAGTTGAAGATCTCGCCTTCCGGCGCGGTCGACTGCCGCATCGTCTCCAGCGAGCTGCACGCACCCGACCTGGAAAACAAGCTGCTCGCGCGCATTCGTCAGTTCGACTTCGGTGCGAAAGACGTCGATCAGATGATCGTCAACTGGCCAGTCGACTTTTTGCCGTCCTGATGCAGGCCTTCGCCGCGCAATGATTGTCGCGCAGCGAGGATCAGCCACGTTGAAGAAGCCTGCAGCTTGCCCTTGGATCAGCAGTTCAATCCGACGGCTCGCATCTATCGCTTACTCATAAGTCAGTAACTTAGGCGACATTGGATAGCCTATAAGCCGCTTCAATAATAGATTTTTAGAGTGATGATGTCTCCCAAGTTACTGACTTGTGAGTAATAGATAGCGCTCAAGAGAAATAGAGCGCGACCGTTTCCACAATCCTGCCCTCGTTGACGATCGGGATCGCGACCAGGGCATGACCTGCCTCGCCGGGAGATTCACGCAGTACCGGCACGCCGCTCAGATCGGCATCAGCAATGAGGTTGCTTCCGGCTTGCAATGGAAGGCTGGTCTCGGCAAGGGACGGCCCACCGGCGCTGTCGAATGCTAACTGGCGTTGCAGCGTTTTCAAGTTTGCATCAGGCGCCCAGCATTCAACACGTTCGGCCAAGGGCGCTGCGCTGCTCGAGAAGAACGCCAGTACATGGCTGTGTCCGTGGGCCTCGCCGTGAGGCGAGGCACAAGGCAGCGCCAGGCCACCACGATCGATGCCCGACTTCACTGCGCTCTCTGAGCGCAGAAAGCCAGTGGAGCTGCCCAGACCTTCGAGGAACACCGACTCGCCACGCTGCCAGGCCAAGCCCGGCAGTCCAGCGTAAGCGGCCGGGCATTCCATCTTGATGTCTTCGAAGAAGCGGCTCTCGCTA
>CAXTCD010000019.1:0-38320 GCA_964242145.1 uncultured Rhizobacter sp.
GCTTGTTGTGTCATTTGCTTGCGCTCTTTGATTCGGTTTTGTTAGCCGCTCTTAAGCGAAATGCTGGCGAGCCCCCTGCGCTGGTATGACTGCATCGCCGAAACCGACCCCTACGGCCCGCGCCATGACGGCGTGTACGTGGGACCGATCGGGGCACCTCAGCATGTCGTCACGGTGCCGTGGCCCTCGATGAACGAGCAAGGTCCGAAGGTGTTCGCCTATCTGCGAGACGAGGCAGATGTCAGCGAATGCTGCCGGTGTTGGCCGAAGAGAAGGCGCGGGTGATTTGCACCTGGCCAGGAGCGACTACCAGCCACATCAGCGAATGGGGTTCACAGGGAATCACGGTTTCACCGCACCCCGTGGACTTGCACAGCTTGCTGACGCAATGCCGGTTGGTCGTGAACTACGGGTCGTCAAGCCTGGTGTGCCAATCTCTGCTGGCAGGCAAGCCGCAGTTGATGATGCCCTCTGACACAGAAAAGATGCTGATTGCGCGTCGCGTCAGTCAGTTGAAAGCGGGGGCGGTGATTGACAGCAGGTGGCCCACGCCTGCGATCCGGCGAGAGGTGCAGGCCGCGTTGAGAAGCGTTTCCGAAGAGGAGGTGCTCCGTGCGATCACGCAGCAGTACCGCGGCATTCGCCATCGTCTGGCGCAGCAAATTCAACAACTCGCTATGACGGTTCCGGTAGGTGAGTTTCCGCAGTGGGGTGCGTAGCGCGTCGATATGGACTCATCGCACTTGACTACCCGATAAATGGGAAGCGTGCCCCCCTAGAACATCAATGCCAAATAAGGGTTACTTCCAACACAATTGCGCTCAACAAATATACGACGTTGGTGGGAAATGATTTTTAGAAACGATATTCACCGCCTGAGAGGCATTGCGATACTTCTCATCGTGGCGACGCATTGCGTGACGAATTTCAGTTGGAATGCCCACCCGGCCAGCCTGGAGTGGGCGCTCGACCTGTTTGACAATTCCACGCTGATCTTTGTTTTTATTTCGGGATATCTTTTCCAGCATGCCGCTGAAAAGTTTCACTATTTCGATTATTTAAAAACGAAGTTCCGGAATGTGCTGGTGCCGTATGTGATTGCAGCGACGCCAGGCGTCATCTATGCGCTTCTTTCAGACGTTTCCGATGCGAGCGTGCGCCCGCTGTTTCTGAAGATCGCGTTTTTGTTCATCTATGGCGGCTCCCAAATGAACTACGCGCTGTGGTTCATTCCGGTGATCTGCATCTACTACCTGATGTCGCCTTTTTTCCATTGGCTCAGCAGGCACCCCCGGGCGTACCTGGCCTTGATTCTGCTGATTCCTGCGTCCATCCTGATTCATCGGCCCAGTTATAACCATGGGCATAATCTGGCCTTGGCGGTTTATTTTCTGCCGGTTTACATGCTGGGCATGTTTTGCAACCAATTTGACAAAGCAGTGACAGCTTTGCTCGATCATTATTTGCCGCTGCTTTTCATCGCAGTCACCTTGTTCATCGTCGGCCATTTCTTTATTTCCGATCATCACGGCAATTACAGCAAGGCGTCGCTTTCCTCGTTGCGTGATCCATCCGGCTGGATTGACTGGATGTTTATTCAGAAAATGTTGTTGACCTTTCTGCTTTGGGGAATATTGAGGCGCTTTAATCAATTTCGCTTTCAAGCCTTGGATTTACTCGCGCAAGTCAGCTTCACGGTCTACTTCTTCCACCTGTATGTGTTGTTCATCGCCGTGCGACTGCTGAACGTCAATGGCATGGAAGTGAGCTTCGGGCCCTTCGTCAGCTTGCTGATGATCGCGATGGTCGGCCCGACCTTGCTGGCCGTGGCGCTGAAGCTTGTGCTGCCGCGCTGGAGCCGAACCTTGGTCGGCAGTTGAATACGGCGATCAGCTGAACCGTTAGTTCGCAACCCGTCGGTTGTAGGTGAAGAAGATGTCGTCCCGAACCCAGCCCAGTGATTCGTACAAAGCTTGCGCGGCCCGGTTCGTCTTTGCCGTTGTCAGATCGAGCCGGGCGATGCCGTTGCGCGACGCATGCCGCTCGGCTGCTTGCAACAGCGCCCGGCCTGCACCGCGTCGCCGGCCGGTCGGTGCGACGAACAGATCCGACAGCACCTGGATCGGCAGCGCCTCGACCGAGCAGAAGGTCGGGTAGAGCTGGCAAAAGCCCAGCGCCTGCCCCTCGCTGCTTTCCGCCAACAGGATCACCGAGTCGCGGCGCGCCAGCCGGTCGTGAATGAAGCGCGTGTTCAGCGCGATGTCGCTCGGTTGCTGATAGAACTGGCGGTAGGCGTCGAACAGCGCGGCGACGGTGTCTTGATCGGCCAGCGTGGCCAGGCGGGTGTGGAGGTCGATGCGGGTCATGGGCGAAGCGACGATGCGGCCATTCAAAGCGGGCCAAAGAAGGACGCGGATTCTTCCATCACTTCAAGCGACCATTCAACCGGTCAAATGAAGCGCTATCTGATGACGGTATCGAGCTCGCAACGCCAGGCCGAAAATCACTTCGGACGACTGCGCACCGTTGGCGCCTTTGGCGCCGTTTGCGATTTGACGTTCGCACCACGCACCTCGAATTCCACCGTCTGCGCCGCGCGGCCTACCGCCGCCGACCAGCGCAGCACATGGCGGCCCGGCCACGGCGCCCACGCGACGCGCGTGCCCTGCCCGAGCGAGCGGCCATCGAGCCACCAACGCCCGGCCTCGCCTTCGAAGGTGATGCGCTGCGCGCGCGGCGGCATGTCGGGGTCGATCGCATAGATGCTGCCGTCGCGCGGGCTGGCCACGCCAAAGCGCTGCACCGGCGCCGCCATCGCCGCTCGCCACTCGCCCGGCGCGGTGCCGGCGAGAAACACTTCATCGCGCACCGGCTCACGGCCGGCATCGAAACGCGCCTGCTGCTGCACCACGCCGGCCGGCCGCGACGGCGGCTTCGACGGATGGCCGCGGTGCAGATAACGCATCAGCGCCTGCCACACCGGCGCCGCACCGCTGACGCCGCTGACCTGGTGCATCGCCGCGCCGCTGGCGTTGCCGACCCACACGCCCACGGTGTAGCGGTCGCTGTAGCCGAGGCACCAGTTGTCGCGCATGTCTTTGCTGGTGCCGGTTTTCACTGCGGCAAAGCCCGAGGTGACGAGTGCGCTGTCGAGCCCGAAGGTGCGCACCCGCGCTGCGTTATCGGCCAGGATGTCGGTGACGAGGTAGACCGCTTCGGCATCGGCCACACGCTTCGGCGCCTTCTTCGGCAAAGGTTTCATCTGCAACTTCACCGGCGCCAGCAGGCCGCCGTTGGCCAGGCCACGGTAGGCGTTGGTCAAGGCCAGCAGGCTGACATCCGCGCTGCCCAGCGCCAGCGATGGGCCATAGAAGCCGCCGGATTCCGGCAGCGCCAGGCCCCAGTCGTTGAGGCGGTTCAGCAAGGCTTCGGGCCCGAGCATCGCGCCGACGCGCACCGCCGGCACGTTCAGGCTGGCACCTAACGCCGTGCGCGCGCTGACCCAACCCTTGAAGGCGCGATCGTAGTTTTGCGGCAAATAGAGGCCGCTGCCGGCGGCCAGCTGCGCCGGCGAGTCGTCGAGCAGGCTGGCCGGCGTGATCAGCCGCTTCTCGAATGCGAATTCATAGACGAAGGGCTTCAACGTCGAGCCGGGCTGGCGGCGCGAGATCACGCCATCGACCTCCGCCGCGCCCGACAGGCTACCGCTGGAGCCGACCCACGCGAGCACCTCGCCGCTGGCGTTATCGAGCACCAGCACCGCACCGTCTTCCACATTGCGGCCTTTCAGTTCGGCCAGATGGCGCTGCAGTGTCGACACCGCCAGCCGCTGCAGGCGCGCATCGAGCGTGCTCGGCCACGCGGGTTTGCCGACGACCGACGGCAGGCTCGCGAGCTGCCGCGCGAAATGCGGTGCGAGCTGCTCGCCCAGCGGCATGCCACCGCGCCGTGCCAGCGCGCTGTGGGCCAGCGCCGTCACGCCCTGGCAAGGCTGCTTTTGCTGCTGCAACACGCCGCAGGCGCGCTCAGCCACCGTGGCCACGCCGGCATTCGGGCCACGCAGCAAGGCCGCGCTGAGGGCCGCCTCTTGCGCATCCAGCCCGCTCGGGTGCTTGCCGAACAGCGTCTGCGACATCGCGCCGATGCCGACCATCTCGCCACGAAAGGCCACCCGGTTCAGGTAAGCCTCGAGGATCTGGCTCTTCTTCCACTGCGCTTCCAGCCGCGTCGCGGTGTAGGCCTGGCTCAATTTCTGTGTCACGCTGCGCCCGCCGGCCGGGCGCGCCAGGTCGTCATCGAGCAAGCCGGCCAGCTGCATCGTCAAGGTCGACGCACCGCGCGTGCGCGTGTTCCAGGCATTGCTCCAGGCGCTTTGCGCTACCGCGCTCCAGTCGACACCGCTGTGTTCATGAAAGCGCTTGTCTTCGCTGAGCACGATCGCTTGCAACAAGGCCGGCGACACGTCGCCCAGCGCCACCCAAGGCAGGCGGCGCACGGTCTTGTCGATGCGCACCGTTTGCAGCGGCTCACCCTGGCGATCCAACACGACGATGTCGGAGGGCCGGTAAGCCGCTTTGACCTCGGCAAAGCTCGGCACGGCATGCGCTGAGCTTGCGATGACCAAGGCGCTGGTGGCAACGCAGCAACGCAACGCACGCGATGACGCCCGGTACCAGGCCCAGCTGCGCTGCAGGCGCAGCCGGGCAGGATCAAAGCTCACGGCTGCACCTCGATCGCCTCGTTCGGCCACTCACCAAAAGTCTCCGGCGCATACATCGCTTCCACGCGCGTGGGCGGCAGCGAGAAGCGGCCAGGGTTGTTCAGCCGCACGGTGTATTCGACGACATGCTTGCCACGCGGCATGTATTCGTAATAGCTGCGGAAAGCCTCGAAGCTGCGCTCTTCATACACCGGCCAGGCATTGCCTTCGCGCTTCTCGCCGGCCGTCGACAAGGTCGAATCGCGGCCGAGGCCGGAGCCGAGCAAGGTCGCACCGCCAGGCACCGGGTCGCTGACAACGACCCAGCTCATGTCGGATTGCGCGTCGATCTCGACCCGCACGCGAAGCACATCGCCGCGAGACCAGGCCGTCGGCACTTTGCGCTCGACCTCCGTCACGCTGCGCGACACGCTGTAGCCCGCGCGCAGCGGCGCCTTCAACGGAATCGCTGCCAGGCTTTGCACCGTCAGCCAAGGCTTGCCGCTGCCTTCCTGATTCACCGTCAGCGTATCGGCCTTGTCAGGCCAGGCCAGCGCTAGCACGCCGCCTTCGGGCTGCGCCGCCCAGTCGATCGACAAGGGCGCGCCACCGGTCTGGGCCGTGGTCTTGCCGGCGATCTTCACCGACTCGAACTTCACCGAGAACTTGTCGAGCGCGAGCGAGCCCCACAGGTTGGCCGTCGTCGTCAGCCACGCACCGCCGCGCTGGCGGCCCAGGCTGCCGACCACCATGCGCGGCAGGTCATCGCGCCAGGTCGGATCATCGAGCACGGCCAGGATCAGCCGCGCCGCATTGGCATCGGCGCTGTCCATCAGCCACCACCAGAAGTCGCCTTCCTCGTTGCTGAATTTCAGCGTGGTGCCGGCATAGGTCAGCCGGCTGCGCAGAATCTGCTGCGCTTCGTCCAGCCGCTTCGCCTGATCCGGCGCCTCTTTGACACGCTTCAGGATGTTGAACCAATCGATCACCGCGGCGGTCGGCCACAGGTTGGCGTTGATGTGGACGGAGCCGAGCATCTTCGGCTGCGCGCGGCCATAACGTGACAGCGCTTCGATCGCCGCCAGCTTGCGCACGTCGAGGTTGATGCCCTTGGCCGAATCGGGCGCCCAGTAGTTGCGCTCGATGCGCCCTTCGACGAACGCCGTCAGGCCCTCGAGCATCTGCTGCTGCGCCGGGCCGGGCAGCTCGAAGCCGGCTTCGTGGGTGGCTGCGAGCACATAAGCCGTCAGCCGGTCACTGCCGTGGGCGCCGTCTTCGGCACGCGGCGGGTAATAGTTCGCCAGGCCGTCGCTGTCGAGGTAGGTCGGCAGTTCGTTGGCCACCGTGTTCCACAGCTTCGCGTCTTTCAGGCCGACCGCCTTCGAGGTCTTTTGCTCCAGGCAGATGAACGGGTAGGTTTCGAAGAACCGGCGAATGCCGGGCAGCGCACCGGTCAGCTTGGGCTGCACGCCAACGTTCAAGCCACCGCGCTTGATGCCCTGCTCGGGCAGCGCATCGGCCGGCGCCTGGACCGGCAAGCTGAACGGGCCATCGAGCTGCTGCAAGGTGGCCTGCAATACGCGCACCGGCACCGCGGCGCTGACGAGTTGCGTGACCTTGATCTTGTCTTTGGCGGGCGGCCCACCCAGCGCTTCGGCCTCGGCCTCCCAGGTGATGCTGAAGGCCTCGGCCGGCACGTCGATCGGCCACACCACTTCTTTCGCGCTCTCGGGCCCGAGCACCAGCTCTTGCGGTGGCAGCGCCAGCGGTGCATGCGTGACCTCACCGCTGCGCGAAGTGGCCGTGGCGGGCGAGCTGTTCACCGTGCCGTTCAGTTGCGCACGCACCTTCATCTCCTGCTTCGTCGTGTTGCGCAAGGTCATCATCGCGGCGAAGCGGTCGCCCTCACGCACCAGCGGCGGCAGGCCCGACAGCATCTGCAGATCCTGCGTCACGCGGATGCTGGTGCTGCCGGTGCCAAAGCGCTGCACGCCGGCATCGGCAATCGCTACCAGCTTGAAACGCGTCAGCGAATCGTTCAGCGGCACTTCGATCAGCGCTTCGCCTTTCGCATCGAGCACCACGCGGTCCTTCCACAGCAGCAAGGTGTCGAACAGCTCGCGCGTCGCATTGCCGCTGCCTCCGCCACCGCCCGCAGCCAGCGCCTTGCGGCCATAGTGGCGCCTGCCGATGATCTCGCTCTGGCCGGTGCTGGTCTGCACGCCCCAGGCGCGCTGCGAAATCATCGCGCCCAGCAGGTCCCATGAATCGTTCGGGCTCAGCGCCAGCAGGCCTTCGTCGACCGCCGCAAATGCGATCTCGGCACCGGCCATCGGCTGACCGTCATGCAGCACCTTGACGCGCACGCTGGCCTGTTGCCGCACCGTGTATTGCGGCTTGTCTGCCACCACGCTGACCTGCAACTCATGTTCGGCAATGCCCACCTTCAGCGCCGCCACGCCCAGCTTGAAGGCCGGCTTCGACAGGTCGACCATCGCGGTCGGCGCCTGGTATTCGCGCCCTTCGTACCAGAACGAGCGCGCCCAGTTCAGCGGCTCTTTCCAGCCCCAGGTGAAGAACGAATACCAGGGCACCTCGCGGATGCGCCCGCGCAAGGCGAGCACGCTGACAAAGATGTTCGGCCCCCAGGCCTTGTCGATCTTCAGCTCGACCGTCGGGTCGTCACCGCGCAAGGTCACGACCTTCGTCGAGATGATGCCTTCTCGCTCCACAGCCACCAGCGCGGTGGCTTCGCGAAAAGGCATGCGCACCTGCAGCCGCGCGGTCTCGCCGGGCTGGTAGCTCTTCTTCTCCGGCAGCACATCGATGCGATCGTCGTTGTCCTGCGCGAACCACAGCTCGCCCTGCTTCGTGATCCACACGCTGGACGCCGCTTGCGTCGAGTTGCCCTGCCCGTCCTTGGCTTGCGCGATCAGCTCGACCTGCCCAGCAGACTCGAGCGTGGCTTCGCATAGCAGCAGGCCGCGGTCGTCGGTGCGGCCACCGCAGAGCGCCCCCAGATCTTTGGTCTCGGTGCGGTTGTCGTAGGCATAGAAGCCGCCGACCATGCGCTTGCGTGTGCTGATGACTTGCGACAGCCGGCCGCGCACTTCGACGCTCTGGCCCTGGATCGGACGGCCGGAAGTATCGAGCGCCAGCGCCTGGAATTTCACCTGCCCGCGGCTGCTCGCCCATGCGCCGGCCTTCACGCCCAGCACCACCGCGCTCGGCCACAGCGCGATGCGGCTCGAGGCCGTCTGCACCTCGCCATTCGGGTCGTTGAAGGTCAGCTCCGTCACCAGCTCGGCCGGCCGCTTGAGCACCGGCAGGTCTTTCAGCGCGACGGTCGCCGCGCCGTTGCGGTCGGTCGTCAGGGCCTGCTTGTCGACAATCAGCTTGGCGCCGTCGACATCGGCGTGCGCCTCGTCAGGCTGGGCAAAAGAAGATGCATCTCTCGGCGGCGCGAAGGTGAATTCGTCATAACCTGGAAAATACGTGCCACGTTCACGCAGCAGCGCTGTCACCCGCGCTGGCGCCTGGCCCATGCCGCCACCGGAAAAATAGCTGAGCTGCACGCTGATCGGCAACTCGCGCGGGTTGATCGGCACCTGCTTCGGCCCGTCGACCCGTGCATCGACCAAAGGCAGGCGGAATTCCTCAACCCGGAAGCTGCCGCTCGACCAGCTCTGCCGGCGAATACCGTTGCTGGCCTCACGCTCCAGCGTCACCTCATAGACGCCCAGCTTGACGGCGGCCGGAATGTTCCAGCTTGACGACGCGCTGCGTGCGCCGTTCCAGCTCAACGGCTGCTCGAAGGCTTCACCGGTGCCGGCGTGCACGATCTTTAAGCGCGTCGGCAGATCGGCGGTCGGCAATTCACCAAGGCCGGTGGAGCTCTCGCGGCGCAGGAAGTGTTTCATCGACACCGTCTCGCCAGCGCGCAACAGGCTGCGATCGAACACCGTGTGCGCAACGACGCTCGGCTGCGCGCCGGCGCTGATCGGTTGATTGAATCGCCACGGCTCGATGCCTTTTTGCCAGCCGCTGAAGACGAACGCCACATCGGTGGCGCCTCGCGCATCGGCCTTGCGAGCGGTGACGAAATAAGCGCCGTCATTCCCGGAACAGCTGCCGGTCTCGTCCAGCAAAGCCTTGATCGGCGCCAGGCCTTGCGCATCGGTGCGCCCGCTCCACAGCAGCCTGCCGTCACAGCTGTTGACATGCACCTCGGCATCGGCCACCGGCTTGCCCTTGTCGAGCGTCGTCACCCAGACCAGGCTGTTTTCGCGGCCGAGCTTGAAGTGCACGCCCAGATTCGTCACCAGCACCCCGGTGCGCACGAACATTGGCGCCTTCTTGTCGAGCAACGCTTCGCCGAGCCGCTTCGATTCGATCTCGACCACGTGATAGCCCGGCGTTGGAATCGGAATGCCCACCACCTCGAAAGGCCGAGGGTCGCCGCCCTGCAGTTGCGGCAGGTCCAGCCGGCGCGCACCGGCGTCCTTGTTGAGCAGGCTCAGTTCGCGCGTTGGCACAAAGCGCGGATGCCTGACCAGGCGGGTGCGCCCCTTGCCTTCGGAAACTCGTTCGGTCTCCTCCCATTCGGACGGGGGCAGGCCGGCCCGCTGAGCACTGATCTCGCTTTCATGGAAGAGCTCCAGCCGGTGGTACCAGGCGAGGATCTCGGCATCGCTGCTCAGCGTCTTGATGCGCACCGCGCCGGGGTTCACCCCGGCCTTCGCGGCCGGGCGAAGGTCATCCTGCACATGGCGCAGCGTGACCGGCAGCATCGCATCGGCGTTGAGTTCGATCACACCGAATGGCGCGGCCGCGAACTTGGCGATCGGCGGCGCGAGACCCGTGGCCACCTTCAGCGGAAAGCGCGCCGCATTCGACAGCACCCGGCCCGACAGGTCTTTCAAGCCGCGCGGTAATTCGATCGTTAACGCGGCCGATTCCGGCAGCGGCGTCGGAAAGCGCAGCGTGCTGACCTCCGTCGACTGATCGTCCTTGTCGAACTCGGGTGCCAGCGCCGCGCCTGAAGCCGGCTTCAGCCGCACGCCCGCCGCCACGTAGCGCGCCACTGGAGAAGAGAACTGCAGCCGCATGGGCCGGATCGGCAGGCAAGGCGCATCGGCCTTTTCACGCTCGCAGCTGAATTCGGCAACGAACGCGGACCGCGTCTTGAAGCTCAGCCGCTGAGCTTGGCTCGTGACGATCTTCGGATTGGCTTGCGCCGCAATCCCTTCGCCCCAGATCAGGCGCACGCCCACGTCAGGCGGAAATGGCCGCTGGCAGGCCAGCAACAACCAGCGCTCGGCCTGTGACTGCTGGCCACGCGCCTGGATCACGTCGTCACGCGCCGCGCCGGTCACGATGCGCACCGGCATGCGCTCGCCCAGGCCATCGACCTCGCAGGCCACATGCGCCAGCACCGTCGCCTCGACCACCGGGCCGGTCAGGCGCAGCAGAAAGCTCTGGTCTTCTTCGATGCGGCTGCCATCGCCCGGCTCCGATGTCTCGATCGACGGCCCGCCGGTGTTGAAGCTGAAGCGGGTGTTGCCCGTCAATGTGCCGTTCAACGGCGCCCAGCCCGTGCGCGGCTTCAAGCTGCAGCGCGTGCCCGGCTGCAGGTTCTCGCGGAAGTCATAGACCCACACGCGATCGGTTGCCCAACGGCCCGAGCCCTTGGGCACCGGCCCTTCGCAACTCAGGTTGAACGGGTCGGGCAGGCGCAGATCACCGAAGGGCACCACGGCTTCCGAGAACTTGACCGTGATCTGCCGGACTTCGGCGATCTCGCCCTGTGGGCTCATGCTCGTGACCGTGGCCGCACCAGCCGTGCCCGCGGTCAGCGCCGTGACCAACGATGTGACGAGCGCGGCAAGGTGCCCGACGCGCTGGATGGAGATGTTCATGCCGCCCTGCCTGTGATGGATTTATCAGGCAAGGATAAGGCAGCTAACCTTCAGAAAGCGCGGCGGCTTTCATCCATCGGTACGTTCTTCGGCGGTGCGGCGTCGCAGTTCGATCTCGATGTCGCGCAGCCGGACTTCAATCACCGAAGCCTCGATGAAATCGACCGTGCCGCTGCCTCGCGCCAGGCGCTGCCCGGCGCGCAGCCGATCGACCGCCCCGGTCAGATCGCCCACCACGTAACGCGCCTCGGCCTCGGCGCGCAACGCACGCAGCCGCTGGCCGAGCAGTTCCCAGGTGCGGGCCAGCTGCACCCAAGCGCCGGCATCGGCCGGGTTCAGCGTGGTCCAGGTCTGCAGCTCATCGGCACTGCGCTTGATGCCTGCGGTGTCTTGCGGCATCGCGACCTCGGTTTGAGCCGCCATCATCATGATGGCGCGCGATGGCGTGGCGCCGCTCGCGTTGAGGTAAGGCTTCAGCGTCTCGGCCGCATGCGGCGCATCGCCCCGCTCCAGCAGCGACTGCACCTGCAGCAGCATTACCTCGCGTTCGGCCATCAGGTCATTGCGCGGGCTGCCGCGCACCAGGCCGAGCGCCGTCTGCAACGCGGTGTCGGCCTTGGCCCAGTCGCGCAACAGCGTCGATGCCAACGCGCTGGAGTACGCGGCCATCAGCTTGTCCGCAACCGGCGCGGTGGCCGAGGCTTCCGACGACTGCCAGCGGCGCAGCGCATCGACCCGCGTGTCCATCAACACCCGCGCGCGGGCTTGCGCCGCCGTGTGGCCCAGCACGCTGACCGGCGCCACCGGCGCGGCCGTACCGAGGCGCGAGCGCGCTTCGCCGATGCGCTCGGTCGTCATCGGGTGGGTGCGCAGATAAGGAAAGCCGCCGCTGTCATTCAAGCGCGACGACTGATCGAGCCGCTCGAACATCGCCGCCATGCCGCCCGGCGCGAAGCCCGCCTTGGTCAACACACCGAAGCCGATGCGGTCGGCCTCACGCTCCATGTCGCGCGAGAAATTCAGTTGCCCCTGCGCCGCCACCGCCTGGCTGCCGGTGAAGATGGCATTCGCGCCATCAACACGGTTGCTGCGCGACGCCGCCAAGATGCCCAGAATCATCCCGGCCAAGCCGAGGATCGACTGGCGCTTGCTGATCGCAATGCCGCGCGCAATGTGCCGCTGCGTCACGTGCGACATCTCATGCGCCAGCACCGAGGCCAGCTCGTCGCGCGTGGCCGTCAGCGAAATCAAGCCCAGGTGCACGCCGATGAAGCCGCCCGGCAACGCGAAGGCATTGACGGTGCGGTCACGCACGAGAAACGGCTCCCACGCGAAACGCTGGTCGATGTCGGGCGAGATGTTGCCCTGCGCGCGCGCCGCCGCCAGCAGCGGTTGCCAGATCGACTGCAGGTATTCGACGAGCACCGGGTCGTCGATGTAGTCCGGGTCACGGCGGATGTCGCGCATGATCTGATCGCCGATGCGTCGCTCGGCACCGATGCTCAGGTCTTCGGCGGCCGAGTCACCAAGCGACGGCAACTGCCCTTCGGCAAAGGCCGCAGGCAGCGCAGCCGGCCACAGCAGCGATGCCGCACACACGTTGATGACCCAGCGTTGGAGGCGAGGAAAGCGGGAGGCAAGGTTCAAGGCGAGTACCGGCGGTTCGAGGTTGGACACAGCCCCGCGGCCAAAAGTTCGGCCGGCGCGGCGAACGCCATCGCTATGATGCCAGCGCCCTGTTGCCGCGTCGTTTCTCCCCGCCCATGCCCACACCTCCGGAATCCGAGATCACCAGCCCGTTGACGCATTTCGATGCCCAGGGCCAGGCGCACATGGTGGACGTGTCGGCCAAACCGGAGACCCATCGAATCGCGCGCGCCAGCGGCGTGATCCGCATGCAAGCGTCTACCTTGGCGCTGATCCAAAGCGGCAACTCCAAAAAAGGCGACGTGATAGGCATCGCCCGCATCGCCGCCATCCAGGCCAGCAAACGCACCGCCGAGTTGATTCCGTTGTGTCACCCGCTGCCGATCACGCGCGTGACCGTCAGCTTCGAGCTGGAAGAAGCGGCCTCGCAAGTGCGCTGCACGGTGCAGGTCGAAACCCAAGGCCGCACCGGCGTCGAGATGGAAGCGCTGACCGCCGTGCAAATCGGCCTGCTGACGATCTATGACATGTGCAAGGCAGCCGACCGCGGCATGGTGATCGGCGAGATTCGCGTGCTGGAGAAGCACGGTGGGAAGTCTGGGGATTGGGTGGCCGCGGTTTGAGTTGACCGCGCGCTTGAGTATTTCGCTGGGGTATCTCGATAGCGAGACAGCCAGCGCCGCCGCCTTTTACCTGAAATCTTTATAAGTGAACTGCTTCGTCGGCGGCGTGCACTGAAACGGCAGTGCTTCGCCCGGTTCTCGCGGTGAATCACATTCCGCAAAGAAATCATCCGACTGCGCGTTGTGAAACTCCCTCAGCCGCGCAGCGATATACCGCGCCCGTTCGACATCACCCGATTCATTGAAAGCCTTCGCCCAAGCCATCATCAAACGCGTGTCCAGCAGGTAATGCGTGGCCCGCTTGAATGAATCCATCACTTCCGAAGGATGCGCCGCCGTGGTCGCCGCCGCATAATCGGCATGGTGCGCAAAGAAAATACTGCGCTGGCCTTCGGCGATGCGAACTGAAAGGGGCGGGGCGTTGGCGGAAGGCGCGAATATCTGTGAGACCTTCATGTAGTCGAACACTGAATAGATGGAGCCGATGACCATTGCGGCTGAGCCAGTCAGCAGCGCGCGGCGGGTCCATATGGCGTAGGCCGATGGGTTAACTTCAGTTGTTTCCCTAACTTCTTCAGATTCCGATTTTTTTGGTTCACTGTGCCCCAGGCAAATGCCAAACGCAAAAGCAGTGGGCAAAAGGAAATAGGCATACCACAGCGGATATTCCAGCATGCTGTGGATGACCATCATCGATACCATCACAAAGGCCGTGCGAACCATCGGACCCGATGAATCGGTAGTGATCAGGCAAGCACGAAATGCTTTCCACAACCCGTATCCCAACAAAGCCAATACAGCACCACCCAAGGGGATACCCAACTCCACCAGAAACTGCAATACCAGATTATGGGTGTGATCAAAAAAAGCAGGCGGTCTGCCGGGAAAAGGTGTCAACGTCCAGGCAAAATTGAATTCTCCCCATCCCACACCAAACCATGGATTCTGAGCAATCAGGGAGAGCGTGTTGCTCCAGATTCCAAATCGCGAGCTGGAGAGGTCGGTCTTATGCAATTGGGACCCGCCAGCAAATTGATGGGCCACCATTTGCGACCATTCACTCATACCAAGCCAGCAAAGACTGTAAATCATTGGCGCAAGCCATAGCAGAGCGCGCGTATATCGAGATAGCTGTTTATCGACAATTCCCCATAGTGCAAGAAATACCACACACACGGTTCCGGTGCGCGACACAGTTAAAACCACGCCAAAGAGCAACATACTTATTAATGCAGCTGAAGCAAGACGCAAGACCATCAACGCGAAAGGCCTAGTTTTTTCTATACAAACTTCATGTAAAAAAATCCATGCGGATATAGAACTAAGAAGCAAACTACTCAAGTGGTTAGGCTGTCGAAGATTGCCACCGGCACGCCCCGGAGTTGCGGCATGTGCAATCCACTCTCCATCAGACAATTGAGGAGAAAATATTTGAATAGACGCCAGAGCCACGCTAAAACCACCTGCCGCCACCATTGCTATACATATGGCCCTAAATCCAAGTTGACCCAATTTATTTTTATCATTCATACGACCAACAAACACTACCAAACCTGCACCAAGGAGCAATCCGAGTGCTGACAAGGTCAAAGTCGATGGGAACTGTTGAATATAATATGAAGCTCCAACTGCAAACAAAAGTGATACCCAAAGAATCACCATAGGCACAAGACTCCGTCGATCTACGAGGCGGACGGAATCCAAACTTAGTGAAACCAATGCAAAAAAAGCTCCCCAGCCAATCAAAGCTACGACTTGATTAGCGAAAGTGGCAGAAGGCGAAATATTAAGTGCGAGCCCTGCTGGCCCGCAAATAGCAATACTGCTAAAAAAAACTAACCATATCTGAATGGAGGCTTTCGTATTTCTATACATGCGAATTTAAGGTGACGTGCTTCATTTAGAATGAACTGGTTCGAACCCAGACAGCCATTTGACGTTCGATTCAACCACATCGTTAAGCACGTTCCCTTTTGGGGTTGAGTACTCCAAATATAAATTCTTGTCAGTTGACACAAAAACTGAAAGAGTTGGATCAAATCGAGTAATTAATTTGTCAACTCCTTCTGGAGACAACAATAAATGACTGCGCAATTGATTTGGATGACGCTCGTCTGTGCGATCAACTCCAACAGCTAGCGCACTAATTCCAGGATATTGCGCAGCATCGTCGTCGTTTGATGCAACAATGATGCCCTGCCCGCCTCTAACATACAGCCAAATATATTTAAATTCCGATCGCACCGAACCTATGACATAGATGAGGTCGATTGGTTTCATGTGGTGTAGTTGAACCCATTGCTGGAGGACTCCGCCCGGGCGCAAACGCTTCTTAGCTAGCGAGTAGAAGTCGCGATTATAGAGATTCGCCGCGCCTGCAAACCAAATGCTTGTAATCTCAATGCTCACTACGTCGAATTGGTGTGACTGGGTCAGCAAGTAGTTGCGGCCATCGGTGTAGCGTACATTAACTCCCGCCGCACCACTTACACCTCGATTTATTTTAGGGAAGTATTTGTTGGCCAAATTAACGATGTCTCGTGAAAGTTCGGCAACTTCAAGGCGGCTAAATCCAGCTTCGTGAAATACCCTCGTAGTCATGCCTGTGCCATAACCAATAATGAGCGCAGACTCCCTTTGCTGCGTATGTAGAAGTGGGAACAAGGCAAAAGACTCCTGTGCAACCATTTCGCCGCCAACAGAATCATTGCCCTGGAATTTCCCATTGGTCAGAAGCGTGGTGACGCCTTGACTGTTACGAGCAACAGATGTCAAACCGCCGTCGACGCTTTCAGCGTGATCAACCACCGTGCCCCAGTTTTGAGGATAGAAATAGACATTGCTACCTGAAGCAAGCTCATTGAAATCCCACTGCCTAGGCATTAGTGCAATGCTGCCCATAGACAATAAAGCCAAGAGGCCTCCGATTTGCAGACTAAAGCTTGGCCTTACACCCGACGTAAAGCCAAGCCTTTGTCCCCTCTCCCGCCAATTCACTATCAGTGCAACCGAACCCAACATAAAGGCTGTAGAGGCCAGCAACATCGAGACATCGCGTGAACCGAAGTAAGGCAGCAGGACGAAACCAACCAACAGCACCCCCACGATGTTCCCGAGTGTATTGAACCCGCTGGCAACGCCTAAACCGCGTGCGCCACTGCCCGGCGAAAGCCAGTCGACGGCCAAGCTCATCGCCGCAGGGTAACTAACGCCAATGCAGAATGCCGTAGGTATCATTGCGAGCATACAAATCAATGCCCTAATGGCTTCTCGTGCCATAAAACTCATAGGTAGGGGATAGCCGCCGAAACTTCCAAAATAGGAAGGTAACTGATCCCACAAGAAGGCTGTGAGTCCGATGTTGGCAGCCAGCCCGTATTGAGCGAAAGACACGACATCCAGTTGCCTGAAACTGGTGAGCAAGCGTTGTCCGGCCATCGAACCGAGTGACAGTCCGGTGAGGAAAGTACCGAGCATCAACGCGAAAGCATAGACACTGTTACCTGCCACAGTCGCGAGTAAATGCATGGAATTGATCTCTAGACCCAATGTTAGCGCGCCGCCAACCAAGAGAACGCCGAAGGCTGTCAGGCCAGATACCTTATCAACCTGCGCCCGTTCAACGTCCGCAGCGGCTGGAAAAACTTGCGAATTAAAACGCGGGGTTCCCGCTATCGGCTCGACAGGTTGCTTTGCGCGGTCGATGGCGTAGAGCGCCACCATCAGGCTTACCACAGCAGCGGTGTTCGCCGCACCGTTGGTGCCTAACAATGGAAGCATCACGTAGCCAGCAGCGACAGCACCGAACCCTGCGCCTACGACATTAGCGCTATAGAGCCGCGCGATAGCATCCCTGCTGGAAATTCCACGTTGGCGCAGATACTTGAACATGAGCGGCAACGTTGCGCCCATCAGCAATGTGGGCAGGCCGAGCCCGACAACGCCGAGCACTACTCTCAACGTCGTTAGCCACGGTGCATCAGGAACGGCGTCAAATGCCAGCGAGACATAAACTGATTGAATCAAACTAAATATTTGAGGCGTTAATGCCGCATATATGCCGATGAATGCCTCGCATAAGCCGTAGATGTGCAAAGGCTGTTTGACCTGGTCTGCAATATGGCCACCTATCCACGCACCCAGCGCCATACCTCCCATATATACAGTTAACACTGTATATGAAGCGATGGCCGTGCTGCCAAACGCTACAGCCAGCGCCTTGGCATATACAACTTCATAAACCAGACCGGCAAAGCCTGAAATAATGAAGATCACGATTACCCATACAGGTATTTTTACAACTCCCATGGCCGATATCAGATATGGCGATTCGCCAGGTAGCATCTCGATATTAGGTATCGACTTGACCAGCCTTGCCATCTGTCCCCATACAACGCAAGCAGCCACTAAACCTACAGCCGAAAGAGCCTGCACGAATAACGGGTGCAGCGACAACCATACAGGCACTATTCGCAGCGATAGCATCCAGGCGGAGAAGACAACACCGCAAAGCCAGACTGCGCCCGATCGTCGCAAACCGCCACGCAACATTTGCGGTCGAATTAAGACACCACCTAGGAACGCACTGAATGGAATGGCGACGGCCAAGTCCGTAACGTAATGCTCTCCTAGCGCCAATGTCGACCAAGCGGTGCCCGCGACCAGGAGGCTTGCGAGTACCACCGTCACACGGTTACGCAAGGCGACTGCCATCATCCAGACAAGAAGCGAAGCCGTCAGATGCATCGACGGCATGCCGTTGCGAAACGCTGGCGGAATAATGACTTGCAGGGCGGCTACGCCCATCGGGTCAGGCAGATCGCTAGGAAAACGCCCATCAAAAAAGGTGTAGCGCGGCCCACTAACTGGCAGCCACGCATAAGCCAAAAAGGCCAACATGTACGGCACGACCAGCATCCGCCAGGCGTTAAGTTCACGAATGCGTCTTTGACGCATAGCAACCGCGACGATGCCATAAAGTGCTGCCACAAGAGCGTTGTAAGAACTGATTCCCAGTGTTTGCAGCCATGGCCCTTGCTCAGCGGTAAGAGCGGCGAAAGGCGCGGCCAGTGAGCCGAGAGCAGCATCAATTCGATAAAGGTGGTAATCCCAAGTCGCAGGAAATAGATACTTTGTGCACTCCAGTGCAGAGGCAGTTGCCATGCCCAAACAAGCAAGCAATAACGATAGCCATAAATAAGTTCTAGGCCATGCGGGCACTGATTGGTGCCTTACTCGACACCACAGAAACTTGACCAGCGAATGAACAAGTTCGATAACACCCAGAGGCCCTAGAACAATCACAAGCGCACCGCTCGCACCACTCATCGAATTTGAAGTACCGGTATGAAGGCGCCAAGCCATGTGAACTAGTCCCGCAATCAGGGTCGCCATCCTGACATAACTGCCACTGGGTGAGGCATATCCACCAATCCACAAAATCGCCGCGGGAACACCAAGGAAACTGCCGAAAAGCGAAAGGCCATCCAGCCAAGTGCGCTCGTCGAGCATCGAAAATGCCATCGAATGCCCGGTGAGTGTTGTTGTCAAACATTCAGACATGAACGCCATCAATGCGACGATCGATGCCCAGCGAGGTAACTGTTGGAGATCTGCGGGGAGGGCCTCTTCCACCGCCGGTTGGAAACTGTTCATGGCAGGTACAAGCACAGACGAGATCGCATCAAACTTTTTATTCAAAACGAAAAAAAGGAGGCGTCCGAAGACGCCTCCTTTAGATGCAAAGCCGAATGATTAACGGCGGCACTCAGCTGGGACGTACTTGGCAGAAATCGTTCCCGCCGTACCAACATAGGTCGATGTCGAGCCGGCTGACTTGCAGTTCCAGCTGATAGAACCAGCGGTTGGGATGGTCGAACCCGACGCAGTACCGGTCAACGCAGCGCCTGAAGTCGACGAACCGTCGATCGGATTCAGGATCAGAGTTTTACCGCCATCGATCGTTGATGCGTACGTAATAACGATCTGACCTGTGGCGTCGGCAATATCTACGGATGCCACATTCTTTGTCGGCGCCGGGGCGGTCCAGCCATTCTTGAACTGTGCTCCGTTAGCGGCGTTTTCAGCGACGGCAGCCTTTGCACTTCCGGCCAGCGACAGACCTTCAGTAACCTTGGCCCGAACTGTGTAGTCCTGATAAGCCGGTAGAGCCACCGCAGCCAAAATACCAATGATCGCGACGACGATCATCAATTCGATAAGGGTGAAACCCTTTTGCATATTACGCTTCATAGAAACTCCTGAGGGGAATAGAGGGGTTGGAACACAAGTCACTGATTGCACCGTGCGTGCCATGGCCGATCTGAAGAAAAAGCAGGCAATTCGGTGGTTGATCTGACGCAAAAGGTCAACGCTCAGATCAGGGCCACAACAGGCAGGGCACTCGATGACGGAAATGGTCACCGCACAGAACTCTCTACGCTTAGGAAAGCGTTGCGTGACACAAATGTCAGCGCCCGCTTAGTGAATTCAGATGCAGCGGGATGGATTTCTCAATCGTCCCGCTGCAGTGGGATCATCAATCACGAGGGCTCAAGAAGGTTTCAAGTCACATCATCACCATCTGACCCGCCCGAAGCGCAGCGACTCGATGTGGAGTGGCCAGCTCGATCACCTCGTCCATCACAGCCGTTACCTCTCCCGGCTTGATGTGAGTGATATGCACCTCAACCACGCCAGCGAGCGCAGCCAACTCACGGCCCAGCGTGGCGGGGCACAAATGCTGGCTGAGATCGGCCAACTCGCGCTCCTCATCGCTGAAAGCCGTTTCGATCACGAGATGTTTAACCTTGAGTTGCGCCAAGCGCGCCCAGAGCGCCGGGTTTGGCCCGGTATCACCCGTGTAAATCCACCACCCCTGATCGCCACTCAACCCAATACCCACGGCTGGAACGGTATGTACGGCACTCAGCACTTCACACGTCTTGCCGCCCAGTACGAGCTGTTGGCCGACAGAGAAGGGCAGCAGGCGCAATGCTGGATTGTCGATACTCGGCAGTTGGGTGAAATCCGGCCAGATCACGCCATTGAATATATGCGTTCGGAGCGCATTCAAAGTTTCTGGTAGCGCGTGGACTTCGATTGGCCCCCGCCCCTGCGCTGATCGCAAACGCATCACGCTGTCGGCCAACAAACCGATGCCGAGTATGTGATCGAGATGCGAATGACTGATGAGAATATGGTCGATCTGGGCCAACTCGGTGAGCGTCAAATCACCGACCCCGGTGCCGGCATCGATCAAAACATCATGATCCACCAAGAACGCAGTCGTTCGGCAACCTTGGGCGATGGCGCCGGAGCATCCGAGAACGCGAACTTGCATGGTGGGGTCAGAGGGCGGCAAGCATGGAGGAGTGGCTCCACATGCTGCGCCGACTTCCCAGGGAGCGCAAGGAAACAAAGCACTCCGGCATCAACCTGAAAACATGCTCGCCGATGTGACTTCTCATGCGCGCATGCAGATCTTTACTTCAGCGGCGGCAGAAAGGCATTTCGCTGCAGCGGGGTCTCATCAGGTCTGAATGAATTGCATCTGGGTGCCGGCCAGTTCGATCACGTCGCCGTTTTTCAAATGCAAGGTGTCACCAACCAAAGGGTTCCCATTGATGGTGGGGCGGTTTGCGCCTTCGACATGAGCGAAAACATAACCACCCGGCCGCTTGGTGATCGAAGCCACCTGAACGCCGGGCTTACCCACGGTGGTCACCACCTTGGTCAATTGAACTTCACGCCCAGCGGCCGCACCATTTAATACCTTGATTGCGCCGGCTGTCGAAGCAGTAACGGCACTGCCGAAACCGGAGTTGGGATTCTGGGATTTCGTATGAGCAAAGCCATGGCTGTAACTCGCCGGCTGCGCGCTGCCGGGCTTCATGATCATCGTTTTTTCATAATCGGTGCCGTCGTCCAGCATGTACTTGATTTTGTACTTGCCGATTTCAACGGTGTCGTTATGAGTCAGCAACTGCTTTTTGACAGCCTTGCCGTTGATGTAAGTGCCGTTGGTGCTGTTGAGGTCTTCGATGAACACATCGGTGCCGACCATTTGCAGCACGGAGTGCTCACCGCTGACCGCAAGGTTGTCAATCACGATGTCGTTGTACGGGCGGCGCCCCAGGGTCGTCTTGTCCTTGGTGACTTGCACTTCTTTGATCACGACACCGTCGAGCGATACGACCAACTTGCCCATGCTTTGACCTCAGTCTATTTTTGTCCCTGACCCCGCACCGCAGGTCGAAATGGCAATGTGGTGAGCTCAGCGCCGAAACGGCCACCAGGAGCGAGGCGCGCTGCTTTGTCCGCGAACCCTTACCAACACCACCGCGATATTATCCTTTCCCCCGGCGTCATTGGCTGCATCGATCAAAGCACGGCCAGCGTCTTCCAGCGAGTCATGGGATTGCAACACGCGCCCGATGGAGTCGTCATCCAACATGTCGGACAAGCCGTCCGAACACAGCAGGTAGATGTCTCCCGGCAGGATGTCATGAAGGTGGGTTTCGAGAAGCACCGTGTCTTCGACACCCACGGCACGAGTCACCAAATTTTTGTTATTGGAGAAGGCGGCCTGTTCCGGCGTGATCAGCCCTGAATCGATCTGCTCTTGAAGCAGCGAATGATCGTGGGTGATCTGAATCAGCCGGCCTGCGCGGAACCGATATCCCCGCGAATCACCGACATGGCCCATCAACAGCCGGCCTTCGCGAAACGCGCCAACCACCAGCGTCGTGCCCATGCCGGCGTATTGCGGGTTCGAATTGGCGGCGTTGAAGATGGCGCGGTTCGCGTTGTCCACGCAGATGTCCATCGCGCGGCGAACATCGGTGTCAGAGGCGGTGCTCGATGCCTCTTGCAGCCAGCGGCCCAATTCGGTCTTGATGAACGAAGTGGCCATGCCACTCGCCACTTCACCGGCGTTGTAGCCACCCATGCCATCGGCCAAAACAACCAACGCAGCCGACTCCTGCAGTGCGATCGAGTCTTCGTTGTTGTTGCGTGCTCGGCCGGTGTCCGTGGCACTGAAGAATTCGAGCGACATGGCGTGGGCGAGCACTGGGAGATTCATTAGTTCTTCAAACCCGTCAGAAGTCGGAATTGTGCCCTGCATCCAGACGTTCCAATTTCACGGTTGCCTCGAATTCGCTGGAATCAGGGGGATTTTGCACGGCAGTGGCATGTGGAGGACTGCCGGAGACTTCGATCCAACTTGCCGCGACCTCGCGCAAGTCTGACGCCAACTGCTGCCCACCTGGATAGCGCAGCTCGGGCCGCTTTTCCAGTGCCAGCGCAACGATCGATGCCAACGAGGCAGGCAATTCAGGCCGATAGGTGCGCACATCGGGTGCGGGTTCGTTGGCGATCTGCTGCATCAAGGTCGCCATCGAATCTGAGCGGTGCGGAAGTTTCCCAGTCAGCAACTGAAAGAGCATGACCCCGAGCGAATAGAGATCGCTGCGCCCATCGACACGGCGACCCGACATTTGCTCTGGCGACATGAACGAAGGCGTGCCCAAGACCATGCCGGTGCGCGTGCGGCTGGAGTCCGCCACATGGGCGATGCCGAAGTCGGTGACTTTCACGGCGTCCGTCGGCAAATCGACCATCACGTTGGCCGGCTTGATGTCTCGATGAACCACACCCTGGCTGTGTGCGTAAGCCAAAGCATCGGCGACGCGTGCAACGACATTCAGTACGACGGGCACGGACAACAAGCGAGGCGCCTGCGTGAAGGCCTGCAAATCGTCGCCGCGTAAATATTCCATCGCGATGAAGGCAAGGTCCTGGTCTTCGCCTGCATCAAAAATGGTGACGATGTCGGGGTGTTGCAGTCGCCCTGCCGTTTCAGCCTCGCGGAAGAAGCGGCGCCGAGCTTCGGCCAGCGCATCGCCGGCGAATTCTCGGCTCAGCGCCATGGTCTTGATCGCCACCTGACGGCCGATCTTGGGGTCTCGGCCTAGGTAGACGGCACCCATGGCACCTCGGCCCAATTCGCGTTCGATGCAATAACGACCCAGCATGGAACGATCGGGGCCGTTCATGGACGCGCCCGATGCTTCCATGCTGGCCTGGGCAAGCTGCTCGGTAAGCAGGGCTGGAGATGAAGAGCCGATCGATCGTCGACCGAACTCAAATCCGGCATGGCCAAAAGCCAGAGCAGCTAGAGGTATCGCGAAGGCTGCGCTGGAAGGCCATACAAGCCATCCCACCGCGCCCAGAATTAAGGCCAATGTCAGCGACAGCAGAAGGCCTTGCCGCAAATTGAGCCGTCTCAACAACAGCGCTTGATATGCGAAGACGATCACCAACGCCAGTGCGATGAAAGCCAGACGCAGCCAGGAAAGTTGAGCAACTGTTGCTGGCGCGTCCAAAGAGACCTCAAGCGTATTTTGTGAGGCAGGACGGTATCACAAGGAAGCTAGTGCATGCTCTCTGGCATTACCCTGCTTTTTCCGCTGGCGCCTTGCGCCGACGCATCAACATGCCCACCGCTACCACGAGTACGGCACAGGCCCCACCGACAATGAAATCGGCCTCCGGGACATTGGCGTGGAACCAGCTCTTGGTGGACGGATCAGTGACAAACATTTCGCCAGCCAGAAACCCCAGCAGCGCCGCTCCGAGCGTGATGATGATCGGGAAGCGATCCATGATTTTCATCAGAAGGGTGCTGCCGGCGATGATCAACGGGATCGACAAACCGAGGCCAATGATCAACAAAGTCAGGCGTGCACTTTCGGGCGCCTGATCAGCCGCTCCGGCCACGGCCAGAACGTTATCGACGCTCATGATCAGATCAGCGACAAGAATGGTTCGAATCGCCGCGGCCATCGTTCCGTGCGACTTGACTTCGCCGTCGTCTTCCGAATCGACCAGCAACTGCACGCCAATCCATAACAACAAAACGCCACCGATGAGCTTGAGGTAAGGCAATTGCAGCAGTTGCACCGCCACCACCGTCAAGATGATCCGCATCACGATGGCGGCCGCGCTGCCCCAGAAGATGGCCTTCTTTTGCTGCGCCGGAGGCAGGGAGCGGGCGGCCATTGCGATGACGACCGCGTTATCACCCGACAAGAGAATATTGGCTGCAACGATGGCGCCAAAAGCGCCCCATATGACGCCAGAGCTGAAGTCCATGCTGATTTTTCTTTCTGCGTTGATGAGCGATGGCCATTGTCGAGTGACGGCCGCACAAAGCCTTATGTAGTTTCCACAACCGTCAAAGGCCGACACGAGGGCTGACAAAAAAGCCGCCCAAAGGCGGCCTGTAAACGACTGACTCCGATGCGGATCAGAGCAATGCCTTCAGCAACTTGCCCATCTCTGATGGATTGCGCGTCACGGTGAAGCCCGAAGCTTCCATGATTTCGAGCTTGGCATCGGCCGTATCGGCACCGCCGGAAATCAAAGCACCTGCGTGACCCATGCGCTTGCCTGGAGGAGCGGTCACGCCGGCAATGAAGCCCACGATCGGCTTCTTCATGTTGGCTTTGCACCAGACGGCAGCTTCCGCCTCGTCTGGGCCACCAATTTCACCAATCATGATGACGGCATCGGTATTGGGATCGTCGTTGAAAAGACGCATCACATCGATGTGCTTCAACCCATTGATCGGGTCGCCGCCGATGCCGACTGCGCTCGATTGGCCGAGACCGATCTCGGTGAGCTGAGCCACGGCCTCGTACGTCAACGTGCCGGAACGGCTCACGACGCCAATGCGGCCTTTGCGGTGGATGTGGCCCGGCATGATGCCGATCTTGATTTCATCGGGCGTGATCAAGCCAGGGCAGTTCGGGCCGAGCAGCAAAGTCTTCTTGCCGCCCTTGGCTTCCTTTTGCTTCATGCGGTTGCGCACTTCCAGCATGTCTTTGACGGGAATGCCTTCGGTGATGCAAATCGCCAGATCCAACTCGGCCTCAACGGCTTCCCAGATCGCTGCAGCGGCGCCTGCCGGTGGCACGTAGATCACGCTGACGGTCGCGCCCGTATTTTGGGCGGCTTCCTTGACGCTGGCGAAGATGGGAATGCCTTCGAAATCTTCGCCGGCCTTCTTGGGGTTCACGCCGGCCACGAACGCGGCTTTGCCATTCGCGTAGTCACGGCACATGCGGGTATGAAATTGCCCCGTCTTGCCGGTAATACCTTGGGTGATGACCTTGGTGTCTTTGTTGATCAGGATGCTCATGATGTGTTCCTAGTGGCTCCGCTTACTTGAGGGCAGCCATCACTTTTTGGGCGGCTTCGGCCATCGAATCGGCGCTGATGATGGGCAGACCGGATTCCTGCAGCATCTTCTTGCCGAGGTCTTCGTTGGTGCCCTTCATGCGCACGACGAGCGGCACATTCAGATTGACCGCCTTGCAGGCGGCAATCACGCCTTCGGCAATGGTGTCGCAGCGCATGATGCCGCCGAAGATGTTGACAAGGATCGCCTTGACCTTCGGGTTCTTCAGCATGATCTTGAAGGCTTCGGTGACCTTCTCGGCCGTCGCGCCGCCGCCGACGTCGAGGAAGTTGGCCGGCTCACCGCCGAACAACTTGATGGTGTCCATCGTCGCCATGGCCAGGCCCGCGCCGTTCACCAGGCAGCCGATGTTGCCGTCGAGCTGGATGTAGGCGAGGTCGAACTTGCTGGCTTCGATTTCGGCCGGGTCTTCTTCATCGAGGTCACGGTAGGCCACGATCTCCGGGTGACGGAACAGCGCATTGCTGTCGAAGTTGAACTTCGCGTCGAGCGCCTTGATGTTGCCGTTGCCTTCAAGAATCAGCGGGTTGATCTCGGCCAGCGACGAATCGGTGTCCATGTAGACCTGATAGAGCTTCCTGAATACGTCAATGGCTTGAGCTTGAGATGCAGCCGGTACGCCAATGCCGTTTGCCAGCTCGGTGCCTTGTGCGTCGGTCAGGCCGGTCAGCGGGTCCACGAAGACCTTGATGATCTTCTCGGGCGTGCTGTGGGCGACTTCTTCGATGTCCATGCCGCCTTCGCTGCTGGCCATGATCGCGACCTTCTGTGTGGCGCGATCGGTGACGGCCGCCACGTAGTATTCCTTCTTGATGTCCGCGCCTTCTTCGATCAGCAGGCGGCGCACCTTCTGGCCTTCAGGGCCGGTTTGATGCGTCTTCAACTGCATGCCGAGAATCTCGCCAGACAGCTTCGCGACTTCTTCCAGCGAACGCGCCAGCTTCACGCCACCGCCTTTGCCACGGCCGCCCGCATGAATCTGCGCCTTCACGACCCAGACCGGCCCGCCCAGCTTTTGAGCCGCATCGCTGGCTTCCTGCACGCTGAACGCCGGATAACCCCGGGGAACAGGGACACCGGCCTGGCGCAGGATTTCCTTGCCTTGATATTCATGGATTTTCATCGCGGACTCTCTTCACTCAGTTCTGGGAAAGGTTGACGGCGGGGCCGCCGCAGGGATGGCAGTCGGGGGATTCAAAGGACAGCCCACGAACGATGACTGGCCTCGGCACCGTGCTTGATGGCTTGCCGCTCATGACGGCAGCCACAGGCAAGGGCGCGTGAGTCACTGATCGTCAGACCGGCGCGCGCACGTTCGCATGCGACGTTGCTGGAGCAAGCGCTCAAGCGCGGCGGGAACTGGTCCATCGGACAGGGTGGGAATCAAGGGATTGACAGCGCCAGATGGCGAAACGCCGCCCCTGGCAAACCCCAGAAATGTAGCATCCTGCACCGCACCAATTAGAAGACCGTGCCAGAGCCGGCATGCATTCAGTCTTCTGCCACACCCTGTACAACTCGGCGCACGACCTCGATGGAAAAACCTCGCCCGGCCAAAAAGCGCATTTGTTTCGCTCGCTCGGAAGCGTCTTGTGCCAATTGGCCGAACTTGCGTTGCCAAAGGTCTTGCGCTCGATCAGCTTCCGTTTCTCTCAAACGCTGGGCCAGATCGGGATCGAGAGGAACACCGTGCTGAGCCAATTCCTGGCGAATGCGCAGGTTGCCAAAGCGGGATGAGCGGGCATGTACGCGGCTTTCGACAAATCGCTCTTCATTGAGATAGCGATTCGCCTGAAGCCAATCGAGAACCGCCTCGACTTGCTCGGCTGCCGTCATCTCAACACCTGAGGGAGAGTCGACCTGACCGGGTGCGCTTTCCTGCGCCGAGGCTTCACTCCTGTGGGATGTCGGCCGCACCGTTTGAGAAGGCTGAGAAGGCGTAGCCGCCGCGGCCTCTGATTGAGCAGCCAATGTATGCACCATCAGCTTGCGGCGCAATTCGCTTCGGCTGTGCTCGCGTTGGGCGAGCAATTGCATGCCCCGCCCCTTGAGCGACAGCGACCGTTTCACGGCGTACTCAGGTTCAACTATTCCTTTTGTTCTTTCAGTTCTTTCGGCTCTTTCGATTCTTTGGCTGCCTTGGCAGCTTTGCCTGCGGGTGCAGCGGCTTCCGCAGACTCCGAAGTGGGCAGCAAAGGAATGTTCATCGCTTCGCGAACCTTGTTCTCGATTTCGATCGAGATGTCCGGGTTTTCTTTCAGGAATTCACGCGCGTTGTCTTTGCCTTGGCCGATCTTGTCACCGTTGTAGGCGTACCAGGAACCTGACTTTTCCAGCACTTTGGCTTCAACACCCATGTCGATGATTTCACCTTCGCGGCTGATGCCTTCACCGTAAAGGATGTCGAACTCGGCAGTCTTGAATGGAGGCGAGACCTTGTTCTTGACGACCTTGACCTTGGTCTCGTTGCCAATGACTTCTTCGCCCTTTTTGATCGAGCCGATACGGCGAATGTCCAGACGCACCGACGCATAGAACTTCAGCGCGTTGCCACCGGTAGTCGTTTCGGGCGAGCCGAACATCACGCCGATCTTCATGCGGATCTGGTTGATGAAGATGACCATGGTGTTGGTCTTCTTGATCGTACCGGTGAGCTTGCGCAGCGCCTGGCTCATCAAACGAGCTTGCAGGCCTGGCAGCGAATCACCCATTTCGCCTTCGATTTCCGCTTTCGGCGTAAGCGCTGCGACCGAATCGATGATGACCAGATCAACAGAGCCGGAGCGCACCAGCGCATCAACGATTTCCAGAGCCTGCTCGCCGGTATCGGGCTGGCTGATCAGCAGTTCTTGCAAATTGACGCCGAGCTTTTGTGCATAGGCAGTGTCCAACGCATGCTCGGCATCGATGAAGGCGCAGGTGCCGCCCAGCTTTTGCATTTCGGCAACGACTTGCAGCGTCAGCGTGGTTTTGCCTGAAGATTCGGGGCCGTAAATTTCGACCACTCGGCCGCGCGGCAAGCCGCCAACGCCGAGCGCAATGTCGAGGCCAAGCGAGCCGGTGGAGACGACTTCGATGTCTTCGATGACCTCGCCTTCGCCCAAGCGCATGATCGAGCCCTTGCCGAACTGCTTTTCAATCTGCGCCAGCGCGGCTTGCAAGGCCTTGGCTTTTTCGCTGTTGAGGGTGGCGGATTTGACGGCAGTGTCCATGGGGGCGTTCTCCAAAAGGTGGTTGAATTATCGCAAAGGCTGGATATTTGTACAGTCGTTTGTGTCGCTCGCCCACCCTCCTTGGAGGGTCTCCCTACAATTCTGCGGGGCAGTTCGTCCCGCGACGGAGTTGAGATGCGGGTTTTGATCGCCGAAGACGATCAGGTGCTGGCGGATGGTTTGTTGCGTTCCTTGCGCAACGGCGGCTATGCGGTCGATCACGTTGCCACCGGCACCGAAGCCGATGCCGCTTTAGCGTCGCATGAATTCGACTTGCTGATTCTCGACCTGGGGCTGCCCAAACTGCATGGGCTGGAGGTGCTGCGCAAGCTGCGGGCGCGCGGCACCAGCGTGCCGGTGTTGATTTTGACGGCCGCCGACAGCGTCGAGCAGCGCGTGCGAGGCCTGGACCTGGGTGCCGATGACTACATGGCCAAGCCTTTTTCGCTGCAAGAACTCGAAGCCCGCGTGCGCGCGCTGACGCGGCGGGGCCTCGGCAGCGCCTCCAGCATCATCAAGCACGGCCCGCTGACATTTGATGCCACCGGCCGCGTGGCTTACCTCCACGATCAGATGATCGAGCTCTCAGCACGCGAGTTGAGCCTGCTCGAAGCCCTGCTGCAACGCGCGGGCCGTCTCGTCAGCAAAGACTATCTCGTGGACCGCTTGTGTGAGTGGGGCGAAGAGGTCAGCAACAACGCGATCGAGGTTTACGTGCATCGCCTGCGCAAGAAGATCGAGCAGGGCCCGGTACGCATTGCGACCGTGCGCGGTCTCGGCTACTGCCTCGAAAAGATTGCGGCGGGATGAACGCAAGGCCTGCGCATTCGCCCTTTAACGCGCACGCCATCAGGAGAGCTGGCCGGGCGCCATGAAAGAGCAACGCTCTCTCTTTGGCGAAATTCTCGACTGGATGCTCGCGCCATTGCTGCTGCTGTGGCCGATGAGCGTGGTCTTGACCTGGTTGGTCGCGCAGGGCATTTCCAACAAACCGTTCGATCGCCAACTTGGCGAGATGGCGCATGCGCTTTCCCGGCAGATCAGCCTGCAGACCTGGAATGGCAACGAGCAACATGCCTTCTTCCATTTGCAGCATGGCGTGCCTGATTTGCTGCATGCCGATGAAGAAGATGCTGTGCACTACCAAGTGCTGGGGCCGCAGGGCGAGTTGCTCAGTGGCGAGCTGGGTCTGCCGCTGCCGGTCGATGACGAGCGCAACACCCATGGCGTGGTGACTTACCGCGACGCGCAGATCAACCAGGAGACGGTGCGCGTTGCTCATCTTTGGATCAGCTTGCCGGGTGCGCCAGCCAACATGCCCGCGCTGGTTCAGGTGGCCGAGACCGTGAACAAGCGGTCGCGCCTTGCCACCGAAATCATCAAGGGCGTGATGCTGCCGCAGTTCGTGATCCTGCCGCTGGCCGTGCTCCTGGTGTGGCTGGCGCTGGCGCGCGGCATCATGCCTTTGAACGATCTCCAGCAGCGCATTCGCCGCCGGGAGAGCCACGATCTCAGCCCGCTCAACGAACGTGATGTGCCGGAAGAGGTATCGCCGCTGGTAGAGGCCATCAATGATTTGCTAACTCGGCTCGGGCGCAGCATCAGCGTACAAAAGCAGTTCCTGGCCGATGCGGCCCATCAGCTGAAAACACCGTTGGCCGGGTTGCGCACCCAGGCCGAGTTGGCGCAGCGGGAGATCGATGCCGGCGAGCGTGACCCACAGGCACTCAAAAAATCGCTGCAACAGATCGCGCTGTCGAGCCAGCGCGCCACGCGCATGGTCAACCAGCTGCTCAGCATGGCGCGGGCAGAAGACGTGTCTCAGGCATTGAGCTACCAACGCTTGAACCTGACGCGCATTGCCACCGAGGCGGTCCAAGACTTCGTGCCTCGTGCGCTCGAAAAGCGGATCGATCTTGGCTTCGAAGGGCCCGGCGCTCACCCGCGCAACCCCCACGGACTCTCGCTGCGCGGCCAGCCGGTGTTGCTGCGCGAGCTGGTGCGCAATCTGGTGGACAACGCACTGCACTACACACCGGAAGGTGGCGTCGTCACCGTGCGGGTGGTCGATGACCCGTTCGGGCAAGTCGTCGTGCTGCAGATCGAAGATTCCGGCCCGGGCATTCCAGCCCCGGAGCGCGACAAGGTATTTCAGCCGTTCTATCGGGCGCTGGGCACCAACGTCGATGGCTCCGGCCTCGGCTTGGCGATCGTCAAGGAAATCGCTCAGCAACACCGTGCCGAATTGACGTTAGAAGAGGCGAACCTGCGTTATCGGCCACCCCGCGGCGAAGCCGCCGCCAGCCCAAGCACGCCGTACGGGCCGGGCGCGCGATTCACCTTGCGCTTCCCGGCCGTGGCATCGAACCCACCGGCCTCGAACGATCCAGCAGATGGTTTTCGCGTGACCCATCCCGGTTCGCTTTGAGTGCTGATGCCGGCGAAAGCGAAGCCCATGCACCCGAGTGATCACTGCCGTCGCCGATCAGCAACGGTCTGCATCGGTGCGCCGCGAAGCCGCGTCGCGAAGGCTAATTTGTCAGGCGTGCGCCGTGCGAAAGGCGTAGCCTGTGCCATCCCGCGGGCCAGCCCGCCGCTTCACTTGAGAGCTTGAGAGACCAGCTCCTGCAGTGAAGATCGCCCGTCGCGCCATGAACGAAACCGCTCCCTCCGCCATCGCCCGGCCGGGCCTCGTCGCCATCACCTGGCCCTTGCTCGCCGAGCTGGTGCTCGGGCTCGGCGTCGGGCTGATCGGCCTGTGGCTGGCGTCACGCCAGTCCGACACCGCCTCTGGTGCGTTCGCCTTGTCGAACCATGTGCAGGCGTCGTTCTTCCTGCTCTTTCGCATCGTCAGCATGGGCGTGAGCGTGGTGATCACGCAGAACCTTGGCGCAGGCAACCGCACCGGCGCCGATGACATTGCACGGGCAGCCCTGGGCGCCAGCACCTGGTTGGGTCTCGGCGCGGCCTTGCTGGTGACGGTGTTTGCCGGGCCGCTGCTGCGGCTGTTGAATGCCCCCGACGATGTGTTGCCGTTGGCCGAGCCTTACCTGCGGGTGCTGGCGATCGCGCTGATGCTCGACGCCTTCAACGCCAGCATGGGCGCGGTGATGCGCGCCCACCTGCATTCGCGCGACACCTTGTTCAACATGCTGGCGATGCACAGCCTGCATCTGCTGATCTGCCTGCCGCTGATGCGCGGCTTCGGGCCGGTGCCACCGCTGGGCCTGGTCGGCTTTGCCGTTGCGATGGGCATCAGCCGCGCGTTCGGGCTGGCCTTTCATCTCCTGCTGTGGCGCAAGCGGCTGAACCTTCATCCGCAGGCGCGTGACTGGTGGGTGATGCGCTGGCGCATGCTGACGCCGGTGCTGCACATCGGGCTGCCCGGTGCTGCCGAGAACATCGTTTATCGGGTATCGCTGATGGCGACGGTCGCGATGGTGGCCAAGATGGGGGCCGATGCACTGGCCACGCACAGCTACACGATCCAGATCATGTATTTCATTCTCGTGTTCGGGCTGTCGGTCGGCTTTGCGAGCGAGATCCTCGTCGGCCACCTGGTCGGGGCGCGGCATCTGCACGAGGCGCACCGGCTGGTGCGCAAGAGCCTGCGCTGGGGCTTGCTGGTGTCCACCTGCGTGGCGCTCATCGCCGCGTTGAGCGCCCCTTGGACCTTGACCGTTTTCACACGCGACCCGCACATCATCGAGACCGCTACGCGCCTGCTTTGGATCACGGTTCTGCTGGAGCCCGGGCGCACCTTCAACCTGGTCGTCATCAATGCCCTGCGGGCGACCGGCGACGCGCGCTTTCCGGTGATGGCCGGCGCGGCCTCGATGATCTTCGTGATGGCTGGCGGCGGCTGGCTGCTGGGCGTGCATTTCGAACTCGGTCTGGTCGGCGTATGGATCGCCTACACGGCCGACGAATGGCTTCGCGGGCTGATCATGTGCGCCCGCTGGTGGTACCGCGGCTGGGTACCCGCCGCGCGCGCAACCCACCGCCGGCTGATGCGCCAGCGCCGGCTGCTTGCCCAGCCGGCCTGAACGCGGGCCACAAGCCGCGCTCAGCGCTGGGTCATGCGCCGGCTCTTCGAGATCGACATCAGGATGCCGAGCCCGAGGCCAAGCGTCACCATGGCCGTCCCGCCATAGCTGATGAACGGCAAGGGCACGCCCACCACCGGCAGGATGCCGCTGACCATGCCCATGTTGACGAAGGCGTAGGTGAAAAAGCTCAGCGTGATCGCACCGGCCAGCAGCCGGGTGAACATCGTCGGCGCATCGGCGGCGATCATCAGGCCGCGAAAAATCAGCAGGGTGAAGATCAGCAACAGCGACCCGCACCCGACAAGGCCGAACTCCTCGGAGAACGCCGCGAAGATGAAATCGGTGGTGCGCTCGGGAATGAACTCCAGGTGCGTCTGCGTGCCCTTCATGAAGCCCTTGCCCTGCACGCCACCCGAGCCGATCGCGATCATTCCCTGGATGGTGTGAAAGCCTTTGCCGAGCGGGTCGGTGGTCGGGTCGAGCAGCGTGCAAACGCGGTTCTTCTGATAGTCATGCAGCAGCGGCCAGGCCACGCTCGGCTGGCAGATCTTGTCTTCCGAGACCACCAGCGCCGTCACCGCGGCCGCCCCCATCAGCAGCACCGGGACGATCAGCTTCCATGACAGGCCGGCAAAGAAGATGACGTACAGCCCGGCCGACATCACGAGGATCGCCGTGCCCAGGTCGGGCTGCTTGACGATCAAGCCGAGCGGCAGGCCGAGGATCAGCATCGCGATGAAGAAGTCGGTGACGCGCAACTGGCCCTCGCGGCGCTGGAACCACCACGCCAGCATCAGCGGCATCGCGATCTTCATCACTTCGCTGGGCTGTATCACCATGCCCAGGTTCAGCCAGCGCGTCGCGCCCTTCTTGGTGACACCGAACAGCGCGGTGGCCAGCAGCAGCGCCACCCCGATGGCATACAAGGGCACCGCCAGCCGCATCAGGCGCTGCGGCGGAATCTGCGTAACGACGAACATGATGACGGCCGCCAGCAGCATGTTGCGGCCGTGGTCGACAAAGCGCGAGCCGTTGTCGAAGCCGGCCGAATACATCGTGATCAGCCCGGCCGCGGCCAGCAGCAGCACGATCAGCACCAGCGGCCAGTCGAAGCCGAAGAACACCGGCCGCAGCCGCCGCCAGATCGACGGGCTGTCGAAGATCGTGCTCATGGCTTGCGGCCTTCGGGCGCGTCAACCGGCTTCGGCGCCGGGCGCAGCGGCACAGCCGGCGCGGTGACCGGCAGCAGATCGGGATCGAGGGCCGCGGGCGTGGCCGTCAGGCCGACCGCACCCGGCACGTTCGACAGGCCCGGCACCGGCACGTCCACTGCGCGGCGGGGCGTGCCGATCGGCACGGTCGACTTGCCTTCGCGGGTGACGGCCAGGTCTTCTTCGCTCGGCCACTGGCCATTGAGCACGTAATCGAAGGCGCGGCGCGCGATCGGTGCGGCCGACTCGGCGCCCCAGTTGCCGTTTTCGACGATCAAGGCCAGCGCGATCTGCGGGTTCTCGACCGGCGCAAAGGCGATGTACAGCGAATGGTCGCGCAGCCGCTCATCGACGCGCGAGCGGTTGTAGCGCTCGTTCTGCTTCAGCCCGACCGCCTGCGCGGTGCCGGTCTTGCCGCCGCTGGTGTAGCTGGCACCGGCAAAGACCCGGGCCGACGTGCCGGAGACCGTCACGCCATGCATCGCTTCGCGAATGAAAGCCACGTCTTGCGGCTTCAGCGGCAAAGGCTCCAGCGCATCGGACGACAAGGTGCGCTTGTCACCGGTCATCACGTCGCGCAGCTCGCGCGCCAGGCGCGGCTGAAAGCGCTGACCGCCCGAGGTCAGCGTGGCCAGCGAAGTCGCCATCTGGAGCATCGTGAAGCTGTTGTAGCCCTGCCCGATGCCCAGCGAAATCGTCTCGCCCGCATACCATTTCTGCTGCTCCGGCTTCTTGTAAGCCTTGCGCTTCCAGGCCGTGGAAGGCAGCAGGCCAGTCAGCTCGCCTTCGATGTCGATGCCGGTCTTGCGACCCAGGCCAAAAGGCGAGAGCTGGTCATGGATCAGGTCGACGCCCATCTCGTTGGCCAGGGTGTAGTAATAGACATTGCTCGATTCGACAATCGATCGGCGCATGTCCATCAACCCGCCCCGCTCGTTCTCCGGGCTGCGGTAGATGTGCCCGCCGAACGAGAAGGTGCCGGTGTCATTGATGATGGTGGTCGGCGAACGCTTGCCGGTGTTGAGTGCAGCAATCGCCATGAAAGGCTTGAAGGTGGAGCCGGGCGGATAGGTACCGCGCAGCGCACGATTCAACAGCGGCTTGTCTTCCGACTCGTTCAACAGCTTCCAGTTGTCGATGTCGATGCCATCAACAAAGAGGTTAGGGTCGAAATTCGGCTTGCTGACGAAGGCCAGCACTTCGCCATTGCGCGGGTCGATCGCCACCAGCGCACCGCGACGATCGCCGAACAGCTGCTCGACCAGCGCCTGCAAGCGGATGTCGATCGAAAGCACCAACGTGTTGCCAGGCGTCGCCGGGTTGCTCTTGAGGCGGCGCACCGCGCGGCCACCAGCGCTCGTCTCGACCTCTTCGACACCGGTCACGCCATGCAGCTGCGCTTCGTAGCTTTGCTCGATGCCGAGCTTGCCGATGTATTCGGTGCCTCGGTAGTTGGCATCGTCTTCCGAGTCATCGATCTTTTCCTTCTCGGCGATATTGATGCGGCCGATGTAGCCGATCAGGTGGCTACCCACCTCGCCGAGCGGATAGTTGCGGAACAGCCGCGCCTTGATGTCGACCCCGGGAAAGCGAAAACGGGTCGCGGTAAAGCGCGCCACTTCCTCGTCGGTCAGCTTGGTGCGGATCGGCAATGATTCGAAACCCTTGCTTTCCTCCATCAAGCGCTTGAAACGCTTGCGGTCGCGCGCCTGGATGTCGACCACCAGCGCCAGTTGGTCGATCACGCCATCGAGGTCATCGACCTTCGACGGCGTGATCTCCAGCGTGTAGGCCGAATAGTTGTTGGCCAGCACCACGCCATTGCGATCGACGATCAAGCCCCGGTTCGGCACGATCGGCACCACCGCAATGCGATTGCTTTCCGCCTGCGCCGACAAATCGTCATGCCGCACGATCTGCAGGATAACCAGCCGGGTGGCGAGCAGGCCGAACGCAATCAACACGAACGCGGCAGCCGCCACCAGCCGGGTGCGAAACCGCCCCAGCTCTTGCTCGACGTTGCGAAGTTCAGTCATCCAGCCGCCCCGGCAAGGCACGCAAAATGAGGCTGGCCTTCAAGCAACGCCCGCGGATCCGGCTTGGCCGGCCCGCTGGGCGGCGCCCCCCGGGGGCAGGAGCGGAGCGACTGGGGGGCCAACATCACAGCGGCCGGTTCTGATCAGGGTCGGGTGCGCGCCGCTGCGGCGCGAGCAGCAGCAGCGACACCAGCGGCCACAGCAGGCTTTCGAACATGGGGGCCAGCAGCATCTCCCAGCCGGGCAGCATGCCGCCCATCAGCATGCGAACGACGAGCGAGACCGCATGGGCCGACACGAACAGCGGCAGGATCTGCAGCGCCTGCGACAACAACCCGAACCACAGCAAACGCCGGTGGATGGTGATCGCAAAGAAGCTCAGCAAGGTATAGGCGAGTGCATGCTGGCCGAGCACGGCACCATCGTGCACGTCCATCATCAGCCCAAACAGAAAGGCCACGCCGACGCCAACACGCCGCGGCTGGTGCACGTTCCAGAACACCAGGACCAGCGCCAGCAGATCCGGCAACGCCGGGTTGCGCCCCATCGGCACGATGTTGAACAGAAAGGCCAGCAGCAGCGTGAACCACATGAACAGCGTGTTCACCGGCAGCAGCAGTTGATTGGCGTGGCGCGGCATCATTTGCGCGAACCTTTCTTGGCGGCCTTGCCCGCGGCCGGTTCCGGCACGGGCTCCGGTTTCGGCGGCATCTGCAGGCCCACAGGCTCGAGCACCAGCACATAGCGGACAGCATCCGGCTCGGCCAATGGCGTCAGCGCGATGCGGGCAAATCCAGAGTCGACGCGCCGGTCCACCGTGACCACCTTGGCCACCGGAATGCCGGCCGGGTAGATGCCATCGACACCCGAGGTCGACAGCACGTCACCGACTTGCACGTCGGCATTGCCCGCCATGAAGCGCAGCTCCAGCCCGGCGCCCGTCGAATTGCCGAAAGCAGCGCTGCGCGCCTGGGTGCGGCTGTTGAGCACCGGGATCGCCGCATCCTTGTCGGTCAGCAGCGTCACCTCGGCGCTGTAGGGATACACCCGCGTCACCTGGCCCAGCACGCCCACTTCGTTGATGACCGGCGATGCCAGAACCACACCTTGCTGCGTGCCCCGGTCGATGATGACCTTGCGCGAAAACGGGTCTGGCGCGTCATAGAGCACCTCGGCGGTCTGCACGCGCACCGTCAGCGCCGGGCGCAGCTCCAGCAGCGACCGCAGGCTGGCGTTCTCTTGTTGCAGCTGCTCGACCTTGGAGGCCCGCTCGGCCTGGCGCACCAGCTCACGCCGCGCCTGGCCCTCGGCCGATAGGGCTTTTTGCAGACCCATCGCGTAATCGGACACACCACTCAGCAGATCGACCGGCGCCCTCAACGAACGTTCGACGGGGTTCAGCACCGTCGCCACCACGGCACGTAGAGGCTGCGTTAGCTTGAAGCGCGTGTCGGCCACCATCATGAACAGGGCCAGCGCTGAGAAGAAGGTCAGCCGCGTCAGCGCGGAGGGCCCTTGGCGGAAGAAGGGCGGCGGGGTTCGATCGAGTGTGCCCAGAGGCATGATCGCGGCAGCTCAGCGGTTGAACGAACGTTGCAGGTGTTGGACGAAAACCATCGGGTCAGCTTGCAGCAGGCACGCACCGATCGCAAGCATGCGCGCGATACCGGCCTCTGCCGGCGCCAAATTCCCAGAAGAGGCCCGGCGCATGAGCCCGCTCAGACGGGCCGCGGTCATCACTCGGACGTGAAGATCGATCCGAGCCGTTCCATGCGCTCCAGCGCCATGCCGCAACCGCGCACCACGCAGGTCAGCGGGTCTTCGGCCACCAGCACCGGCAAGCCGGTTTCTTCGGCCAACAGGCGGTCCAGGTCACGCAACAGCGCGCCACCGCCGGTCAGCATCATGCCGCGCTCGGCAATGTCGGCACCCAGCTCGGGCGGGGTTTGCTCCAGCGCATTTTTTACGCTGGAGACGATCTGGTTCAGCGGGTCGGTCAGGGCTTCGAGGATTTCATTGCTGCTGATCGTGAAGCTGCGCGGCACGCCCTCGCTGAGGTTGCGGCCCTTGACTTCCATTTCCTTGACCTCGGAGCCCGGGAAGGCGCTGCCGATGTTCTTCTTGATCGACTCGGCGGTCGGCTCACCGATCAACATGCCGTAGTTGCGGCGGATGTAGTTGATGATGGCTTCGTCGAACTTGTCGCCGCCGACGCGGACCGAACCCTTGTAGACCATGCCGCCGAGCGAGATCACACCGACCTCGGTCGTGCCGCCACCGATGTCGACCACCATCGAGCCGCTGGCTTCGCTGACCGGCAGACCCGCGCCAATCGCAGCGGCCATCGGCTCCTCGATCAGATAGACCTCGCTTGCGCCTGCGCCCAAGGCCGACTCGCGGATCGCGCGGCGCTCGACCTGGGTGGAGCCGCAAGGCACGCAGATGATGATGCGGGGGCTCGGGCGAAACATCTTCGAGTCGTGGACCATCTTGATGAACTGCTTGAGCATTTGCTCGGTCACCGTGAAGTCCGCGATGACGCCGTCTTTCATCGGACGGATGGCTTCGATGTTGCCAGGCACCTTGCCCAGCATGGCCTTGGCTTCGGCGCCGACGGCCTGGATGGTCTTCTTGCCGTTGGGGCCGCCTTCGTGGCGGAT
>CAXTCD010000020.1:0-3652 GCA_964242145.1 uncultured Rhizobacter sp.
GAAGGTCACGGCATGCTGCTCGGCAATGCCCACGTCGTGATAGCGCGTCGGGAAGCGCTGTTCGAACTCGACCATGCCCGAGCCTTCGCGCATCGCCGGGGTGATGCCGATCAGGCGCTCATCGGCCTCGGCCATGTCGCACAGCCATTGGCCGAACACCTGCGTGAAGGTGGTCTTTGGCGGCGTGGTCGGCTTCTTCAAGCCTTCGGCCGGGTTGAATTTGCTCGGGCCGTGATAGGCCACCGGGTCGGCCTCGGCGAGCTTGTAGCCAAAGCCCTTTTTCGTCACGACATGCAGGAACTGCGGGCCTTTCATGTCGCGCAGGTTCTCGAGCGTCGGCACCAGCGAATCGAGGTCGTGGCCATCGATCGGGCCGACATAGTTGAAGCCGAACTCTTCGAAGATCGTGCCCGGCACAACCATGCCCTTGGCATGCTCTTCGAGCCGGCGCGCCAGTTCGAAGAGGGGCGGTGCATTCTTCAGCACGGTCTTGGCGGTGTCGCGCGCAGCCGCATAGAACTTGCCGCTCATCAACCGCGCGAAGTAACGGTTCAACGCGCCGACCGGCGGCGAGATCGACATGTCGTTGTCGTTCAAAACCACCAGCATGTTGGTCTGCGAAATGCCGGCGTTGTTCAAGGCTTCGAAGGCCATGCCCGCGGTCATCGCGCCGTCACCGATCACGGCCACCGAACGGCGCTCTTCGCCCTTCAGCTTGGCGGCCACGGCCATGCCCAGTGCGGCCGAAATCGAGGTCGACGAATGCGCGGTACCGAAGGTGTCGTATTCGCTTTCATCGCGGCGCGGAAAGCCCGACAAGCCGCCGATCTGGCGCAACGAGGCCATGCGCTCGCGCCGGCCGGTCAAGATCTTGTGCGGATAAGTCTGGTGGCCCACATCCCAGACCACACGGTCGTGCGGCGTGTTGAAGACGTGGTGCAAGGCGATCGTCAACTCGACGGTGCCGAGGTTCGACGACAGATGGCCGCCGGTCTGCGCCACGCTTTGCAAAAGGTAGTCGCGCAACTCGTCCGCGAGTTGCTTGAGTTCCACACGAGACAGCCCCCGCAGATCGGCCGGGTCGTTGATGGTTTGCAGCAGGGGATAGTTCATGTTCAAACCCATTGGCAGCTCAGCTGTCTCGTTCGACGACCTTGTCAGCCAGCTGGCTGAGCAAGCTCACGTCGGCCAGGCCACTGCGGGCCAATGCCGTCTGTGCTTTGGAGCAAAGTTCTTGCGCATGCGCGCGAGCTGCCGGTAAGCCCAGCACGGTCACATACGTCGGCTTGTTGTTGTCTTGATCCTTGCCGGCCGTCTTGCCCAGCGTGGCCGAGGCTTGAGTGACATCGAGGATGTCATCGACTACCTGGAACGCCAGACCCACCGCATCACCATAGTCCGACAAGGCCTGCCAGGCTTGCGCATTCGCGCTGCCGCAGGCGGCACCCATCAGCACGCTGGCTTGCAGCAGTGCACCGGTCTTGCGGTGGTGCATGTCGCGCAGGGTTTGCTCGTCCAGCGACAAGCCGATGCTGGCCAGGTCGATCGCCTGCCCGCCCGCCATGCCGGAATGGCCCGCAGCGCGCGCCAGCAACGAAACCAGGCGAGCCTGAAGCGCAGGAGGCACCGTCGTACCGGAGGTCAGTACATCAAAGGCCAGGGCCTGCATTGCATCACCGGCGAGCATGGCCTGCGCTTGCCCGAACTGCACGTGCACCGTCGGCTTACCTCGGCGCAAGATGTCGTTGTCCATGCAGGGCATGTCGTCATGCACCAGCGAATAAGCGTGGATCAATTCGACCGCGCAGGCCGCGCGCAGGGCCGCTTCATGGTGACCATGAACGGCATGGTTGGCCGCCATCACCAGCAAGGGCCGCAAGCGTTTGCCGCCATCCAGAACGCCATAGCGCATGGCCTGCCCGAGGCGTGCCGGTGCGTCGTCCGGCACCCAGGCGGATAAGGCCGACTCCACTACATCGAGTTGGTCTCGGGTCCAGGCGTCCAGATCGATGACTGGAATGTCGTTGGACTGTGTCACCAGGGTCATCCTTGGGTCCAGGGCTTCAATTGGCCATCTTCCAGCACCTTGACCTGGGTCTCGACCGCCTCCAGGCGCGTGCGACAAAAACCCAACAGATCGGCACCTCGTTTGTAACTTTCGAGCAAGCCATCCAGCGGTAGCTGCCCGGCCTCCATGGCCGCCACCAGACGCTCCAGCTCCGCCAGTGCCTCCTCGTAGCTCGCAGGCAATGCGGTGGATATCGGGGCGAGGTTAGCTTTGGCCATCGTTCAGGTAAAGCTCGGATTGTAGTCAGCCCTCCAATTGAAACGTTGTACGCCCGCACCATGTTGATGGGGGTTCCCAAACTACGCCGCGTGTGGTTTTCAAAGGGCTTCCGGCGGTGGGTACAATCCACCCTTCGCTGAATGACAGGCTTCAACAACCAGTCCGCGCCGTGCGCAGCGAAAACATCCCACCCCGACCTGACCTGATCCGGCGGGTGGCACGTTCAAATCGGTTTTAGGAGATCCTCGGGATCATGTCCGACCTGAGCCTCGCTCTCCCCGCGCTCGAGCGCCCTCACCCCCAGCTCCCCGTTTCCGCTTATTTCGACGACGACCTGTATCGCCGCGAGATGGAGTTGATTTTCCAGCATGGCCCGCGTTACCTCGGCCATGAATTGGCCGTGCCCGAAATCGGCGATCACTACGCCTTACCTCAAGAGGGCGAAGGTCGCGCACTGGTTCGAACTGCACAGGGTATCGAACTGATTTCCAATGTCTGCCGGCACCGGCAGGCGGTGATGCTGCGCGGGCGAGGCCACACCGGCAGCCACATCGTTTGCCCGCTGCACCGCTGGACTTACGACCTGAAGGGCCAGTTGATTGGCGCGCCCCATTTCCCGCAAGACCCCTGCTTGCATCTCAACACTTACAAGACCCGGCGCTGGAATGGCCTGATCTTCGAAGACAACGGCCGCGACGTGGCCGCCGAACTGTCGGCCATCGGCCCGCAAGCCGAACTCGATTTCAGCGGCTATGTGTTGGATCGTGTGCATGTGCAGGAGTGCGATTACAACTGGAAGACCTTCATCGAGGTCTATCTCGAGGACTACCACGTCGGGCCGTTTCACCCCGGCCTGAGCCAGTTCGTGACCTGCGACGACCTGAGCTGGGAGTTCGGCAAACACCATTCGGTGCAGACCGTGGGCGCAAACAATGCGCTCGCGAAGGCCGGCTCCGAGGTCTACCGCAAATGGCATGACGCGGTGCTGGCCTTTCGCAATGGCGAGCCGCCACAGCATGGTGCGATCTGGCTGACCTACTACCCGAACATCATGGTCGAGTGGTACCCGCACGTGCTGGTGGTGTCCACGCTGTATCCAAAGGGCCCGCAAAAAACTCTCAACGTGGTGGAGTTTTTCTACCCCGAAGAGATCGTCGCCTTCGAGCGTGAATTCGTCGAAGCCGAGCAGGCCGCTTACATGGAAACCTGCCGCGAAGACGACGAGATTGCGCTGCGCATGGACGCCGGCCGCCGCGCGCTGCACGACCGGGGCGACAACGAAGCCGGCCCTTATCAGACCCCGATGGAAGACGGCATGGAGCAGTTCCATGCCTGGTACCGGCGGGCGATGAACTTTCGCGGGGG
>CAXTCD010000020.1:3662-23550 GCA_964242145.1 uncultured Rhizobacter sp.
ACCGGCCGATCCCCCGAGGGGATGCGGGCCGGCTGGGGAGCGGCCCGGCGCTCGGCCCGGCCGCTCGCTTGCGCATCTAGAGGTGCTTGTTTCCCGTGCAGTGGGTGCGCCTTTTATGTCTCGTGATGGATGCGGGCCGGCTTGGCAGCGGCCCGGCCGCCCGCTTGAGCATCGCGAGGGATATGCCTCTCGTGTGATAAGGGCGCCTTGCATGTCTTGCGACGAGCACGGATCGGCCTGGCAGCGGCCGTGGGCTTGCCCTGCACAATATTGCCACCCATGAGCGCTTCCGTCCTCATGATCCTGGCCTCGTTCCTGTTCGCGTCGATGGGGGTCTGCGTGAAGCTGGCTTCGGCGCTTTACGGTACGGGCGAGATCGTTTTTTACCGTGGGCTGATCGGCGCGTTGATGTTGGGGGCGCTCACGTGGCGTCGGGGCGGCAGTTTGCGGACCCGGCTGCCTTCGATGCATTTCTGGCGCAGCCTCAGCGGCGTGAGCGCGTTGAGCCTGTGGTTTTATTCCATCGGCAACCTGCCGCTGGCGACCTCGATGACGCTGAACTACATGTCATCGGTGTGGATGGCGCTGTTTCTGATCGGCGGCGCCGTGATGCTCGGCAGCTCGCGGGTGGACTGGCGGCTGATCGCGACCACCTTGCTCGGCTTCGGCGGCGTCGCGCTGATCCTGCGGCCCACGATTGCTGAAAACCAGCTCTGGCACGGCCTGATCGGCTTGTTGTCGGGAATGATCTCCGCCACGGCTTATCTGCAGGTCACCGCGCTGGGCCGCGCCGGCGAGCCGGTCTACCGCATCGTGTTTTATTTTTCGGTGGGCGGCATGTCGATCGGCGCGCTGATGACCTTCTGGACCGGCCTGCATGCGCACACTTGGCGTGGCGCGGCCTTGCTGCTGGCGGTGGGCGTGCTGGCCACCAGTGCGCAGATGTTGATGACCCAGGCCTACAGCATCGGCAAGCCGCTGGTCAACGCCAGCCTGCAGTACCTCGGCATTGCTTTCGCGTTCGGCTATGGCGTGCTGCTGTTCAACGACCACGTCACGCTGATGGCGGCCGGCGACATGCTGCTGATCGTGGGCGCGGGCCTGTCGGCCACCTTACTGCGCAGCCAGGCCACGCCCACCGACACCCCCACCAACAGCACGCTGGAGAGCTGACGCGCGGTGGCTGACCATGCGCGGCTAATGCGACAGATGCGCGCCATCTCCAGCGCACCGATCCACTGCAGAGAAAGAGCCCTCATGACCCTCCGACATCCGCTGATCACCGCCGCCGCACTGCGCGAGCGCCTGAATTCCGGCACACCGCCGGTGCTGCTGGACTGCAGCTTCGACCTCGCCGACCCGGCTGCCGGTGAACGCAGCTATCTGCAAGGCCACCTGCCCGGCGCCATCTACGCCAACCTCGATCGCGACCTGTCCGGCACCAAAACCGGCCACAACGGCCGCCACCCGCTGCGCGAACGCGACGACTATGCGCGTTGGATGGGCGAGGTCGGCATCACGCCCGAACGCCAGGTCATCGCCTATGACCGCCAGGGCAGCATGTACGCCGTCAGGGCCTGGTGGATCTTGCGCTGGATGGGCCATGCGAACGTCGCGGTGCTCGATGGCGGCTTGCCCGCCTGGGAACAGGCCGGCGGCGAATTAACGAGCGCTTCGGCGGTCATCTCCACCGCCTCGCCCTACCCCACGGCGGCCCCTGGGTTGCCCACGCTGAATGCCGCACAGCTGCAAACCCAGTTGGGCAGCGACACCGTGGTGATCGACGCTCGCGCGCCCGAGCGTTATCGCGGTGAGGTCGAGCCGCTCGATGCCGTCGCCGGCCACATTCCCGGCGCACTGAACCGTTTTTTCAAAGACAACCTGCAGCCCGATGGCCGCTTCAAGAGCACAGAGCAACTGCGCAGCGAGTTCGAGGCCTTGCTCGGCCGGCGTGCCCCATCGCAGGTGGTCCACCAGTGCGGCTCGGGCGTCACCGCCTGCCACAACCTGCTTGCGATGGAAGCCGCCGGCCTCGGCACCGCCGCGCTGTATCCCGGTTCGTGGAGCGAATGGTCGAGCGATGCCCGCCGGCCAATGACACGCGCCGATGACACAGGGACGGACTTGGAGTAGGCCGGCACCTACAAGCGGTCGCGCTTGCAGCCGGTTGACCACTGATCACGCGCGGACTAAGTTTGCGTTGAACGCTCCCGTTCGCTTCAGAAGGTGATCATGTTCAACCGCATTCTGGTTCCGACCGATGGCTCGGACATCACCCAAAAAGCCATTGACGTCGCCATCGGGCTGGCCAAATCGGTCAACGCGCGCCTGTACAGCTTGAGCGTCAAAGAGCCTTTCCCCTACAGCGCGATCTCGGAGATGCAGCCGACGCCGCCACAGGAATTCTTCGACGCCCAGGAGCGCATCGCCGCGACGCGCGTTCAGCAGGTGCGCAATACCTGCGCCGGCGCGGGCATCCAATGCGAAGCCCACACCGTCGAAGCGCTGCACCCCTGGGAAGCCATCATCGAACACGCACGTCGCTACGAGTGCGACCTGATCGTGATGGCCTCGCATGGCCGGCGCGGCGTGACCGCATTGCTGCTGGGCAGTGAGACGCAGAAAGTGCTGACACACAGCAAGGTGCCGGTGCTCGTGGTGCGCTGACCCGCAAAGCGCCCATCGGGGGGCGCAACGCTCGTGGCCGCTCAATGCTCGTGGATCAGGCGCACCACGACAAGAATGATGGCCATGCCCGTGGCCAGCCAGGCCAACTGGGCGATCGTGTCTTTCAGCGACAGGCGGTGCTGCAACTGCGGAATCAGATCGGCCACCGCCACATAGATGAAGCTGCTCGAGGCGGCCACCAGCATGAACGGGAACAGCTGCTCCCAGGGCCCGACCACGTAATAGCCCAGCACGCCACCTACCACCGCCGACATCCCGGAGATCGCGTTGTAGAGCAAGGCCTTGCGGCGTGTCAGCCCGGCATTGACCAGCACGATGTAGTCGCCGACCTCTTGCGGAATCTCATGCGCGATGATGGCCAGCGAAGTCACGACCCCCAGCCGCGTATCGGTCAGGAAGGCGGCGGCGATGATGATGCCGTCGCAAAAGTTGTGGATGCTGTCGCCCACCAGCACGCTCCACCCACCGCGACCAGCCTGCTGCTGGTCGAAGTGATGATGGTGGTGATGGCCATCGCCTTCATGGTGATGGTTGTGGCGATAAAGCTCGGCCTTCTCCAGCAAGAAGAAGAACATCAGCCCGCCCAGCAGCGTCGCAAAAAGCGCCTGCGGGCTGGCCTTGCTCTCGAAGGCCTCGGGCAGCACATGCAGCAGCGCCGTCGACAGCAACACCCCGGCCGACAGGCTCACCAGGTGATGCACCACCTTGCCGAGCAGGCTCACGGTCAAGCTGGCGGCAATCAGCACCGACAGCAGGCCGCCGGCAAAGGTAGCCACGATGATGTACAGCAGGGTCATGTTGCGCAGATCCACAAAAAAGCCGCGCGAGATGCGCGGCTTGTCTATACAAGGGGCGGCGGTCAGGCCACGCCGTGCGCCTTGAACCAGGCCAGCGCGCGTTTCCAGCCATCTTCAGCCGGCTCCTTGCGGTAGCTCGGCCGGTAATCGGCATGGAAGGCGTGCGGCGTGTCCGGGAAGACGACGAACTCCGATTTCTTGGACGCCGCATTGCCCGCACTCAGGGCGGTTTTCATCTTATCAATCGTGTCAAGCGGAATGCCCGAATCGGCACCGCCATAAAGCCCGAGCACCGGGCCGTTGAGCTTGCCGGCGATGTCGATCGGGTTCTTCGGCGCAAGCGGCGTGGCGTCACCGACCAGCCGGCCGTACCAGGCCACGCCGGCCTTGATCGCAGGGTTATGGGCGTTGTAGAGCCAGGTGATGCGCCCGCCCCAGCAGAAACCGGTGATGCCCAGGCGCGAGGTGTCGCCTCCATTGGCCTTGGCCCAGGCCACCGTCGCATCGAGGTCGCCCAGCACCTGTTCATCGGGCACCTTGCTGACCACTTCGCTGATCAGCTTCGGAATCTCGGTATAGGCCTTGGCATCACCCTGGCGGATGAAGAGCTCCGGCGCGATCGCGAGATAGCCCTGCTTGGCCAGGCGTCGGGCCACGTCGGCGATGTATTCATGCACGCCGAACACCTCGGAGATCACCAGCACCACCGGCAGGCCCGTCTTGCCGGCGGGCGCGGCGCGATAAGCCGGCACCTTGAAATCGCCCACAGAAATATTGACCACGCCTGCCGTCAGGCCCGCGCTATCGGTCTTGATGGTTTGCGCCGTCACCGGCAGCACGGCCGCGGCAAACCCCGAGCCCACGGCGGTCTGCACGAAATCGCGGCGGTTGAATTCGCGTGTGGGGGTCAGGCTGTCCAGGTCATTGCGCAACATCGTTCCTACTCCTTGGCTGTGACATCAGAATGAAGAAGCGCATTCTAGGAACCCGATTGATTTCCTGCAGTCCCCCTGCCCGCCCAGGGGCGACGCATGGAAAAGACCGGACAATCGAAGGATGACCTTGACCCGCCCCTCCTCTTCCAACGAAGCCTTGCGCTGGCCCGATCATTTGGCGTCCATCGATATGGGCTCCAACAGCTTTCGGCTCGAGATCGGCCAGCTCAGCCCCGGCCGCTATCGCCGCATCGACTACCTGAAGGAAACGGTTCGTCTCGGCGCCGGTCTCGACGAGCAAGGCCTGCTGACCGAAGACGCGATGGAGCGCGGCCTGGCCTGCCTGAAGCGATTCGCCCAACGCCTGGACGGTTATGCAGCCGTGCAGGTGCGCGCCGTCGCCACGCAAACCTTGCGCGAGGCACGCAACCGCGATCAGTTCCTGGCCCGCGCGCAATCGGCGCTCGGCCATGCGATCGAAGTGATCTCGGGCCGCGAAGAAGCGCGCTTGATCTATGCCGGCGTCGCCCGCCTGCAACCTTCGGACGAGCGCCGGCTGGTTATCGACATCGGCGGCCGATCGACCGAGATGATCCTCGGCCAGGGCCGCACGCCACTGCGCGCCGAATCGTTCCAGGTTGGCAGCGTCAGCCTGTCAATGCGCTACTTCGGCGAAGGCCGCTTCACCGAACAGGCTTTCCGCGCAGCGCAGGTGGCCGCCGGCGCCGAACTCGAAGAAGCGCTCGTGCCCTTCGCTGCCAAGCATTGGAAAGAAGCGCTCGGCTCATCAGGCACGGCCGGCGCGGTGTCGCAACTGCTGGCGGCCAGCAACATCACCAATGGCGTGATCACGCCAGAAGGCCTGCGCTGGTGCATGGAGCAATGCCTGCGAGCCGGCCGCGTCGACAAGCTGAGCCTGCCCGGCCTGAAGGAAGACCGCCGCGCCGTGATCGCCGGCGGGTTGTCGATCCTCTACACCCTGGCCACGCATTTCGACATCTCGAAACTGCAGCCGGCGCGCGGCGCCTTGCGCCAGGGCGTGATCTTCGATCTCGACGAGCGATTGAACGCCGGCGCTGAAGGCCACAGTCCTGAGCAGCTCGATGTGCGCGATGAATCGGTGGCCGAACTGCAGCGCCGCTTCGAGGTCGACATCGCGCAGGCCAGCCGAGTGCGCTTCGTCGCCAGCACCTTGTATAGCCAAGTGGCTGCGCGTAGCGACAGCGCCTCGGCCACGCTCTCGCGCGAGCTCGATTGGGCTGGCGCGCTGCATGAGATGGGCATGATGGTGTCGCACCACGATCACCATCGCCACAGCGCTTACCTCATCGGCCATGTGGATGCGGCCGGCTTCTCGCAATCGCAGCAGCGCCGCCTGGCCGACCTGGTGCTCGCCCAGCGCGGCGGCCTGCGCAAGGTCGAGGCGATGCTGGCCCAGGATGCCTTTGCCTGGCAGGCGCTGTGCCTGCGGCTGGCCATCATCAAATGCCATGCACGTGCCGACATCGATGTGCAGATGCTGCACCTGCAGCGCCAGGGCAGCAACGCGGTGCTGACCTTGCCCAGCGGCTGGGCCGCCGCCAACCCCCGCACGCAGTTTCTTCTCAACGAAGAAGCGGCGGTGTGGGAGCGCAGCAACTTGCTGCGCTTGCAGATCAGGGCCTGAAGCAGCGCATCGGCGCCCGATCAGGCGTCGATCTGGCGCTCTTCTGTTCGGTTAGCTGCTGATCGATCAGCTGAAATGAACCTGCTGCCCATCGGAACTCAGCAGGCCCTGCACGAGACGATCAGCGCGGCAGCGCGGGCACCTCGAAAGCCTTCGGCGGCGTCGACAGCGCTTCGACAAAAGCCACCAGTTGCCGGACCTCGCCCGGCGTCAGGCTCAAAGGCTTCATCTCGGGCGACAGGCTCGCCTGGCGGATGCCGCCCTTGCGGTAATGCTCGACCACGTCGTCCAAGGTCTTGGCCGAACCGTCATGAAAGTACGGCGCCGTGTTGGCCGCCTCGCGGACGGTCGGCGTCTTGAAAGCGCCCTTCATCACCGCCACCGGGCGGATGGCAAAGCGGCCGGCGTCGGCATCGGGCTTCACCGATGAATCGAGGCCGAGGTTGTGGAAGCTGTTGTCGGTGAAGTTCGGGCCGCTGTGGCAGGCCGCGCAATTGCCCTTGGCCGGGTCAACGAACAACGCAAAGCCCTGCACCTGGTCTGGCGTCATCGCTGCGCGGTCGCCAGCGATCCAGCGATCGAAAGGCGCGTTGTTGCTGATCAGGGTGCGCTCGAAGCTGGCCACGGCCTTCGACACCGTCGCCACAGAAATGGCTTCACCCGGATAAGCATTGCCGAACAAGGTGCGGTAGCCCGCGTTGCCGTTCAGGAAATCGAACAGCTTGTTCAGGTCGGAATTCATCTCGACATTCGCCTCCATCGGGCCCATGGCCTGATCCTCCAGCGAATGCTTGCGGCCATCCCACATCTGCACGCTGTTGAAGGCGGTGTTGACGACCGTCGGCGTGGCGCGGCCCAGCACCTGGCTTTTGAAGCCCTTGGCGGTCGGCAACCCGTCTGACCAACCCAGCATCGGGCTGTGGCAACTCGCGCAGCTCATGTTGCCGTCACCGGACAGGCGCGGATCGAAAAACAGCTTGCGCCCCAGCTCGACCCGTGCTGCCGTCGGCTCGTTGCCTTCGGGATGCGGCGGCACGGCCGGCAGGCGCCAGCCTTGCAGGCTCGCGTCACCGGCAGCCAATACATAGGTCCGGCCTTCCCGATCCGTCACGCTGACCGCCGCCGGGCCCGCATTCGCCAGGCTCACGGCCGCGGCACAGCCCAAGGTCAACAATGCCTTGAATGATTTGCTCTGCATGGTGTTCATCCTGAAGGTTAGAAGCATCAATGGCACGCAGCCCGGGCTGCACGCTTTGTCGATCGCTTCTTATCGGTTAGCCCGGCACGGGGTTGAACGCGATCCGGGTCTTTGCGGCAGTACGTCACGACACGCGCTTCGCTGAACGCCCATTGAGGCTGATTCATGGAGGCTGATTAACGGGCAATCGCTTCGCCGCAGCTCAAGTTGGCGGGCCTGCAGTCGAAAACTTTGCCAACCACCCGCGCCGCATCGACCGATGCCACCGGGCCATCACGCCTCAGCCCGGAGAACTCCATGCCTCTCTCGTCTGCCATGCGCGCATCAATCGCGCTACCCTTGCTGTGCCTGACGCTGTCGGCGCATGCCGCCGAAGTCGTCGTGACACAGAAGAACAAGAGCTTCAGCACCAAAAAGCTGAAGATCAAGGTCGGCGACACGATCAAGTTCTCCAACGAGGACAGCTTCGCGCACAACGTGTTCTCGCTGTCACCGGCCAAGGGGTTCGACACCGGCTCGTTCGGCAACGGTCAGGTTCGCCCGGTCACCTTCGACAAGCCCGGCAAGGTCGAAGTCGAATGCGCGATCCACCCCGACATGCGCATGGATGTCGAGGTCGAGCCATGAAAGCCCTGGACCGGGCCGCGTTGACCTTCGCGCTGCTGGCCCTCGCCTGCGCCTCCACCGGCCGGGCGGCAGAAGCCCCTGCGCAAGGCGCCTTGTTGCCCAAGGACAGCACCGATGCGGCCGTTTTTCGTGGCGGCCTGGTGTACGGCAATTACTGTGTCACCTGCCACGGCACCAACGCCGATGGCAATGGCCGCGCCGCGCGCCTGTACACGCCCCGCCCGGCCAACCTGCGCAGCAGCGACAAGAACAATGCGTATCTATCACTGATCATCCGCAAAGGCGGGGCCTCGATGGGTCGCTCCCAGTTCATGCCGACCTGGGAAGCCGAGTTGACCGATGAACAGGTCCGCGACCTCGTGGCCTACCTGCGCTCGATCAACGTCAGCCCCGCGGCAAAAGACTGACGCCAGCGCCGGCCCCTGGCCTCAAAACCACAAGCAACCAAGAGGTCTCCACATGGATGCCGACGCTTCCTCCTACGCCGCACCTCTGCCCGCCTCGACCAGGCCAAAGGAACGTATCGGCTTCTTCGCGCACCACGGAATCTGGTCTCCCGGCGTGCGCCTGTTCCGCAACATCCACTTCCTCGGCAAGGCCACGATCATCTCCGCGGTGTTCGTGCTGGTGTTGATGCAGTCGATGTGGCTCTTCGTGGGCTCCGCATTGCATTCGATCAACCTCGACAAGACCGAGCGCCAGGGCTTGAGCGCGCAACGCGAGTTGATGCTTGCGTTGACACAGTCACTCGAGATGCGAGGTGCCATTGCCGCCGGCAAGACCGATGTGTCGGCGGCGTTGAATTCATTCAACGAGAAGCTGGCATCGATTCAAAAAGCGGGCGCGCCGACGATGGATTTGAGCGAGCCGTTGAAGTTCGTGCACCAGGGCGCTGAGCCGCTCAAGCAGGTCTCGGGCGACACCGACGAAGCCTACGCCCAGGCCGATGGCTTGGTGCAGCAAGTGCTGCGCGCGGCCGTCAGCGTGTCCGACCAGAGTGGCCTGTCGACCGACAGCGACCCGGTCGCCTACAGCCTGATGCTGGCCGCCACGCAAGAGGCTTTGCAACTGGGCGCTGCCATTGGGCGCGTGGCCGATCTGGGCGCGCAGGCACAAACGAACGGCGAAGCCACGCCGGTCGCCCGGCGCATCGTTCAGGGCGAAACCTATGTGCTCTACAAGCAGATCGAGCGGCTGTTCGGACGCTTCGAAGCCATCGTCAAGGAAGAGCCGGCACTGCAGCCGACGCTGGAGTTTCAGCAGGCCTTCGATCCGATCAACGCCTTCATGCGCCAATCACGCAAGGCTTTGCCGGCCGACGGCGCGAGCCCCACCGATGGCGCACCGCTGCAGGCAGCTGGCGCAGCCGCCACCGCACGCATGCTCGAACTCACGCAGCGCAGCCTGCAGGCGCTGGATGCTCGCGTTCAGCAGCGCATCGCCGCCCAACAGCAAAAGCTGCTGCTGCAGATCGGCTTCGTGGCGGCCGCGCTGGTGGTGGCCTGGTACCTTTTCCATTGCTTCTATCTCGTCACCCGCGGTGGCATGAGCGAACTCAAACGCCACATCGATTGCATGGCCGCCGGTGACCTGAAGACCCACCCGCGCGCCTGGGGCCGCGATGAAGCGGCCAATGTGCTGGCAGCGATGGAGGCGATGCAGAACTCCTTGCGCACGCTGGTCGGCCAGGTGCGAAGCTGCGCCGGGGCGATCGTCACGCAGAGCACCCAGATGTCCGAAGGCGCCCACGAGCTCTCGCAGCGAACCGATGCCTCGGCCACTCGGCTGCAGCAATCGGCGGCGTCGATGGAGTCCATTGCCAAGCTCGCGAACGACTCGGCCGGCGAAGTCAGCCGCTCGGCTGAACTCGGGCGCACCGCCTCGGTCAAGGCCAGTGAAAGCCAGCAGCGCATCTTCGAACTGGTGGACCGCATCGAGCGGCTCCATGCATCGGCGAAGAAGGTTGGCGACATCGTCGGCGTGATCGACAGCATCGCCTTCCAGACCAACATCCTCGCGCTCAATGCCGCGGTCGAGGCGGCACGGGCGGGCGATCAGGGCCGTGGTTTCGCGGTCGTGGCCAGCGAAGTTCGCGCTCTGGCACAGCGCTCGGCCACGGCCGCACGCGAGATCAAGACGCTCGTTCAGCAAAGCAGCGAAGACACCTCCAGCGGCACGCAGGCCGTGCATGTGGCCGGCGAAGCCATTCGCGAACTGGCCACCGAGGTGAAGGGCATCGGCGGCACGCTGGAACGCGCGGCCGCGGCCAATGCCAACCAGGTGCGCGAGGTGGCGGCAGTGGCCGCATCGATCTCGGCCCTCGACCGCGATTCGCAACAGAACGCGGCGATGGTCGAACGCACCAGCGCCGCTGCGATGGACATGCGCACCAAGGCCGATGAGCTGGCAGCGGCGACGCAGCGCTTTTTGCTGTAGTGTGACGCACATCGACTGAGCGGCAGTTCACCGAATCGGACCGGCCGGCATTCAGCCGGCGTGACTTGTCAACCAACGCAACACCCTTTGCGCGGATAACGCCCATGGCACTGCGGTGCCGCAGGCCGGCTCGGTCGCGCACTTCGCCAATGCAGCCTTCGCTTCGCCAGGAAGCTGATGGACCCCGCGGCCACTTGTAAATTCGATGCTGCATCCCGTATCGATGTGTGTTTCGAAAGCCCGCCATGGTGAATCCCGCAATCATTAAGACAGCGCTCCAAGCCGCGACTGCATTTGCGCAGTCCGAAACCGGGCAACAAACGATCAAGGCAGGCACACAAGCGGTTGTCAAACGCGCGCCGGGCGCCATTCGTCAGGGCGGTGAGGTCCTTGCCGGGCTGGCCAAGAAGCGGGACGATCGGAAATCGGAGGCGCAAAACCGCGACCCCGCGGCACCGGCGCCCCGAATGGCATTCCGCCCCTCCATGCTGGCCGGCGGATTTAATTTAATGCCCCCCGTGATCCTGGCGAAGAAGGCTCTTGGAACCCACGCTGGCGCCCGACACATCAGCAGCATCGCCAACGCCACTGCCAATGCCTTCGAAAAACACAGCCCGGTGATCGAGCAACTGGGCACGGAACGGCTGCAGGCTGCGTTCAGTTCCAAGGGAACGCCGCCCTCGAGGCTGACGAGAAACAGGAGCATGACGCCAGAAGAACTGCATGCCCCTGAACCGAGCTCAGAGCCTACGCCACATGCGCAGGACCCGGCCTTCATCCGGGGGTGATCGCCGCGCAGCACGGCATGGCCGCGGTGCCAGCGACGCATTTCCGCCTCGGTGGCACCGCGTACAGCTCAGGCCATCAAAGGCAATCCGGTGATTGCATCGCCTGCAGCACGACTTGCGAAACGCCTTCGCGCTCGCGCTGGCGCAGCCACCAGACAGCGCCTTTCTTGATCACCCAGGTCTGCGGCACATTGGCCAGCAGCAGCGCCGCCACCTGGCCGAGGGTCGGTTGATGTCCAACGATCAACATCGGCTCGTTCGACTCCGGCCAGCGCGCCGCGGCCAGCAGGCCGACCGGCGATGCATCGGGCGCTAACGCCGCCACCGTCTTGAAACTCTTTTCCAGCGCCTTCGCCGTCTGCTGCGTACGCACCGCTGGGCTAACCAGAATGCGCGTGGAATGCGCGATGCGCTGGTTCAGCCAATCGGCCATGCGCTGCGCTTGCCGCTCGCCTTTGCTGGTCAGCGTGCGTTCGAGGTCGTTCTGCCCTTCGCGAATGACATGGGCTTCGGCATGGCGCCACAGGATCAGGTCCATTACAGGCTCTTTCGATGTGCGTGGGTTCAGGCCGGGCGCTGCAGTACCGCCGGTGCATAACGTTTCATCAACGCCTGTTGAGCGCTGAGGCCGTCGACACCGATGCGCACATAGCCGCCGTCCGGCTGCAGTTGCCAGGCGTCTTGCTGGTCGTGGAGATAAGGCACCAGGCATTCGTCGATCACCCGCTGGCGCAACACCGGGTCGCGCACCGGCCAGGCCACTTCGATGCGGCGGAACATGTTGCGGCCCATCCAGTCGGCGCTCGACAGGAACAGCGCTTCATCGGCTTCGTTCGGGCCGAAGCGAAAGTACAGCACCCGCGAATGCTCAAGTTGGCGGCCCACGACCGAACGCACGCGGATGCGCTCGGTCTGGCCGGCAATGCCCGGCGGCAGCATGCAGGCTCCGCGCACGATCAGGTCGATGTCGGCCCCGGCTTGCGCGGCGACGATCAGCGCTTCGATCAGCGGCACATCGGTCAGCGCATTGACCTTCGCGACGATGCGCGCCGGCAAGCCGGCCCGCGCCGCTTCGGTCACTTGTTCGGTCAGCCTGATCATCTGCTTGTGCAGCGTGAACGGCGCCTGCAGCAACAGGCGCAAAGGCCGGGTCTTGCCGAGGCTGGCCAATTGTTGGAACACTGCATCGGCATCCGACGTCAGATCGGGGTCGGCGGTCAGGTAGCCGACATCGGTGTACAGCCTGGCGGTCTTCGGGTTGTAGTTACCGGTCGACAGATGCGCATAACGGCACAGGCGATTGCCTTCACGGCGCGTGACGAGCAACAGCTTGGCATGCGTCTTCAGTCCGACCACGCCATACACCACCTGCGCTCCCACCGCCTCCAGGCGCTCGGCCCAATTGATGTTGGCTTCTTCATCGAAACGCGCTTTCAGCTCGACGACGGCCATCACCTCTTTGCCACGGCGCGCCGCATCGATCAGCAGGTCCATCAGCGGCGATTCGCTGCCGGTGCGGTAGATCGTCTGCTTGATCGCGAGCACATCGGGGTCTTCCACCGCTTCACGCAGAAACTGGATCACCGGCTCGAACGACTCATAGGGGTGATGCAGCAGCACATCACCGGCACGCAGGCGCTCGAAGATCGACTCATCGCGCGACAGCCCCGCCGGCCATGGCGCCTCATAAGGCTCGAAGCGCAGCAAAGGCGCCTCGGCGGCATCGATCAGCGCGTTCAGACGCACCAGGTTGACGGGCCCGTTAACGTGGTACAGCGCTGCGGTCGGCAGGCTGAACTGCGCCAGCAGAAACTGCGACAGCTGGGGCGGGCAGGTGTTGACCACCTCCAGCCGCACGGCCTGACCGAAATGCCGCGTCGTCAGGCCGGTGCGCAAGGCCTGGCGCAGGTTGACAACGTCCTCTTCATCGATCGCCAGATCGGAGTCACGCGTCAGGCGGAACTGCGAGAAGGCCTCGACCTCGCGGCCGGGGAACAGCTCGGCCAGATGCGCGCGGATCACGCTGGTCAACAACACGAACACCTGACCGCCATTCGACAACTCCGGCGGCAGCCGCATCACCCGCGGCAGCACGCGCGGCACCTTGACGATCGCGATCGTGTTCTCACGGCCGAAGGCATCTTTGCCGCCCAGGCGCACGATGAAGTTCAGCGACTTGTTGGCCACTTGCGGAAACGGATGCGAGGGGTCGAGCCCGACCGGCACCAACAGCGGCCTCACTTGCCGATGGAAAAACTTTTCGACCCAGTCTCGCTGCGCCTCGCTGCGCTCCGAGTGGTTCAGGATCTGGATGCCTTCGCGGCGCAAAGCCGGCATCACCTCGTCGTTGAACGCGACGTACTGGTCGTCGATCAACGAATGCGCCTCAGCCGCCACCGCCTCCAGGTCACGCTGCGATACGCCCGCGCCGGGCACGCGCACCGCTTCGATGTAGTCGGCAAAGCGCACTTCGAAGAACTCGTCCATGTTCGACGAGACGATGCAGATGTAGCGCAGCCGCTCCAACAGCGGCACATCGCTGCGCCGGGCCTGAGCCAGCACCCGCCGGTTGAACTCAAGGATGGCGTGCTCGCGGTTCAGCAGCAGCGGGAACTTCACGAGGTCGGTCATCGGGCCAGTTTATGAACGTTTTGCGACAACTTCATGACCTTTTGAATCGCGCCGCCGCTGCAATCCCAAACATGCTGGCGGTGTGGCTTTACATCGCCTTCAGGCCGGCGCCGGGTCTGCAACGCGAGGTAAAGCAAAGTGACCGGCGACCCAACCGGCACCCTTGTAAAGCACTGCGCCCCCGATAATCCCGCCATGCATTTGCTGATCCCCTACGCCTCGGCGCTGTCCGAGCGCGGCACATCCGCCCTGCGCAAGCTCCAGCTCCCTTACCTGACCCGGCTTCTGACGCGCCTGACTCCCACCGAGCGCGTGGGCCAGGACGAGTTCACGCTGACCCCGCCCAACGAGCGCGCGCTGGCGCAACAGTTCGGCTGGCAAGGTGATGACGGCTGCCTGCCCTTCGCTGCGCACCAGGCCGCGCTGGATGGCATCGCGATCGGCGATCAGGCCTGGGGCCTGCTGACGCCGGTGCATTGGCACGTCGGGACCGACCAGGTGAGCCTGATCGACCCGGCCTTGCTGTACCTGTCGGCGCAGGAGTCGCATGCGATGTTCGAAGCTGTGCGTCCGCTGTTCGAAGGCGAAGGCTGGACGCTCGCCTGGGGCGCGCCGGGGCGCTGGTATGCCGGCCATGAATCGCTCGATCAACTCGCCTGCGCGTCGATCGACCGCGTGATCGGCCGCAACATCGACCTCTGGCTTCCCTCCACCTCGCAGGCACGGCTGGTGCGCCGCCTGCAAAACGAAGTGCAGATGCTCCTCTATCAACAGCCGATCAACGATGCCCGCGCCGAGCAGGGCTCGCTGCCGGTCAATTCCTTCTGGCTCAGCGGCTGCGGCCGTGCCCAACCGGTTCAGCCGGCGGCCGATTCGGCCGGCGAGCTGTTGATGCCGACGACGCTCGGGCCGCCGATGCTGGCCTCCGATTGGGCGAACTGGTCAGAGGCCTGGCGAGCGCTCGATGCCGGGCCGGTGAAGCAGGCTTTCGAAGCCGCGCGGCGTGGCGAGCCGGTGGTCGTCACGCTGTGCGGCGAGCGCTTCGCGCAGCGCTATGAAGCGGTGCCGCAAAGCCTGTGGGCCCGTGTGCGGCAGCGCTTCGTCGCGACTTCGGTCGCGCCGCTGCTGGAGGCGCTGTGAGCGCCCCATCGACCGTCACGCGGCGCGATGCCCCGCCGCGCACCGTGTGGGCACTCGAGCAGGCCGGCGTGCACCCGCTGCTCGCGCGGCTGTTCGCGGCGCGCGGCGTGCGCCACAGCGATGAACTCGACGACGCTGTGGCCCGCCTGATCCCGCCCGCGCAGCTTCACGGCACGCAAGCCGCCGCGAAGTTCCTGGCCGATGCCATTGCCGCCGGCAAGCGCATCTGCGTGGTCGCCGATTACGACTGCGACGGTGCCACCGCCTGCGCCGTGGCCTTGCGCGGCCTGAAGCTGCTCGGTGCGGCAGACGGATCACTGTGTCACGTGGTGCCCGACCGCGCGGTACATGGTTATGGGCTGACGCCGACGATCGTCGACCTGGCGATGAAGAGCCGGCCCGAGGTGCTGCTGACGGTGGACAACGGCATCGCCAGCCTCGCTGGCGTGGCGCATGCCCGCGCGCTGGGCCTCGATGTGGTCGTTACCGATCACCATCTGCCCGCCAAGGAAAACGAGCTCATCGTGTTGCCGGATGCCACGGTGATCGTGAACCCGAACCAGCCCGACTGCGGCTTCCCGAGCAAGAACCTGGCGGGTGTCGGCGTGATGTTCTATGTGCTGCTGGCGCTGCGCAGCGAGTTGCGCGAGCGCGGCGTGTTCACCGCCGAGAAGCAGCCGAACCTGGCGAGCCTGCTCGATCTGGTCGCGCTGGGCACGGTGGCCGATGTCGTCAAGCTCGACGCCAACAACCGGCGCCTGGTCGCCCAGGGCCTGAAGCGCATTCGTGCCGGCAAGATGCACGCGGGCGTCGCGGCGCTGTTCACCGCCGCCGGGCGCGATGCGCAGCGGGCCAGCGGCTTCGATTTCGGCTTTGCCCTCGGCCCGCGAATCAACGCCGCGGGCCGGCTGTCCGACATGTCCTTGGGCATCGAATGCCTGCTGACCGATGACCCGGCCCGCGCCACCGAACTCGCGCAGATGCTCGACGGCATCAACCGTGAGCGGCGCGATGTGGAAGCCGGCATGCGCGAGCAGGCCGAGGCGATGCTCGAATCCTTGATGCCGGAGAACGAGCCGCCCACGGCCTTGGCGATCTACGACCCGGACTTCCATGAAGGCGTGGTCGGCATCGTCGCGTCGCGCCTCAAAGACCGGCTGCACCGGCCGACCTTCGTGTTTGCACTCGGGCAAGACGGCTTACTGAAAGGATCGGGCCGCTCGATCAACGGCTTCCATCTGCGCGACGCGCTCGACCTCGTCAGCAAGCGCCACCCCGGTGTGCTGAAGAAGTTTGGCGGGCACGCGATGGCGGCGGGTTGCACGCTGGCCGAAGAAGATTTCGACACCTTCGACGCCGCGTTCCAGCAAGTCGCCAGCGAATGGCTCGACGCCAGCACGCTTGCGCGCGTGCTGCTCAGCGACGGGCCGTTGCAGGCCGAGTATTTCAATGTTGGCACGGTGCAGGCTATTGACGCTCAGGTGTGGGGCCAGGCTTTCGAGCCGCCGCTGTTCAGCGACGAGGTCGAGATCGTCTCGCAGCGGCTGGTCGGCGAGAAACATCTGAAGATGAGCGTGCGCCATGCCGGCACGCTGCGCGATGCGATCTGGTTCGGCCACAGCGAGCCGGTGGCCGATCGCGTGACCTTGTCGTATCAGTTGCGCGTCGACGAATACAAGGGTCAGCAGCGCGTGCAGATGATTGTTGAAGCGGCGCATTGAGCGGCCGCAGTGAGCCGCCTCAGCAACGGCATCGACGACGCTTCACGCAACATTCACTTGCGGCCACCTGCCGCGGCCACGCAGCAGATCAAGCTCGGCGCGGCACCCGCGCATCGGCCCAGGCGCCCGCGCGGGCCCGCCATTGCAGCAGTTCGACGATGGCCTCGGCCGGCACCGGCCGGCTGTAGAGATAACCCTGCGCGCACTGGCAGCCCTGCGCCGTCAGGAAATCATGCTGCTCTTCGGTTTCAACGCCTTCAGCCACCACCGTCAATGACAGGCTGCGCGCCATCGAGATGATGGCCGAAGCAATCGCTGCATCGTCGCTGCTGTCGGGCAGGTCTTTGACGAACGCACGGTCGATCTTCAGCTTGCTGATCGGCAGGCGTTTCAGGTAAGCCAGCGAAGACAGGCCGGTGCCGAAATCATCGACCGCCACTTGAATGCCGATCGCTCGCAGCGCAGCCAGTTGCGCGACATTGCTGTCGATGTCTTCGACCATCGAATGCTCGGTGATCTCGATCTCCAGGCCGCGCGGGTCCATGCCCGAAGCCGCCAGCGCCACATCGACCTGATCTTTCAGGCCGCGACGGATCTGCCGTGCCGACACGTTCACCGCCACATAGAAGCCGGTGTAGCCCGCATCGTTCCAGGCCTTCATCTGCTGGCAGGCGGTGTGCAGCACCCATTGCCCGATGTCGATGATGCTGCCGCTGGATTCGGCCACCGGAATGAAATCCACCGGCGAGATCACGCCCATCTTCGGATGAATCCAGCGCAGCAGCGCTTCAACGCCCATCAGCTGCTGAGTGCGCATGTCGATGATCGGCTGGTACAGCAAGCGCAGCTCGTTGCGCTCGACCGCCTCTCGCAGCTCGGTTTCCAGGTGCATGCGCCGCACGGCGTCACGGTACATCGCGGAATCGAACAGCGCATAAGTGTTCTTGCCCATGCCCTTGGCTTCGTACATCGCGGTGTCGGCCGCGCGAATCAAGCCAGCGCCATCTTTGGCGTCGTTGGGAAACTGCGCCACTCCCACGCTGCCACGCACCCGCAGCTCATGCACGCCGACCTTCAGCGGCTCTTCGAACGCCAGCATCGCGGCCTGCCCGAGCAATTGCAGATGCACACGGTCGGTGATGCGCGGCGCGAGGATCACGAACTCGTCACCGCCATAGCGGAAGACCATGTCGGAGGCCCGCATGAAAGGCGTCAGGCGCGTAGCCAGCACGCGCAGCAACTCATCGCCGATCACATGGCCCAGCGTGTCGTTGACGACCTTGAAGTCATCGAGGTCGATCAACAGCAGCGCAAAGCCATCGCTGGTGCGGCCCACCGTTTCGATCAAACGCTCGATCTGCTCGTTGGCCGCATGGCGGTTGCGCAAGCCCGTCACCGGGTCGTAATAAGCGAGGTAATCGAGCCGCTGCTCGGTGCCATCGAGATCGCGTCGAATGCCGATCACGACGGCATAAGCCAGGCCGAAAGCCACCACGCCGGCCACGAAGCTGATCGCCACGTACACCGCGATGCGCCGATACAAGGCCTGCAGGCTCGCCACCAGATGCACATGGCCCACCGCGCGCTCGCCCTCGCGCACCGGCTCGAAGACATGCAGCTGGTCTTCGATGAAGGCATGGCCTTCGTCGCCCGCCACCACCGGCGTTTCAACGCGTCGGGGGGCGCTGCCCGCGGCGGTGTAGCTCGCAACGATGCGGCCCTGCGCATCCAGCAGGTCGGCGCGTTCGATGGCGGCCGAGGCCTGCAGGCCGGTCAGCGTTTGCGATGCGGCAGCCACGTCGCCGAACAGCAGCGCGGCCGAACTGTTGCCTGCGGCGATGCGCGCCTGCGCAGTCAGGTCATCGACCATCTGCGAGCGCAGCGAGACAAACACAAAGACATCGAAAATCAGCGTCGACACCAGCAGCGCTGCGCTGACGCTCAGCACCACCGCACGCATCATGCGGCGGCCCAGTTGCGGACCGAGCTTGACTCGGAAGGGGTCGCGGCGGCGTTCAGGTTTCATCAGTCTCTCTTCACCGTTTGCGCCAGCCGCAGGAGCTTGGAGCTGAATTGAAGGCCCGCCGCATGGGCGGCCTGGAGGTTGACGTCAAAGACGATGTCCGGGCCCGATCGGCGCAGCAGCACCGCAGGGGTGAAAGACAGCCCGGCGCCTTCGTCCCCGATCACGAACACCGAGTTCGGGCCCACGCTGGAATCACTGCGGGAAACCGGCCTCACCGGCCCGATGGCGCGCACCAGCGGGGCATCGGCATACACCGCCTGGCACCCCGCCCACGAAAGGCCCTCTGCCAGCCTCCGTACATTCAGCTGCAGGCTGCGCAACCGGCGCCCGTGCAGGCTCAGCAGCGGTGCGAGCAACACGCTGGCATGGCTTGCGCACAGCGTCAGCGACTCCGGCGCAGCGGCAGCTGTTCCCGTCCAGGCAGCGGCGGGCCAGTCCACAAACAGCATCAAGTTGAAGACCATCTCGGCCTTCGCCAAATGCTCATCTGCTGCGTGCGCATTCGGGTAGACCCACGCCACCAGCAGCAGCCAGCACCAGCCGGGCGCAAACCAGGCCGCACGAAAACCATTCACAGCGGGCCGCCCGACGCCAAAGCGGCGGGCCGCATGTGGGGTGTGGTGTCTGGCCGCGGGCGTTCTGCGCCCACTCGACCGGCGCGCGTGAACGCAGCAACGCTGTCGCGGCCAAGCCTCTGCCGACGACCCTGCAGGCGCCCTCCGCGTTTCTCACCCAACAGCGTCTCCCCTGCGGCAACCGCAACAACAGGCCCCTGTCACCAAGCAACAAGGTGTAAGCCTTGGCCGCATATCGGCCGGGTCTCGCCCGACTTGATCGCCCACCTCACGCCGCCGTGCGATCGTTCACCGCCTCAGTGATTACGCCATGCGCACCATGAGAATCACCACATGAGCGACGCATCGGCATACTCGGTCTCCGTCACCCAGCCCGCCACGCTTGACCGCCCTCCTTGAAACACCCAGCGCACCCGATTCGTTCGGGCCCGCTCACTTGGATACCGCAGATGAAAAACACCTTCTCTCTTCCAGCGAACTGCGTTGACGCTCCACGCTTCGAGCCGCAAGCCGGCCCTCGCCTGGGTCGTTGGGTTTCCGTACTTGCCGCAGCCACTTTCGCGCTGTCGGCGTGCGGCGGTGGCGACGATGCGCCATCGCAGCCCGCTCCGAGCGGCCCGCCCGCTGGCGGCGGTGGCACCATCACGCCGGCACCCAGCC
>CAXTCD010000020.1:23650-33331 GCA_964242145.1 uncultured Rhizobacter sp.
CTGCACCTGCACCTGCACCTGCACCTGCACCTGCACCTGCACCTGCACCTGCACCTGCACCATCGCCCGCATCCCCATCCGGCACCTGCGGCATCGCAAATTTCTCGCAGCAGGCGGTGCAGCTGATCAACGCGTTTCGTTCGCAGCCGCGCAGTTGCGGCAGCGAAGGCAACTTCCCGGCTGCGCCCGCAGTGTCCTGGAATGCGCCGCTCACGCAGGCGGCGTTGGGGCATTCGAACGACATGGCGACGAAGAACTACTTCGACCACAACAGCCAGGACGGCCGCACGATGGCCGACCGCGTGAATGCGGTCGGTTATGCGTGGAGCGGCCTGGGCGAGAACATCGCCGCGGGCCAGGAAACGCTGCAGGATGCGATGTCGAGCTGGCAGAAAAGCCCCGGCCATTGCTCGAACCTGATGAATGCTTCCTATCGAGACATGGGCTTGGCCTGCGTGCCCGGTGCCAAGGGCAGCCTGTACAGCAAGTACTGGACGATGGACCTGGGCAAGCCCCGCTGAGTGCACGCACGTGCTTGGATGAAGCGTCACGAGATGTTGGTTACGCCCCGGCTGCTGTAGCACTCGCTTACCGACGCTGACAGCAACTACCAGGCTCGGTCGTTAGCCTGCGGTCTCCTTCAGACCAGCGAGCCCGCCATGTCCCCTACGCCTCTTCCATCGCACCTGCCTCCCCTCCGGTTGCGCCGCCAATGGGCGCTTTGCCTGCTCGTTCTGGTTTCAGCTTGCGGCGGCAGCCAAGAGGCTGAGCCGGAGGCCGATTCGTCAATGGCCGTAGAGAACGCTGCGGAGTTGGGCAGCGACCCGGCCCACGAATCAGCCTTGGCCGTCAGTGCCGGCAACTGGGTTCGTGTGGCGACGGAATATCAATTCTTCAAACTGACTCAGCCGACGATTGTTCGCTACGGCACCGGGACGCGCTGGGTTCAAAAGCAGTTCGCAGCAGGGAGCTTCTATTGCTCGAATGGTTTGTTCGGCAACGACCCTGCGTATGGGCTTGCCAAACAATGCCAGGTGTTCATCAATGCTCCGGCTCCGGCTCCGGCTCCGGCTCCGGCTCCGGCTCCGGCTCCGGCTCCGGCTCCAGCTCCAGCTCCAGCTCCAGCTCCCGCTCCCGCACCCGCACCCGCACCCGCACCCGCACCCGCACCCGCACCCGTTCCTGCGCCGCCGGACGTTGCCAGCTGCGGCATTGCGAACTTCTCGCAAGAGTTCTTGGACAGCGTCAATCAGTTCCGTTCACAAGCGCGCAGCTGTGGCGGCACCACCTATCCGGCCGCGGGGCCTTTGGTCTGGAGCGACAAGCTGGCGAAAGCGGCAGCGGGCCATTCGCAAGACATGGCGACGCGCAACTACTTCAGCCACAACAGCCCTGAAGGCGCTTCGATGGTCGATCGCATCAATGCCGTCGGCTACGTCTGGACGGCACTCGGTGAAAACATCGCGGCCGGCCAAAACACGATCGATGCGGCGATGTCGAGCTGGCAAGGCAGTTCGGGCCATTGCTCGAACATGATGAACGCGTCGTACAAAGACATCGGCGTGGCGTGTGTCGCCAAGCCTGCAGGCGGCGCCGGCTACAGCAAGTACTGGACGATGGACCTCGGCCGTTCACGCTGAGACGGCATCGCTTCCCCGCAAGCGCGAAGCAGCTTCGCGCTTGCGGCTGGAATTCGGCACTTGGCTTGGGTCATTCAGCGGCGGCAATCACGCCGCCGCCCAGGCACACCTCGCCGTCATAGACCACGGCCGATTGCCCCGGCGTTACCGCCCATTGCGGCTGTGAGAACTGCAGGCTGAAGCCCTCGTCGATCGCACCAAAACGGCAAGGCGCATCGCTTTGCCGATAGCGTGTTTTCGCAGCCAGCGCCAGGCTGTGCGGCGCCTGGCCGGCAACCCAGCTCGTGTCGTTGGCCGACAGCGCCTGGGATTGCAGCCAAGGGTGCTCATGCCCTTGAACGACATACAAGGTGTTGGCCGCCATGTCTTTGCGGGCGACGAACCAGGGCTCGTGCTCGTTGCCGCCCTTGGCTTGGCCGCGTTCCTTCAGTCCACCGATGCCGATGCCCTTGCGTTGCCCGAGCGTGTAGAAGCTCAGGCCCACGTGCTCGCCGATCGTTCGGCCCCGATCGTCTTGGATCGGGCCGGGTTGATTGGCGAGATAGCGGTTCAGGAAATCGCGGAAAGGCCGCTCGCCGATGAAGCAGATGCCGGTCGAATCTTTCTTCTTCGCGTTCGGCAGGCCGATTTCCTCGGCGATGCGCCGCACCTCGGTTTTCGGTAGTTCACCGACCGGAAACAGCGTCTTGCTCAGTTGCGCCTGCTGGAGCCGATGCAGGAAGTAGCTCTGATCCTTCAACGGATCAAGCCCCTTCAGCAACTCGAAGCGCTGGCCTTCTGGCGCGTGGCCATCAGCCATCTCGCGCACGCGGGCGTAGTGGCCGGTGGCGATCTTCTCGGCACCGAGCCGCATCGCGTGGTCGAGAAATGCCTTGAATTTGATCTCGGCGTTGCACAGCACGTCCGGGTTCGGCGTGCGCCCTGCTTTGTATTCACGCAGAAACTCGGCGAACACGCGGTCCCTGTAGTCGGCCGCAAAGTTCACATGCTCGATCTCGATGCCGAGCACATCGGCGACCGACGCGGCATCCAGAAAGTCCTGGCGTGACGAGCAAAACTCGCTGTCGTCATCGTCTTCCCAGTTCTTCATGAAGATTGCGATCACCTCATGCCCTTGTTGTTTCAGCAAATAGGCGCTGACGGCCGAGTCGACGCCGCCGGAGAGGCCGACGACGATGCGTTGGAGGCGATGGGTGTTGCTCATGAGGGCTGGAATTTTAGGTGTGCGCCCATGGGCCTGCTGGCAGTGAGGCAGGTCAATGAGCGTCGATAACGATGCACAGCACGCGCAAGCGCATGGCCTCAGCCTTTGATCTCAGGCTCGTAGACGCTCGCGTCGGTGACAACCATGTCAAGTGGATAACGTTTCCCTGACGCGCAGTCTTCGATGCAGCGCAGGACCATCGCGCTGCGGTGCCTGTCGCGGCTGGCGCGCACCTCATCGAGCGTCATCCACAGCGTGCGCACGACGCCGTCATCGAGCGGGCGGCCAGGCTCCGGCTCGCCGGCCTGGCCTTCGTAAGCCAGGCGCAGGTAGGTGACCTCTTCGCCGGTGGTGGGCCGCTTGAAGCGCGACAGGTACATGCCGACCAGGTGCTCGGGCGTGAAGTGACGGGCGGTTTCTTCGAGCGCCTCGCGCTCGACACCTTGCTGTGGCGATTCGCCCGGCTCCAGGTGGCCGGCCGGGTTGTTCAGGCGCAAGCCTTCGCTCGTGTGTTCTTCGATCAACAGGTAGCGGGTCGCGTCCGCATCGTGTCGCTGGATGATGGCCGCCACGGTGACGCTGGGTTTCCAACGATGTTGCATGGGGCCGATGTTAGCGAGCGCCATGACCGGGAATCACGGACGCCGCTGGCGCACTGTATGTCAGCCTGCGATGGGTTACCCTCGCGCGCTGGTGTTTGTGTAAGCTGCATCAAAGTTCATCACGCAATGCGTTGAGGAGGTTGGTCCATGTTGATAGGGGTTCCGCTTGAAACGGCGGGCGGGGAAACGCGTGTCGCCGTGACGCCCGAAACGGCGAAGAAGCTGAAGGCGCAGGGCCACACCTTGCTCGTGCAGTCCGGTGCTGGCGTTGCCGCCAGCGTGACCGACGAGGCTTATCGGGCGGCCGGGGCCGAGATCACCGATCAGGCCGGCGCCTTCAGTGCCGATCTGGTGCTCAAGGTGCGCGCGCCGCTCGACTCCGAGCTCACGTTGATGAAGAGTGGTGCCGCGCTCGTCGGCATGCTCAACCCGTTCGATCGCAATGGCCTGCTGCGCTTGGCCGGGGCAGGGTTGACGAGCTTTGCGCTCGAAGCTGCCCCGCGCACGACGCGCGCGCAAAGCATGGACGTGTTGTCTTCTCAGGCCAACATCGCTGGCTACAAGGCCGTGATGATCGCGGCCGACAAGTACCAGCGCTTCTTCCCGATGCTGATGACGGCGGCTGGCACGGTGAAAGCCGCGCGGGTCGTGATCCTTGGCGTGGGGGTGGCCGGCCTGCAGGCGATTGCGACCGCGAAGCGCCTGGGCGCGGTGATCGAGGCAAGCGACGTGCGGCCTTCGGTCAAGGAACAGGTCGAATCACTCGGCGCCAAGTTCATCGACGTGCCTTACGAGACCGCCGAGGAAAAAGAGGCGGCTGAAGGTGTCGGTGGCTATGCCAAACCGATGCCGCCGAGCTGGCTTGAGCGGCAGAAGGTGGAAGTCGCCAAGCGTGTCGCGGCGGCCGATGTCGTGATCTCAACGGCGCTGATTCCGGGCCGTGCGGCGCCGGTGCTGGTCACCGAAGAGATGGTCAAGTCGATGAAGCCGGGGTCGGTGATCGTCGACCTGGCGGCCGGGCGCGGCCCCGATGGGCCGCATGGTGCGCCGGGCGGCAATTGCCCGTTGACCGAGGCCGACAAGATCGTCGTCAAGCACGGGGTTACCTTGGTCGGCGAGACCAATCTCGCGGGCTTGGTGGCCGCCGATGCGAGCGCGCTTTATGCGCGCAACGTGCTGGACTTCCTCAAGCTCGTGATCACCGCAGATGCCGGTTTTCATGTGCCGCTGGACGACGACATCGTCGCAGCCTGCCTGATGACGCAGGGCGGCGAGGTCAAGAAAAAGTGATGGGTGCACCGGCAGGCGAGCGCCGGTGCATTCCAGAGATTCGCAAGCCTTGAGACTTTCAAACCAGGAGAACGTCGGATGGACATCATCTCGCCGACCATAACCAACCTCATCATTTTCGTGCTCGCGATCTACGTCGGGTACCACGTGGTCTGGACCGTGACGCCCGCGCTGCACACCCCGCTGATGGCCGTCACCAATGCGATCTCGGCGATCGTGATCGTCGGTGCGATGCTGGCGGCCGCGCTGACTGAAACCGGCTTGGGCAAGACGATGGGCGTGCTGGCCGTTGCGTTGGCAGCGGTCAATGTATTCGGCGGCTTTCTGGTGACGCGACGAATGCTGGAGATGTTCCGCAAGAAGGAAAAGAAGGTGGCTGTGCGCGAGGAGCCCAAGGCATGAGCATGAATCTCGTCACGCTGCTTTACCTGATTGCCAGCGTCTTCTTCATCCAGGCCCTGAAGGGCCTGAGCCACCCGACCACGTCGATCCGTGGCAATGTGTTCGGCATGGCTGGCATGGCGATCGCGGTCGTCACGACTGCGGCGCTCATCTACAAGCTGGCTGGGCAAATGGGCCAGAACGGCGCCGCCGGCCTCGCGTGGGTGTTGTTCGGCCTGTTGATCGGCGGCAGTGCCGGGGCGGTGATGGCCAAGCGCGTCGAGATGACGAAGATGCCTGAGCTGGTGGCGTTCATGCACAGCATGATCGGCCTGGCCGCGGTGTTCATTGCGATTGCCGCGGTGGTCGAGCCCTGGGCTTTCGGCATCACGGCCAGAGGCGAGTTGATCCCCACCGGCAACCGCCTCGAGCTGGCACTCGGCGCAGCGATCGGCGCCATCACCTTCAGCGGCTCGGTGATTGCCTTCGGCAAGCTCAGCGGCAAATACAAGTTCCGCCTGTTCCAGGGCGCACCGGTCTCGTTCCCGGGCCAGCATGTGCTGAATCTGGTGCTGGGTGTAGCCACTCTGATCTTCATCATCGGCTTCACGGTCAGCGGTGTGAAGATCGATTTCGTGCTGCTGCTGGCCCTTGCCTTCGTGCTGGGCGTGTTGATCATCATCCCGATCGGCGGGGCCGACATGCCGGTCGTGGTGTCGATGCTCAACAGCTATTCGGGCTGGGCGGCGGCGGGCATCGGCTTCTCGCTGAACAACAGCATGTTGATCATCGCTGGCTCGCTGGTGGGCAGCTCGGGCGCGATCCTGAGCTACATCATGTGCAAGGCGATGAACCGATCGTTCTTCAACGTGATCCTGGGCGGCTTTGGCGGTGAAGCCATCACGGCGGCAGCGGGCGGCGCCGTGCAGCGCAGCGTCAAGACCGGCAGCGCCGATGACGCGGCCTTCGTGCTGGGCAATGCCGAGACAGTGGTGATTGTTCCGGGTTATGGCCTGGCGGTGGCCCGCGCGCAGCATGCCGTGAAGGAACTGGCCGCCAAGCTCACCTCCAAGGGCATCACGGTCAAGTACGCCATCCATCCGGTGGCGGGCCGCATGCCCGGACACATGAACGTATTGCTGGCCGAGGCCGAAGTGCCCTATGACCAGGTCTTCGAGATGGAAGACATCAATGGTGAATTCGGCCAAGCCGATGTCGCGATCATTCTGGGTGCCAACGACGTCGTGAACCCTGCTGCTCACACCAAGGGCAGCCCGATCTATGGCATGCCGATCCTGGAGGCCTACAAGGCCAAGACGATCATCGTCAACAAGCGTTCGATGGCGGCGGGCTATGCCGGCCTCGATAACGAGCTCTTCTACATGGACAAAACCATGATGGTTTTTGGCGATGCGAAGAAGGTGGTCGAAGACATGGTCAAGGCGATCGAGTGACCTCTTCATGATGGAGCCGGGCAAGGGGTTTTATGGCCCCTTGTTCGATCATGCGGGCGCATGATTCGCCCCAGGAATGTGGCGCGCACAGCGGGATCGGCTGCTGTCGGCAAAGCAGCAATGGCTTGCTAACGGCACGCTGAAGTTCGCTCGAAAACCCCTGATGCCGTGCGCTACGCGCATAGGGGAGAATCGCCGCTTTCTGCAGGCGATTCCTCGGAGAGGTTGATGGAAAAAATTTGGCTCAAGCAATATCCCGCGGGCGTGCCGGCACAGATCGATCCCACCCGTTATGCGTCTCTCACGACGTTGATGGATGAGAGCCTGACAAAGTATGCAGACCTGCCGGCCTATCGGTTCATTGGCAAGAGCTTCAGCTTCGGGCTGATCGACGACCTGTCCCGCGCGTTCGCCGCTTACCTGCAGTCGCTGGGCCTGGAGAAAGGCGACCGCGTTGCGATCATGATGCCCAACATGCCGCAGTATCCGGTGGCGGTGGCCGGCATCCTGCGTGCGGGGATGGTGATCGTCAATGTGAACCCGCTTTACACGCCGCGCGAACTCGAACACCAGCTGAAGGATTCGGGAACCAAGGCGATCGTCATCGTCGAGAATTTTGCCTCCACTCTGCAGGCCTGTTATGCAGCCGTGCCCAGCAAGAAGATCATCCTGACCAGCATGGGCGACATGCTGGGCTTCCCCAAGGGCCTGATCGTTAACTACGTCGTTCGCCATGTAAAGAAGATGGTGCCGGCCTTTCAGCTTCCGCAGGCGGTGCGCTTCAACGATGCGATTTCGATCGGTCGCAATTCGGCTTATCGCGCGCCCGACATCAAGTCCACCGACATCGCAGTGCTGCAATACACCGGTGGCACCACCGGTGTCAGCAAGGGGGCCGTGCTGTTGCACGAAAACCTGGTGGCCAATACCTTGCAATCGGAGGCCTGGTATCAGCCGGCATTGAAAAAGATTCCGGCGGGGGAGCAGATCGTGTCGGTCTGCGCGTTGCCGCTGTATCACATCTTTGGTTTCACCTCGAACCTGATGCTGGCCATGCGTGTGGGTGGCTGCAATGTGCTGATTCCGAACCCGCGCGACATTCCGGCCATGTTCAAGGAGTTGTCGAAGCAGCGGTTCCACAGCTTTCCGGCCGTCAACACGCTGTACAACGCGATGGCTCACCACCCCGATTTCAACAAGGTGGATTGGAGCAACCTGAAGGTCTCCGTGGGCGGCGGCATGGCAGTGCAGCAGGCGACGGCCAAGCTGTGGCTTGAGAAGACCGGCTGCCCTATCTGCGAAGGATATGGCTTGTCAGAAACCTCGCCGTCGGCCACCTGCAATCCGATCGACAGCGAAACCTTCACCGGCACGATTGGCCTGCCCTTGCCGTCGACCGAACTGGTGTTGCTCGATGACGAAGGCAATGAAGTGCCTCCCGGTGCACCCGGCGAGATTGCCATTCGCGGCCCGCAGGTGATGGCCGGTTATTGGCAGCGCCCGGACGAGACGGCGAAGTCGATGACAGCTGACGGTTATTTCCGCACCGGTGATATCGGCACCGTGAATGCACAGGGTTATTTCAAGGTGGTCGATCGCAAGAAGGACATGATCCTGGTGAGTGGCTTCAACGTCTACCCGAATGAAGTCGAAGACGTGGTGGCGCAAATGCCGGGCATCCTGGAGTGCGCTGCGGTCGGCGTGACCGATGTGCGTACCGGCGAAGCCGTCAAGCTGGTGCTGGTGCGCAAGAATCCCGCGATCACCGAGTCTGAAGTGCGGGCCTATTGCGAAGCCAACATGACAGGCTATAAGCGGCCGAAGGTCATTGAATTCCGTACCGAACTCCCCAAATCACCGGTAGGCAAGATCCTTCGCCGCGAGCTGCGCGACAAGACCTGAGTTTGTTCCTCGGAGGTTGTGACGGCGGGCCAGGGTCTTCCCAACGGTTTTTCGTGATCTATGGAAGCGCAGTTTTTCATGATCTGACCTCAAATTGACTTCGAGTTGATTGCGCGGGTGCTGAGACATCCGCGTGAGATTTCGCTCGTCGCGATGTCCGCCTTGGAAGGCCACAGATGATCTGGTCCAAAACCGATGCAGGGAGGGCGGAATGTCAAACGCGTGCTTTGATCAAAGAGCGGGCCCAGCGAAATCTGCTGCTGGCGTTAAGACCGAAGCCGCGCTGCTGGCCAGTGTGGCGGGAACGCGGGCTGAAGATTTTACGGCCATGCAGACCTTGCATCTGATCAGCGCGATGGCCGGCTCCAGCAGCAAGGTCGCCGCGCAGGGCGTCGCAGCCCAATCGCCTGCGGCCCAGCCAGCTTCTCCTGTACCTGCGCCCTCGTCAGGCGTGTTCCTGGACTACTCGCAGTTCACAGCGGAGCTGACGCATTGATCTCACGCGAACTCGGGCTGCGCGGTTTCACGCTGACCTTGGCGGTCGAAAAAGCCAGCAGCATTGAAGAACTGCGGGACGTGGCCAATCGGGTGATTGAGCTGATTCAAGAGCGCAAGGACAAGCCTACCGCAGACAAAGCCTACCGCTCGCTCTACGGCGGTTGAACCGGATCGCAAATCGACATGTCATCAAAGAAAAGCGGTCGAGGGATTGGGGGCGCCATACGGACCGCCCTGCTCGTGCTGGCGGCGGTGGTGCTGTTCATCGAAGAGTGGGGCTGGCGGCCGCTCTCGGCCTGGATGGGGCAATTGGCAAAGTGGCCGCCGCTCGGTCGCCTGGAAGCTCGTATCCGTCAAGCCACTCCTCGCTGGGCGCTGGTGCTGTTTGCCGTACCGGCGGTGCTCTTATTCCCGGTCAAGCTGCTGGCTTTGTGGTGCATTCACCTGGGCCATGCGCTTCTGGGAGTGACAGTGATCGTGCTTGCAAAAATCCTGGGGACGGCCTTGGTCGGCCGCTTGTTTGTCTTGACCGAGCCGCAGTTGATGCAGTTTCGTCGCTTCGCGGTAGCGATTGCCTGGTGGCGAGTGACCAAGGCGCGTGTGGCGCTGGCAGTGAAGAGCTCGTCCGCATGGCAAAGCCTGCGCACGATGCGCAGGCGCGTGCGCATCATCTGGCGCCGATTCGCGCGCTGATCCGCTCGGCGTCATGG
>CAXTCD010000020.1:33341-37420 GCA_964242145.1 uncultured Rhizobacter sp.
CTCATGCGCTGAGGCAAACTTCGCGGATGCCTGCGCGCCTTTACCTTGACCACCCCCTTCATTCCGGCGAAAGCCTACACCTGCCCAGCGGGCCTGCACGCCATGTGCAAGTCTTGCGTTTGCAACCTGGCGATGAGCTGACTCTGTTCAACGGCCAGGGAGGAGAGTGGCGTGCCCATGTGCTGCAGATGGGGCGCAGCGACGTGCAGGTTCAGGTGGACCAACAGCACGTGGTCGATCGCGAATTGCCGGTCCACGTGACGCTGGCGGTGGGCATGCCCGCCAACGAACGCATGGACGCCTTGATCGAAAAGGCGACCGAGCTCGGCGTTGCCGCGGTCCAACCGCTATTGACCGAGCGCTCGGTGCTCCGCTTGAGCGGCGAGCGGGCCGAGAAGCGTCGCGCCCATTGGGAAGGCGTGGCGATTGCAGCTTGCGAGCAGAGCGGGCGCACCCGCGTGCCATTGGTGGCGCCGATCTGCACGCTGAATGAATGGCTGCAGGGGCTGCATGGGCTGCAGAGCGGTGACGCAGCCTTGCGCTGGTTGCTCAGCCCCGGCGATGCACCCGTCGTGCGGAACGTGCCGCGCACCGGTTCATTGATCGCGTTGAGTGGGCCTGAGGGTGGCTTGAGCGCCGCCGAAGAGAAGGCCGCGCAGCGTGCCGGTTTTGCGCCGACCAGCCTGGGCCCGCGCGTGCTACGCGCCGATACCGCACCGTTGGCTGTGTTGGCGCACATTGGCATGAGCTTGCTGGGATGACTCACCAACGCGCGTCGGTACAGATGCGCGCTTGCACCCTTCGTTGAGCCCGGTAGAGGCGGCCAGTAACGTCCAGCTGATTTGACCCCCCCGCCAATCCATGCGCTTTTCCAGCGGGTTAGACGCGGGCGTTCGTCAGCGCCAAGATTGCGGGCCTGGCTGCTAAAGGAAATCACCACGCAGCCGAAAACGGGTCACACCGCCGCTTGGCTGCCGGGCTGATTGGCGCTCCGTGGATGGCGTCAATCAGGATGGCCGGTAAAACGACATCATCTTGGCCGGTTGGCTGGGGATGAATGTTGCTGGTTAGTGGGTCATGGATGTGGCTCCTTGGGCTGGTTGTCGTTGTCGCGCTGGAGTTTTTGCTCGCGCGCGGCGACTTTGCCCCGGTGGCTCTCGACCTTGTGTAGCTCGAAGATGGTGGAGTGGTGAACCAGGCGGTCGATGGCGGCCACCGTCATGCCCGGGTCAGGGAACACGTTGCTCCAGCCGGAGAACGGCTGGTTGGCCGTGATGAGGATGCTGCGCCGCTCGTAGCGTTCGGCGATCAACTCGAACAGCACGCTGGTTTCGGCCTGGTCCTTTCGGACATACGAGATGTCGTCCAGGATCAGCAGGTCGTAGCGGTCCAGCTTGGCCAGGGCTTGCGGCAGTTGCAGGCTTTGGCGTGCGCCCTGTAGGCGCTGAACCAGTTCGCTGGTGCGCATGTACAGCACCCGGTAGCCGGCGTCGATCAGCGCCTGACCGATGCCGCATCCAACATGGCTCTTGCCCACACCGGGCGGGCCGAAGATCAGGACCGTGGCACCCTCGTCAAGCCAGGCATCGCCACTGGCCAGTGCCATGACGTGGGCCTTGGACAGCATCTGCACCTCCGCGAAGTCGAAGCTGGCCAGCGTCTTGGTCGAATCGAGTTGCGACTCGGCGCGATGGCGCTCGGTGCGCCGCTTGGCGCGCTCAGCCAGTTCGTGTTCGAGCAGTCCGCCCAGGAAGCGGCCTGCCGGCCAACCCTCCTTGTCCGAGCGCTGCGCCAGCTCCGCCCACAGTCGTGCGATCGTGGGCAGGCGCAACTCGGTGAGCATCAGGGCGTTGCGCCCTGCATCAACCGACGCGGCGGTCATGCGGCCACCTCTTCGAGCTCGTCGTCCTGCTTGCTCGGCAGCAACGCGTCGTAGCGGCTTGCCGGCGGGATCTCCACCGTGACCGTCGGCAACTCGGTCTTGCGCGGTGCGAACTCTTCGCGCAGCCGCTTCACGTCGGGCAACTCACCAATGGCCAACAACGTCTCGAGCCGCTGCGCCAGGACACCTTCGACGCCGTCGCGAGCGGCCATCTCCAGCAGTGCAACGATGGTCTGGCAGGCCTGTCGCTGCGTCAGCTTCAAGTTGAGCTGCTCCCAGGTGCGGCGGTACGCCTCGCGCGGGAACAGCGCGTCGCGCAACACCAACCCCTTGAACGCCTGGGCCTTGCGCTTGAGCTCGTCGATGAAGTGCCGGTAGTCGATCACCCGGCCACGCCCGTTGATGTGCGAGCGCGTGCCAGCGTCAGCACTAAGGCGCCCGACAGGTAGCAATCGAGCCGGTCGCTGTACAGCCACACCTTCAGCCGGTGACCGATCAGGCGCGACGGGGCGCTGTACAGGATGGCGCGTACGGTGAACGTGCCGCAGCGCGTGGCGCGCGCCTCTTCCTCGACGAAGTCGGTAGTGCGCCGCACGGGCAGATCCTGCAACTGCTCGCGCTCAATGCGCAACGCCGCCGCATTACGCCGGTTGCGGCGCATCACGACCTCACGCACGAAGCCCTCGTAGGCCGCCCAGTCATCGAAGTCGCGGTGCCCACGCAGCAGCAAGGCCTGCTCGATCGCCTCCTTCACGTACCGGTGCGAGGACTCGACACTGCCGTTCTCGTTGCTCACGCCGCGGTTGTTGCGCGTGCCGGCCATGCCGTAATGCTCCAGCAGCGCCGTGTAGCGGACGGTGAAGTCCTGTTCCTCGGTCAGGTTCTTGAAGGCCGCCGACAGGCTGTCGGCGCGATGCTCTTGCGGGGCGCCCCCAGCTTGCCACAGAGCGTTTTGCAACCCCTTGGACAGGGCCTCGAAGCTCTCCCCACCCTCGACCACTTCGACATGCTCCCAGCGCGAGAACGCCAGCACGAAGTGGTACAGGATGTGAGCGAACGCGGCGCCTGCGATCGTGACGCACAACTTGCCCATGGCGGTGAAGTTCGACAGGCCCCGGTGGCCCGGCGCATGCTCCTGGGGGAAGAACACTTCCTTGGGCGGCCCCTGCAGGGCGCGCCACTGGCGAACATGACGCTGCAGGGTGCGCAGCATGCCGTCGGGGAAGCGCTGCGGGTGATCGTCCTGCAGCTTGCGCAGCAACGTCATGGCCATCAACTTCGGTGCGCTCTTGAGCTGCGGCACGATCTCGGTGTCCCAGACGTCCAGGAACGGATCGGCTCGCGAGCGCCAATAACGTCGGGGGTTCTGCGAGGGCACAGTGACCGCGCTGTCGATGCGCCGCGCACTGCGCCCGCTGATGCCCGCCTTGGCCGCGGCCAGTTCTTGGGACTTGTTCTTGCGGATGTTCATGTAGAGGCAAACCTGCCGATCGGTGATTCGGGTTCCTGGCACTGGGGCGACCTCTTGTTGAGACCTGAGCCCGCCATCCTGAACCCCACCAACCCGGCGCCGCCGGTGGTTCGTCGTCTACGGCGGCTACGCCGCCTTCGACTCCTCACCACCGGCCATCATGTTTGTCGCTCCACCGGCCAAGATGATTGTCGCGCCCCACCCCCGTTTCTCCGCAAAGGCCGCATGACCATGAAATCATCATTGAAGACACTGTTCACGGGTGCCACATTGGCGCTCCTATCGACGCTTCGTTCGCGGAAACTCCGGCCGAAGCCAGGGCCTTGCTGGACTCTGCGCTGGCGCAGATCAAATCCAAGGGGTTGGACAGCACGGCCGGCGAGATCAACGCAGGAGGCTCCTGGAACAAGGGCACGCTTTACATCGTTGTAGGCCGGTTCGACGGCTCGATGCTGGCCCACGCAGCGAACAACAAGATTGCTGGCAAGAACGTGATGGAGGCCAAGGACGCTTCCGGCAAGTTGTTCGTGAAAGACGCGATTGATGCGGCTCGTTCGACGGGGAGTACCGAGTTCCCGATGCGTTGGGGCAACCCGGCCACCAAGCAGATCTCCGATGCAACGATGTTCTTGATTAGCGACAAACCTCAGCAGGCTCACGTGGTGAGCTAACTGGAGTGGAGAATGGGTTCATCGAAGGAGAGATGAACCATGACGATGAATCGGG
>CAXTCD010000021.1:0-37343 GCA_964242145.1 uncultured Rhizobacter sp.
ACCACGAAGACGACCGAGGCGACGAGGAAGGCGCGGTCGTACCCCGCGAGCGCGGCGGCCCGCGGGGCGAACCCCACCCCGAGCGCCGCCGCCGTGGCCGTCCCGGCGATCGAGGACAGCAGTGCCGTCCCCACCGACCCGCCGATCGCCGGCAACCGCGTTCGCATCCTCACGCTGACGACGGCGCTGCGGCGTGCCGGCCATGAAGTCCATTTCGCTTATGTGCCGATGGAAGAAACCGACGTGCCGGCCATGCAGGCCCGCTTCGGTGCCGGCAAGTTCCATGTGCTGAAGAACGAGCCCGAACAATCGACCTTGAAGAAAAAACTGTCCGATGGCGTGCGCCGCATCAAGCGCGTGATGGGCATTGATTCGGCCTACACCTGGGGCCTGGACGACTGGTACCTCGACTCCTACACCCGTGAGTTGAAGGCGCTCGATGCCAGGGAGCATTTCGATGCCTTGTGCGTCGAATACGTGTTCATGTCGAAAGCCTTCGAGGCGGTGCCCGAATCCTGCCTGCGCATCCTCGATACGCACGACAGCTTCGGCCTGCGCCATCAGGCGTTCTTGCGGGCCGGCATGCGTCCGCGTTGGTTCTCGACCTCGCTCGCCGAAGAAGAGCGCGGCTTTCGCCGGGCCAATGCGGTGCTGGCCATTCAAGACGAAGAGGCTCGCGCCTTCAATCAGCGCATCCTAGGTTCGCGCACCGAGGTGATTCAGGTCGGCCATTTGATCGACCTCGTGCCGCCGCTGACCAAGAATCCGCAGCCCACCGCGGTGTTCGTCGGCTCCGACAACCCGATCAATGTGGTCGGCGCCGAATACTTCATTTCGAAGGTCTTGCCACTGATCCGGAATGCGCACCCCGACTTCACGCTGACCCTGGCCGGCACCGTATCGAAGGTGGTGCAGCCCGCGCCCGGCGTGGTCAAGCTCGGCTTCGTCAAAGACCTGAAAGACGCCTTCGCAGCGGGTGCGATCGCCGTCAACCCGATCCTGATGGGTACCGGCGTCAACATCAAGCTGCTCGATGCCATGGCCTTCGCGATGCCCTGCGTGTCGACCGAATCCGGCGCACGCGGGCTCGACGCCTACCGCGACTCCGCATTGATGGTCGTGCCCGATGACGATGCCCCGGCCTTCGCGGCCGCTGTGATGCGCCTGCTCAGCGACGACGCGGAGCGCAACCGCTTCAGCCTGGCCGCCCGCCGCGCCGCCGAAACCTGGAATGAAAGCCAGCTGAAAGCGCTCAACGCGGTGCTCGTGCAAAAGCAGCCCCACCCGGACACCGCGCCCGCGGCCTTGCAGCAACCCGTGAGCAGCTATTGATGTGCTGGCGTCACGAGACTTCCACGGGGCATCCGGCTTGAAGAATTCCCTGCATGCCAAGGTGCGTTCGGGCCTGCTGTGGTCTGCCGTGCAGAACTGGGGCCTGCGCCTCAGCGGCCTGCTGCTGTTCATGGTGATGACGCGGCTGCTGACGCCTGAGCAGTTAGGCCTGTTTCAGGCGGCTGCGGTGGTGCTGACCTTCGTCAACATGCTGGCCGACCAGGGACTGACCGAAGCCGTCGTCCAGCGCGAGACCATCACGCCCGAACAAATGAACTCGGTGTTCTGGCTCAACATGGGCGTGTCACTCGCGATCATGGCCGCGCTGTGGGGCACCGCGCCGCTGATCGCCAATCGGCTGCACCTGCCCGAGCTGACGCAGATCCTGCGGGTGTCGTCGCTGTCAATGCCGCTCACCGCCGCGTCGTTCGGCCAGCTCGCAATGCGCAAGCGCGGCTTTCATTACCGCTGGCTCGCCACCGCCTCGCTGACCTCCACACTGGTCAGCGGCCTGCTCGCGCTCGCCATGGCCTATGGCGGCTTCGGCACCTGGAGCCTGGTCGCGCAAAGCCTGGTCGCCTCGGTGATCACGAGCCTCTTTCTTTGGTACAAGTCCGACTGGAAGCTCGGCCGCCAGACCGACTTTCGCAGCACCAAACCGCTGATGACCTACGGCGGGCACCGCCTCATCACCTACCTGCTCGACTTCGCCAATACGCGGTACATCGAACTGTTTCTCGTCAGCACGCTCGGGCCGGCAGCGCTCGCGCTCTATGCCACCGGCGGGCGGGTTTATCAAGCGCTGATGCAGGCCTTGAGTTCGACGGTGCTCGAAGTCGCCCAGAACGGCTTTTCACGCCTCGCGAATGACCGGCCCGCGCTGATCCAGGCCTACTACAAGAGCATCACCATCACCGCGGCGTTTGCGGTACCGGTGTTCTGCCTGATCGCCGCCGTTGCGCAGCCGCTGACGCTGGTGCTATTCGATCCCAAATTCGCCGAGAGCGCCGAAGTGATGCGCTTCATGTGCATGCTGGGTGCGGTGCAGGTGCTGCAGTTCTACAACGGCACGGTCTACAACGCGATCGGCAAGCCGCAGATCGGCTCGCAGTTCATGATCATCAAGGTGATCCTGACCTTCGGCGGTCTCTACCTCGGCCGCAACGGCGGCGTTACCGGCCTGCTCACCGCGTACATCATCAGCCAGCTGTTGACCACCCCTTTGAGCTTTTATCTTGCGCAGCGCCTGGTCGGCATCTCGATGAAAGAAATCGGCCTGAGAATTTGGCCCTTCATTGCCGCCTCGGTCACGATGATCGCGGTGGCCCTGGGCACGCTCTATGGCTTGTCTCGGTTCCAAGCGCCGGCCCTCATCTTGCTGATCTGCAGCTCGGCCGCCGGTGGCGTGTCTTACCTCTTGTTCCTGTGGATCTTTGCTCGGCCGGCCATCACGGATGCATTCCGTACCTTGAAACCCAAGCCGGCCCTGGCCCCCTGAACAGCGCCTTCCATCCAAACCTACCTGACTGATTCCAAGCCATGCTTCTCGAAAAAATCAAAACCTTCCGCCGCCAATACCGCTGGGGAAACGAGATCTCCGATCTGCGCCGCAATTTCGACGCGCATCGAAGCAGCGCTGTGGCCAGTTCGCGTGAAGCGCCCATCGCGCGCCTGCTGATTCTGCCGAGCGACCCCTGGACGCTGGTCGGCGCCAAGGGCGACGAGGCGATGATGCAAGCCGCTGTCAGCCAGCTGCGCCTGCGCAACCCGAAGCTCAGCGTAGGCGTGGTGGTAGCCACCGACGCCGCCGCCCAAGCCGCGATGACGCTGGGCTTCACGCCGGTCAATGCCTGGTCCGATGACGCCCAGGTCGTGATCGCCCAGCTCGACGCCTTCCAGCCCGATGGCATGGTCGTGCTGGGTGCCGACATCATGGACGGCTACTACAACCCGGTGACCACCGCCCGCATGCTGCTGGCCGCCGACATCGCCGCCAGCCGCGGCGTGCGCGTTGCGATCCTCGGCTTCAGCTTCAACCTGAAACCCAACAAGCTGATCCAGCCAGTGTTCGACGGACTCAATGATTCGCTGGCCGTCAACGTGCGCGACCGCATCTCGCATGAACGCTTCCAGGCCTTCTCACGCACGCCTGCCAAGCTGGTGGCCGACATGGCCTTCATGCTTGAAGCCGACCCCACAAGCGCCAAGCTCGTGCCATTGGCCGCCTGGGCCGATGCGCGCCGCCAGGCGGGCGACACGCTGATCGGCTTCAACATCCACCCGATGCTGATTCGACATGCGACACCCGAGCAGGTGCAAACGCTGATCGACAGCTCGGTCACCGCGCTGCGCAAGGTGGCCGCGCACCGCAAGGTTTCGGTGATGCTGATCTCGCACGACTACCGCGACAAGGAAAGCGACGATGTCTGCCTTGCGCCGATTCACAAGGCACTGGCCGTCGAGCTCGGCGCGCACTTGCTGTACCCGACCGAGCGGTATTCGGCGGCCGAGCTGAAAGCCATGGCCGGGCTGATGGACGGCATCGTCACTGGCCGCATGCACCTGGCCATTGCCAGCCTGGGCATGGGCACGGCGGTGGCGGGCCTGACCTATCAGGATAAATTTCAGGGCCTGCTGGCACACTTCGATTACCCGCAGCGTTATCTTCTGCCCCCGGCCGACACGGTGGTACCGGAAAAGCTGGCCGCGATGATGTTCGATCTGATCGACAACGTCGCCACGCTTCGCCAGACCGTGGGCATTTCCCTGCCCAAGGTCAAGCAGGCCTCGGCACGCAACCTCGAACAGATCAACTGACAGCCGCGCTGATTTGTACTGCATCACCTCCTGCCACCGACCCGTCTCCTGCCTTGAACACACCGCTCCCCTCGACGGCCGATGCCCCGCAGCGCACCCAAGCCCACCCGCGCATCCTGATGCTGACCTACATCTCCCCGCTGCAGAAGTGGGGCTCGGCGCAGCGCACGCGCTTTCTGATCGATGCGCTGAAGCGGCACGGCGAGGTCGAGGTGGTGGTGATCAACTTCGGCCGCGACGCGCAGATGCCGGAGATGGTCGAGCATGACCTCGCCGGTACGCGCGTGCTGGAGCTGTACCTGCCGATCCAGGGCCTGGCGATGCGCCCGCGCTTCGACATCCCGTCGAGCGTCGTCACGCAGGCCGTATCGCGCTACGTCGACATGGACCGCTATGACCTGATTCTCAGCCGCTATGTCCGGCCGTCGATGAAGGTGAGCTTGCCAGAGCACGTGCCGTTGATCGTCGACTACGACGACGCGATCTACGAGCCGCCCTGGAAGGCGCTGACCACGCTGAAGTCATGGGTGGGCGTGTTCTTGCGCCTGTTCAATGACCGGGTGATCGTGCGCGGCGCGTTGAAGCTGCATCGCCATCGCCGCGCGCATTACTTCTTCTGCCGCGAAGTGGAGCGCCGTGAGTTCCCCGGCTTGAAGAGTTCGGTGCTGCCGAACCTGCCGGCGGCACCGAAGCGCGAAGGCCCGCCGTCGTTCGATCTGCCGGCCCGGCCGGCGCTGATGTTCATCGGCCTGCTCGACTACATGCCCAACCACGACGCCGTCGACTGGTTCCTCGATGCGATCTGGCCGCAGGTGCGCAAATCGGTGCCGCAGGCGCGCTTTCTGATCGTCGGCAACGGCGCCGATGCGCTGCTCAAGCGCTGGGCGCAGCACGAGGGCGTGGAAGCGCTCGGCTTCGTCGACTCGCTCGCCGACACCTACGCGCAAGTCCATGCCAGCGTGGTGCCGATGCGCTCTGGCGCCGGAACCAACATCAAGGCGCTGGAGGCTTATCTCTACGGCCGTGCAGTGATCGGCACACCGCTGGTCCGCGAAGGCCACGGCGATCTGTTCCGCGATGGGCAAGACATGCTCACCGCCCGCGACGCCGATTCGTTGGCGAAGCACTGCATCGATCTGCTCACCCACCCCGACCGTGCGAGCCAGATCGCCCGCAACGGTTATCAACGCATCACCTCGACACTGACGCTGGCGCGTTTCCAGCAGGTCGTTGACGACGCCGTGCACAGTGCCTGGGCAGGCACTGGACCTGCGTTGCGCGTTCAAATCCCCCAAAGCGCCGAGTGAAACCGGCACGGAGCCCCATCATGTCCCCATTCAAAATCCTGTGGATCATCAGCCTGGCTTTCGCCGCGCTGACCAACGCCCATGGCGCCAATGCCAGCAGCGACAGCGTCGCCTCATCGACCAGCGCCGTCGCACCGGCGACGGCGGCCTCCGGACCCATGCCCTTCCCGACCGACCCGAAGGCCTGGCCGGGCAAAGGCGCGATCCGCGTCTTCGGCTGGATGACCGACAACCGCAAGGCGTTCTGGCTGGAGCGAGAGCGCAAACAGGGCAGCATCGTCTTTGCCGGTGACTCGCTGGTCGGCGGCTGGAGCCAAATGTCCAAAGACCTGCCCGGCCTGAAGCTCGCGAACCGCGGCATCGGCGGCGAGGTCAGCCGCGGCCTGCTGTTCCGATTCCAGGAAGACATCCTCGATCTGCACCCGAAGGCCATCGTGCTGCTGACCGGCGCCAATGACTTGAGCGCGCTGCAAGACCCGCAGCAAAGCCGCAGCAACATCGCCGAGATGCTCGACATGGCCGAGCGTGTCATGCCCGGCGTGCCGATCGTGCTGTGCACGATGCCGCCGCGCGACCATGCGCAAGCGCCGGTCGCGCCGGCCAAGCTGGCTGAATTGAACAAGCTGATCGCCGGGCTGGTGGCGGGCCGCAAGAACGTCGTGCTGCTCGATCTGTTCCTGCTGTTTGCCGATGCCGATGGGCGGCCCACGCCCGAATATTTCGCCAAAGACAAATTGCACCCGTCAGGCGTCGGCTACCACCGCTTTGGCGAAGCGCTGCTGCCGCTGTTCAAGCAGCTGAACGTCAACTGAAGTTCGGGCCATGGCATTCACCTCGCTGACCTTCATCGCCTTCATCGCGGCCGTCGTGCTGTTGACCAGCCTGCTGCCCACGCCGGGCGGGCGCAGCACCGTGCTGCTCGGTGCGAATGTCGTCTTCATCGTCAGCTACATCAACAGCGCGATCCAAATCGCGCCGCTGTGCGCCTTCCTTGTGCTGTGCTACCTGATCATCGAAGGCGTGCGGCGCAGCCGCTCATCGGCCAGCCTGTGGATCGGGCTGGCGGTCGTCATCACGAGCTTCGTGCTGCTGAAAAAATTCAGCTTCCTGAGCCCGGCGCTGATGCTGCCCTTCCCTTACCTGATCGTCGGCCTGTCGTACGTGCTGTTCAGGGTGGTGCATCTGATGATTGACGCCCGGGAAGGCGAGCTGCAGCGGCCGATCTCGCCGCTGCACTTCTTCAACTACACCTGCAACTTCCTGTCGTTCACCGCCGGCCCGATCCAGCGTTATCAAGACTATGCCGACAACAGCCGCGAGCGGCTCACGCTCGATGAAGGCCTCGTATTCCGCGCCTTTGCGCGAATCATCAAGGGCTTCCTGAAGGTCGCGATGGTGTCGGCCATCTTCAATTACCTGTTCGACAACATGTCGGCCCGTGTGCTGGACGCCAGCACCGTGTCCACGCTGCCGCTGCTGTGCGCGATCTACGTGGCGGCCGCCGTGTTCTACACGATCTACCTCTACGCCAACTTCGCCGGCTACATGGACATCGTGATCGGCGTGGGCTGGCTGATCGGACAGCAGCTGCCGGAAAATTTCAACCAGCCTTTCCTCGCCCGCAGCTTCCTCGACTTCTGGGCCCGCTGGCACATGACGCTGTCCGACTGGTTCAAGACCTACCTTTTCAACCCGCTGCTCAAGGTGCTGGCCACCCGCTTCACCTCGCCGAAGGCCGGGCCTTACCTCGGCGTGGTCGCCTTCTTCGTGACCTTTCTGGTGATGGGCGTGTGGCACGGCACGACCTCGGTCTTCGTCGTCTACGGTTTGCTGATGGGCGCAGGCGCCAGCATCAACAAGCTGTGGCAGGTGATGATGACCAAGCGCCTGGGCAAGAAAGCCTACAAGGCCTTCTGCGAAAAAACGGCTTACATCTACCTGTCGCGCGGCTTGACGCTGGCTTACTTCGCACTGGCGCTGAGCTGCCTGTGGCTGGACATGCAGCAATTCGCGACGCTGGCCGGCCAGCTCGGCGTGGCAGGCATTCTTGCTGCTTACCTCGGTTTGTCGATCGCCGCCGGCGCGGCGTTCTTTATCTGGGACACGCTCACCGCACAACTCGCCTCGGTAAGTCCTGTTGTTAGCAAGGTATCTAACGGTGTAATTGTTCGCAATCTGGTGATTGCTTTTCAGATACTGCTGATCGTTACGGTGGCCTCGTTCTTTCACAAGGCGCCGGAGTTTGTTTATCGGGCCTTTTGACGCATGAAGCTCATCCTCCGACAGATTGCGCAACTGCTCGCCGCGATGGTGGCGCTGTATGCGCTCGTTTTGGCCGTTACGTTGCTGCTGGTACCTCGCTCCGAGCTGGGCCAGCGGCTGGACGCCGCCCGCGCGGGCTCATCTCTGTTCCTCACCGAGCCGAAATACGTGTTCCTGGCGCGCAGCCAGCTGAACACCCCGGCCGACAAGGTGCTGCTGATCGGCGCATCGAACATGCTGGCGGGTTTCAAACAGCCGCAAGTGCAATCGCTGCTACCCGGCCTGGAAGTCCACAACCTGTCGGTCGGCGGCTCCAACATCACGCAGGTCAGCCAGATCGTCGACCTGGTGCGCGAAGTGCAAACACCCGAAGCCCGCAGCCACGACACCTACGTGATCGGCCTGTGGTACGGCTTGTTCGCCGACGACAAGGCCCGCTGGTACACGCCCGACCGCCATGCCGGCGACACCGACATCGACATCGAACGCTACCGCTACGGCTTCTACCGCCGCACCGACGCCGGCCCGGTGCCGCTGCTGCCGCCCCAGTACCTCGATGCCGGTGTGCTGCTGATCCATCCTTACCTCGTGCTCGACCGCACGGCGCGCGACCTGACCGGCTCTCTGCGGCGCTTCATGTCGACGAAGCCGCCGGCGCGGATCAGCGATGAGCAGCGCAACGCGGTGGTGCTGAGCGACGCCGAGAAGCAGAAGTACCTCGCCTTCTGGCGCGAGTACATGGGCTCGGCGCAGACGCTGGGCGATACGCCGTTCAAGATACTGGAGCGCGCCGTCAACAACATCCTGAGCGATGGCGGGCGCGTGGTGCTGGTCGACATGCCGATCCCGGCGTGGCATGCGCAAGGCTCGGTGCTGTCGGCCGACTACCAGCAGCGTGCCGGCACGCTGATGCAAAGCCTTCAATCGCGCCCCGGCGTTACCGTCGTCAAGATGAACGATGCGGCCAGCGACGCCGACTTCAGCGACGAAGTCCATCCGAAGCCACGCGTGACGCCGGCCTGGGCGCAGCGCCTGGCCGGCGCCATCACGGCCAGCGCCGATGCGAACGCCACCGCAGGCTCATCCCTTAGCTCGAACCTCATTCCAACGCAAGCCATCAGCGCGCGCTGAATCGCCGGGCCCGGCCGTATCGCGGCGGCCCGCACAACAATTCCAACCCTTCACACCAGGAACCGCCATGAGCACCGATGCCATTTACGCCAAGCTGACCGAGATCTTCCATGACGTGTTCGATGACGACAGCATCCAGGTCACTCCTGAGCTGACCGCCGACGACGTCGATGAGTGGGACAGCCTGACCCACATCCGACTCGTGCTCGGCGTCGAAAAGAAGTTCGGCCTGAAGTTCTCCGCCGCCGAAGTCGGCCGCCTGAAGAACGTGGGTGAGTTCGTGTCGCTGATCCAATCGAAAGCCGCATGACAGCAACGCCTCATGTCGAAGTGATCGCGCTCGGCGATCTGGCCGTTGGCACGCAGGCGCTGGTCGACTTCAGCGTCAGCCCCGAACAGATGCGGCAGTTTGCCGAGCTGTCGGGTGACTTCAATCCCTTGCACACCGATGACGAATTCGCGCGCGCCAGGGGCTTCGAAGGCGCAGTGGTCTATGGCGCGCTGTTGGTGGCCAAGGTGTCGCAGCTGATCGGCATGCGCCTGCCGGGGCGCGACAGCGTCTGGGCCAGCATTGCGCTCGATTTCCGCAAGCCGCTGTTCGTCGGCCAGGCCGCGCAGGTCGAAGGCGTGGTGACCGAGGTGTCTGAGTCGACCGGCCTGGTCGCACTGAAGCTGACGGTGCGCGCCGCCGGCAAGGTGCTGGCCAAAGGCACTGCGGAGGTGATTCTTGGGCGCTGACACTTCATTGAACAGCCCGGCCGGCGCGCCGTGGTTCCTCGTCTCCGGCGGCTCGGGCGGCATCGGTGCGGCGGTGTGCGATCTGCTCGCGCAACGCGGCTACGTGCCGGTGGTCGGTTATCACCGCAATGCCGCAGCGGCCGAAGCCGTCGCGAAGCGCAGCGGTGGCCGGGCCCTCGCACTCGATCTGAGCGACGAAGCCTCGATCCAATCTGCCATCGGCGTGCTCGAAGCCGCCCCGGTGCTGGCCGGTGCCGTGCTGGCCGGCTCGCCGCCGCTGTCGATCGTGCCCTTCGGCAAGATCACCCCGGAAGAGATGCTGCAGCAGTGGCAAGTCAACGTGATGGGCCCGCAACGCCTGCTGGCCGAACTCGTGCGGCGCTGCTTTCGCAAGCACAAGAAAGGCGCCATCGTGGGCGTGCTGACGCGCGCGATGGGCGGCTCGGGTGACGATCCGATTGGTGGTGCCTCATCCGGCATGGGCGCCTATGTGATCGCCAAACACGGCATGGCCGGCGTGCTGGCGATGCTGGCGGCCGACTATTCCTGGCTGCGCGTGCGCACCGTCAAACCCGGCTACACCGAGACGCCGATGCTCGCCGCGTTCGATGAACGCTTCCTGGCGATGCAACGCGAAAAAGCGCCATTCCAGACGCCCGAAGAGGTCGCGTCACTCATTGTTGAGGAGGCCATTGGCTCATGAGCAACCATCTCTATTCCCAGCTCGCCTGGCTGCCGGCAGCACCCGAGAACTTTTCCGCCCAATGCCGCCAGCTGCTCGATGAGCCGGCCGATCTGGGCAAGCGCATCCAGCGGCTGGCCAACCACAGCCTCGACGAAAACCAGCTCAACCGCTTGGCGAAGGCCATCCAGAAAGCGCGCGATGCCGAGCGCAGCCTGACGCCGCTGGTGCCGTTCCGGCTCGGGCTGATCAGCAACGCCACCTCGCACTTCATCGTGCCGGCGCTGGTCGCCACGGCGGCTCGCCATGGCATTGCGCTCGAATGCATCGAGGCCGACTACGACCAGGTGATGCAGGCGGCGCTGTCGCACGATTCATTGATCAACCAGTCGCAATGCGATGCGGTGCTCGTCGCCGTCGACCACCGTGGCCTGCCGCTGAACGCAACGCCAGGCGATGCGCAAGCCGCGCAACAAACCGTCGAGGCGGCGCTCGGCCACCTGAACATGATCCGCAATGGCCTGCGCAGCAACAGCAAGGCGATCTGCATCTTGCAGACCTTGCCGCGCCAGGTCGAATCGTCTTTCGGCAACCTTGACCTGGGCTTGCCCGGCACACCGCGCCACCTGACCGACGAGGTCAACCGCGGCATCGCCCAAAGCATTGCCGGCACCGAAGACTTGTTGCTCGACGTAGCCCATATCGCCGAGACCGTGGGCCTGGCCGACTGGCATGACGCCACGCTCTGGAACATGGCGAAGCTGCCTTTTGCCAGCACTTTCCTGCCGCTGTATGTCGACCACATCAGCCGGCTGATCGCCGCGGTGCGCGGCAAGAGCCGCAAGTGCCTGATCCTGGATCTGGACAACACCGTCTGGGGCGGCGTGATCGGTGACGATGGCCTCGAAGGCATCGTGATCGGCCAGGGCGACGCCACCGGCGAAGCGCATCTGCAGGTGCAGCGCACCGCGCTGACCTTGCGCGAGCGCGGCATCGTGCTGGCCGTGTCATCGAAGAACACTGACGAGATCGCGCGCCAGCCTTTCCGCAAGCACCCTGAGATGCTGCTGCGCGAAGACCACATCGCCGTCTTCCAGGCCAACTGGAACGACAAGGCGACCAACATCAAGGCGATTGCCGAAGAGCTTTCGCTCGGGCTCGACGCGATGGTGTTTCTGGATGACAACCCGGTCGAGCGCGGCCTGGTGCGGCAGATGCTGCCGCAGGTGGCGGTGCCCGAGCTGCCGGCCGACCCGGCCCTCTATGCCCGCACCCTGCTGGCAGCGGGTTACTTCGAGGCGATCGCCTTTTCTGGCGAAGACCGCAAGCGCGCCGAGTTTTATCAAGACAACGCGCGCCGGGTGACCTTGCAAAAGCAGGCGGGCGATGTCGATGCTTACCTCGTCTCGCTGAACATGCAGTTGACCTTGGAAGCTTTCGACGAGACCGGCCGCTCGCGCATCGCGCAGCTGATCAACAAGTCGAACCAGTTCAACCTGACGACGCGCCGCTACACCGAGGCCGATGTGGCCGCGGCGCAGAACGATGCCGATGCCTTCACGCTGCAGGTGCGGCTGGCCGACACCTTCGGCGACAACGGCATGATCAGCGTGCTGGTCTGCCGCCGCGAGGGCACCGACTGGCACATCGACACCTGGCTGATGAGCTGCCGCGTGCTGGGCCGCAAGGTCGAGATCGCAGTCCTCCAGGAACTGGTAGCGCAGGCATGCGCTCGCGGCATCGAGCGGCTGATCGGCACTTATTTGCCGACCGAAAAAAACAAGCTGGTCGAAGCGCACTACGCCAAGCTCGGTTTCACGCTGCTCGACAAGCGAGCCGACGCAAGCACGGTGTGGGAACTGCGGACGGCCTCGGCGCCCACGGTCGCCGTGCCAATGCACATCGAGCGCATCGGGTTCGAGAAAGCAGGCGAGCCAGCGGTTGAAGCGGCCTGAGCCGCTTCGCATCGTCCATCAATGCTCGGCCGGGCGATCCGGCTGAACCTTCAAAGCAGGCCTTCGGGCCTGCTTTTTTGTTGCTCGCGGGTCAGACGCGCCGCGATGACACAGTCAATGGCGGCCGAGCCGCAAGCGACGAGCCATCGGCCTTCAGCACAGCCACCGTGCCGAGATCTCCCGCCACCAAGCGAATGCTTTGTGAAACCGTGGGCATGCCGGCAAATGCTGCTGCAATTTTTCGACCGTGGCCGTACACCCGGGACTGCGGCCAAGGCCCCGCCAGAAGACGGCTTGATTCTGAATGCCTGCACATCGAGTCACGTGAGTTCCTCGGCCCTCGCACATGAAACCGTTTCGCGGAGTTTCTCACCCAAATTTGCCAACAAATTCACGGTGCGAGAATTGCATCAGCCCCACAACGCCTCGTCAATCTTGTGGATGTCTGCATGAAGGCATTCATGCCGGGTGAGGCGTGCCGCTGGCCCCTGCCCATGCCGGGGTCAGCCCCAAACAGTGGCCCGGCTTGCACCGGCCTTGGGTCAAACCCAGACCCGCCTTAGGAGCGTTCATCGGTATGAGAACAAGAAAAGAACGAATTCATCTCGGCGTGGGGACCTTGATTTGGGTCACCGCGTTGCTGGTGGTCACCTTGGCCACCGGGCATGCCACGCCCGAAAGCGTGATCGAGCACCACGACCGCGAGTTGAGCGCCGTGGCCGGCGAGCAGGTTGCCAATGCCTGTGTGTCGTGCCATGACCTTCAGCACCGCACGCACCGCATCGGGCCGCACCTGATGGGCGTGCTGGGCCGGCACGCGGGCCGCACATCGGGCTACGACTACTCCGATGCGATGCGCTCAAGCGGCATCGTCTGGAACGAGAAGACGCTGAGTGAATTCCTGAAGGAGCCGAGCAAGATGGTGCCGGGAACGAAGATGGGCTTGTCCGGCATGGCCGAAAGCGACATCAAGACGCTCGTCGAATACATCAAGGAGCAACAATGAATTTGCCGGATGACACAGTAAGCTCCCTGAGCCGGCGCGGCCTGGTGTGCGCCGCGCTGATCGCTCCGCCCTTGCAAGCCGCCGCCATGGCGGCTCGCAGCCAAGTGCCCGCCGATGGCGCTGCCGCTTACCTCGCGGCGCTGTCTGAGCATCTGGAATTGCACGTGACGCGCTCGGTACAGCTGAAGGTCAAGACCGCCTTGTCGCTACCGGAGCAGCAGCAAATCCTGCGCACTGTTTATCAGCGGCTGCAGCAGGTGATCGGGCCGGCCTTTGAGACCGCGCGTGAAACCATCGGCGCCTGTGTCGCCGATGACCTGATCGGCCAGCGCAGCAAAGACATCCATGGGCTGAGCTTTGCGCAAACCGAACTGGCGATGCTGCTGGTCTCCCGGAGCGACGACTGATGACCCAATTCATTGACGCCAGAAACACCGAGTTCAACACGCCGCTGATCGCCGACATTTGCGTGGTCGGCGCAGGCGCCGCGGGCATCACGCTGTGCTCGAACCTCGCAAATAGCGGGCTCAGCATCATCCTGCTGGAAAGCGGCGGGCGCGACATCGACGGCGCCACGCAGAACCTTTATCAGGCCACGCAAAGCGGCATTCCCTACTACGACATGACCGCCTGCCGGCTGCGCTTCTTTGGCGGCACGACCAACCACTGGGGCGGCTACTGCCGCGAGAACGACCCGATCGACTACGCCGGGCGGCCCGATCTCGGCGTGCCCGAATGGCCGATCGGCTACGACGACATCGCGCCTTATGTGGTGACGGCCGCTCAGCAGCTCGGGCTGACGAAAGAAGGCTTTCAGCCCGACTGGCAAGCCAAGCAAAACGGCTTTCCCGAGTCCGACCTGCTGGAATCGCACTCGAAGGACTTCATCAGCAAGGTGTTCCAGATCAGCCGCCGGCGCCGCTTCCAGGAGCTGTATGCCGAAGACCTGGAGAAGCAGACCAACCTCGATGTGATCCAGTACGCCAACGTCACCCACATCGACGTCAACCCACAAGGCAACCGGGTGGACAGCCTGACGGTGCAAGCCATCGGCCGCAAGCCCTTCAAGGTGCAGGCGCAGCGCTTCGTGATGGCCGCGCATGCGGTCGAGAACGCACGGCTGCTGCTGCACTCCGACGACGTGATCGCCAAGGGCATCGGCAACAAGTCGGATCAGCTCGGCCGCAATTTCATGGAGCACGCCTACGTCGAGTCGGGGCTGTTCTTTCCGAACGAAAGCTTCCCGCGCTTCTATGACGCCGGCACGCTGGAGCGCATCAACCTCAACGTCAACCTGAGCCTCTCGGAAGCCGCCATGCGGCGCGAGAAGATGCTGCAGTACTACTGCCGCTTTCAGCCGATCTATGGCTACGAAGAGTCGGCCAAGGCCTTGTCGAAACTCAAAGGCCGCTTCTGGGAGCCGGGGGATCTGCGCACGCTCGATGCGCTGAGCGCCGTGCTGCGCGCGCCGTCCGAAAGCGCCAAGTTCGTGGCCTCGCGCGCGGGCGTGCTGCGGCCCAAGCCAATGGCTTACCTGCTCGATCACCGCATTGAACAAAGCCCGAACCCCGACTCGCGCATCACGCTGACCGACGAACGCGATGCACTGGGCGTGCGCAAGGTCAACCTGAATTGGGCGCTGTCAGACCTCGACTGCCACACCTTCGCGCGCGGCCAGGACGTGGTCGTTCGAGAGCTGACACGGCTCAAGCTCGGTAGCTTCAAGGCCCCAGCGCTTGCGCCGAAGGCGATCCGCGACAACGCCCGCGGCCATTACCACCACATCGGCACGGCACGCATGGCCAAGAGCGAGCGTGACGGCGTGGTCGATACCGATGCGAAGGTCTTCGGCATGGCCAACCTCTTCATGGCCAGCAGCGCGATCTTCCCGACCTCCGGCTACTCCGGCCCGACGATGATGATCATCGCCTTTGCGATCCGCCTGGCCGATCACTTGAAGAAAACCACGACAGGAGTCAGCGCATGATGAAGAAACTGGCCGCATGGCTGTTGCTGCCGCCCATCGTGGTGGCCGTTCCCTGGCTGCTGGCAGCGATCCAGCGGCGCTGGCTTTCCGCGGGTGTGCTGCTCGTCCTGTGGTTCGCGGCTTATGCCGTGATGTTCAAGCTGTGGGCCGGAGTGGGCTTCGTGGCCCTCGTGCTGCTGGGCCTGGGTGTGGCGTTCACATCGAAGATTGAGTTCGGCCGAACTGAAAATTCGTTTTGATCGCAAGCAGATGTCTGTTCTCAGACCTGGTGCGGCGGCTCAGCGCTCATCGAAAAGGCCCTTGATTGCCCGCGGCGGTCAGGCGATTTGGGGGATCATGGTTGAATCGATCCACCCCCTGATGGCCACATGACATTTGATTGCAGTAAGGCATTGCGCTCCGTTCGACATCTGGCCGGCCTGCTTTTGTCCAGCGCCTTGTTCGGTGGCTGCGCGAGCGAAGCCGAGCGACAAACTGAAGCCGCCACGGCTTGGAAAGCCTCGCTGCCCGCGTCGTGGGCCGACTATGGCTCGCCACCTCTGGAGCATTTCAGGCTGTTCCTGAAGGCCTTCATGGCCAGCAGCCTCAGAGACCCGGCCTCGGCCCAATACGGCGAGTTCATGGTGCCGCAAAAGAGTTACGCCATCGTCGATGCCGATCGGAAAAAGGTGGTGTATGGCTATGCGAGCTGCGTCTACGTGAATGCCAAAAATTCTTACGGCATCTATACCGGCAACCACATGTTCTGGTTTCTGTCGAAGAACAACGAGGTCTTGCTGTCTCGCGACCTGACCGACACCGCATTCTTGGCGGTGACGTACCAGAACAACCTGGTCAAGTGCCTTGATTACCACTACGAGACCCAGTGAGCGGTGGGCCCGCGTGAGGCTTCGAAGGCGTTGATGGGCCACTGCGTCCATCCTGTGCATCGCGTTCTGCGACTCATCGCAGGCTGCGTGTCGATGTGAAGTCAGATGCCGACACTTCGGTCACGTCACGACCCGGAGCTTCTTCGACCGCCATGCATTCCCGCACCCGATTCGTTTGGCCCTGGATACGCAGCGCGGCGCGCTCTGCACTGTTCATCTACCTGGGCGTTTGCCTGCTGCTCTTTCTGCTGCAGCGCCACTTCATCTATCACCCGCCGCCGTCTTTTGAGCCGGCAAGCGCCACCGTGATGAGGCTTACCGTGGACGGCGCCGATTTGCAGGTCACGACCATGCCGCGGGCCGGCCCGAAGGCCATCGTCTATTTCGGCGGCAATGCGGAAGACGTCAATCAAAGCCTGCCGGGCTTGATGGCCGCCTTCCCGGACCAGTCGATCTATCTGATGAACTACCGCAGCTACGGTGGCAGTACCGGCGAGCCCTCGGAGCGCGCGCTGGTTGCCGATGCGCTGGCTTTGTTTGATCAGATGCGGTCTGCGCATGAAGAGATCACCGCGATCGGCCGCAGCCTTGGGAGCGGCGTTGCGGTGCAGTTGGCAAGCCAGCGGCCGGTCGCGCCTGATTCTCGTCACGCCCTATGACAGCGTGCAGGAAGTAGCCGCTCGAACCTTTTGGTTCATCTCGCTGAATTGGCTGCTACGAGACAAGTTCGAATCGTGGCGCGTCGTCGGCAAGATCAGCGCACCGACATTGCTCATTGCAGCGGAGCATGATGAAGTGATCCCCGGCGCCAACACCGAAGCCTTGTTCAAGCACTTCCGTCCGGGCATCGCACGCCTGCAGCAGATCAAAGGTACCGGCCACAACAGCGTGTCGCAGAGCGACGACTACCTGCCCTTGCTCAAAAGCATCTGGTAAGTGCACCGGCTGACCGATGATCGCGTTGTCATCGCGTTGGGTGCCTGGCCTGCACGGCTGGCGCATTGAACATCGACTGTGTCAGAAATAGCTAACGCACCACCTTCAGGCGGTTCAAGGCTTGCCGCAGAAACTGCGGCCGCGAGGCAGGTGCAAAGCGCCAGAGAATCAGCTTTTCCGCCGAGGCCTTTGGCAGCATCAACACCAGGCTCGACCAGACGACGAGCGTGATGCGGCCCTTCCATCCCACGCCTTGCGGCACGAGCGCGGCGCAGATCACATCAGCCCACAGCTTGAAGCGGTTGTCGCCCGGCAGCGGATGAACCGGCGCCAGCCGCAATGAGGCCAGGCGGTAAGGCAGATAAGACAGGCTCTTGTCGACCGCGTTGTCCGGCATATTCAAGCCGGCCGAGCGCGCCACCCGCTGTGCGTACGCCACGCGCTCGCGCGTGCGGGTGACATCACGGGCGAACTTGGCGCCATCGAGCTGAGACACCGCGCCATCGTTCTTGCCGTGCACGCGGTAAGACACCAGCGGCTTCGCAACCGTCACCACATCGCCGAGAAACGGCGCAGCGGCCAGTGGCCCCGAATCGGCGATCTTGCCGAGCGAATCGTCCTGCGGAAAGATCTTCTGCAGGAACTCGCGCGAATACACATTGCCCGAGCCCGGCGGCGTCGGGTAAGCGCTGGTCGTCAGTGACCAACGGCGAATTTCTTCGGGCGTGGGCACCATCGGGAACTGCGGGAACACCGCGCCGAGCGAATGCCCTTGCGCATCGACGCTGCGCATCTGGAACTGCACCTTGCTGACACCCGGCCGCCACACGGGCACCAGCTCGCGGATCACGCTCGGGTGCAGCATGTCGTCAGAATCGAGAAAGATCACCACCTCGCCGTGTGAGCGCGCATAGCCGGCGTTGCAAGCAGCCAACTGGCCCGCGTTGGGCTGGAAGATCGCAGTGATGCGATCTCCAAATTGGCCAATGGCCAGCCTGGAGCCATCGGTGGAGCCGTCATCGACAACGATCACTTCCACCTGAGGCCAGTCGAGCGCCAAGGCGCTGTCGATGGCCGCGGCAACAAAGGACTCGTAGTTGTAATTCGGGATGACGACGGAGACGAGTGCGTGGGAATCAAGCATGGGGAACGGGGGCAACGCCTTGGCGGCGGAATTTCTGCAAATACGCTGCACGGTTGAAGCGCAGCATGATCAACGCGCGGGCCATCGGCTTCGGCGCCAGCACCAAGGCGGTGAACCACACGGCCTGCGTGATGCGCGTCTTCAGGCGCAGCCGGCGGCTCAGCACCTGCCCGATCGCCTGGCCCCAAAGCCGCGCCACGCTGTCGCCTTCCATCGGGTCATACACGCCGCCGAGCTTCTTCACCATCAGCCGGTAGTTGATGAAGACGATCTCGTTGTCGAGCAGGTTCTTCGCTGGCAAGGGCACGCCGTTTTTCTTCGCATGCTCGCGCAGTCCGATGAATTCCGAGGTACGCAGGCCGATCTGTTTGGAAAAGCGCAAATCCATCCGGTTTTTGTCGGTCCCGTGATAGCTCTGATTCTGCGTATGCAGGCGGTAATGCCCGAGCACCTTGTCGACCGTCACCACGTCGCCATAAACCGGGGCCACGGTGTTGAGATAACCATCGGGCGCCACTTTCACTTGAAGCGGCATCAGCTTGTCGAGGAACCAGCGTGCGTAAGCGTTGCCGGTGCACACCGGCCATTGGTAGGTGCCGAAACGGCTGAACTCGTCACGCACCGCGCGATCGTCATAACCCTCGGCATAGTTGCAGAAATGGCGCCCCAGCGCCTGGCCATCGCCACCGATCACGTTCAATTCGTACTGCAGCTTTGCGCAGCCGGTCTTCCAGTGGGCGACAACCTCTTCAATGGCACGCGGCTCCAGGAAATCATCGGCATCGAGAAACAGAACGATCTCGCCCTTCGACACCGCATAGCCCTGGTTGAAGGCCGACACGTGCCCGGCATTGGCTTGGTGGATATAGCGCACGCCCGCGAAGCCTTGAATCACGGCCGCCGAGCCATCGGTCGAGCCATCATCGACCACGATGATTTCAGTAGCCGGGTGGGTCTGGCGGACCACGCTGTCGATCGCCAGCCCGACGTACCTCTCGTAGTTGTAGCAAGGGATGACGACGCTGACGGTCGGCGCGGAAGAAGACGCTGTCATGGGTGGTAATCGGCGGAGTAAGTGGAGGCGAAGGGCAGGACCTCGGGCGGCAGCGTGGTCAGCTCTTCGAAGGGCTTGGAACTGTTCGACTTCACCGGCCGCGGCCAGAAGGCCAGCAGCGTGTAAATCATCATTACGTTCTCCGGCGTCAACAGGTGCCCTCCCATGACGAGCCAGCTGGAAAACATCACCGCGCGGATCTGGATCGGCGCCTTCGAATGGCTCATCGATAAGGTGATCAGCAACATGAACGAGGTGAAGCCGAATACACCGTATTCGTAGACCAGCTTGGCCCAGGTCGGGTCATGGAATTCGTATGAACGCTCGGCACGAAAGATGGTGCCCGGGCCGTGGCCGACAAAGGCCGTCCAGGGGGCAGAGTCAACCAGTTCGTTGATCAGCCGCATCGGCGCCACATAGCGGATGTAGCCGCTGCTGCGCTCGGCACTGAATTCGCCGACGCGCCCGAGCGTGTAGGTCAGGTTCAGCGCATCACCGAACAGCAGGAAGATCATCATGCCGGCGACCAGGATCACGCCGACACGCATTGCGGTCTTGAAGCCAAACGGGAACATCATGCCGATGGCCAGCGCCAGGATGCCGGTGCCCGAATAAGACAGCATCAAGCCCAGGCCCAGCACGGCGACGCGCTTGTAGCGTTTGAACAGCGCCAGCTCGGTGATGATGGAAAACGCCATCATGTAAGAGAAGGCCGAGGGCTCGCGGAAGAAGAAGCCGTTTGACTTGAACAGCGAACCCACCGGAATCGCCGAGTTATAGATGCCTTGGTCGGTGAGCAAGGTCGGCAACAAGGGGCTGACATTGAACAGCCACGGTTGCTTGACGACGAACTGCAGATAGAACTGCGCAATGCCGGTGAGCGCGCAGAACAGCGACACATTGAGCAGCACGCGCATCACCCACAGCCAGTTCTCCTTGGAGCGCATGTGCGGCTTGAGCACGAAGATGAACGGCAGGTACAGCGTGATCAACAACATCAGCGAGCTGAACGAAACGCGGGACTGCGGCTTCATGTTGTTGTTCGACAAGAAGCTTGCGGCCGCCACGATCGCTGCGAAGCCGAACAGCAGCAAGCCAGCCGGGTCGATCTGCACTTTGCTGTCAAGCACCGCCTTGAACAGCAAGCCGTAGACGATGAACAGCGAGAAGCTGACCGTGTACTCGCCCGCATTCAGACCCATGCGGCCGAACACCGTCACCGACAAGATGATGGCGATGATCGAGATGCGCATGTAGCGCGGGAACTCGGGCGAGTCACCAACGCCACTCTCCGCCTTGGCCTGCGCGTGAGCGCCCGAGGCGTCCTGACGAGACATCGATAGATTCATGATCGAACGCCGCGTCGGCGTGAGCCCCACGGAAATGCGTTCATCGACTGACTCACGACCGCCCTCACTAGGCTGCTCATTTTTGCCAGACGCGGATGTAGGCCACCTTCAGCTCGGCGGGGAACACCGTGCTGGCATCCGGCGGACCGGGCCACTTGCCCCCCACGCTGAGGTTGATCAGCACATGGGCCGGGCCGGCATCGCGGCCATCGTTGTGACGCCACTCGTAGGTGCGCTCGACCACCAGCGCGTCATCGACATAGTGGCGCACCTTGTCTTCGGTCCACTCCACCGCGAAGGTATGAAACCCTTCGGAGTAATCGATGCCGGGACGGTAAGCGCCGTGCTTGTCGAGCTGCGTGGAATCGGTCGACGGCTTGCGGGTGCCTTTGCCGTGCACGTAATGAAAGCTGTTGCGCGGGGTGTCGCGGCCGTTGTCGACGATCTCGACGATGTCGATCTCCGGCGGCCAGACCTTGTCTTCCGGGTTCAGCCAGAACGCCGGCCACATGCCACGGCCTGAAGGCACCTTCATGCGCGCCTCGATGTAGCCGTATTTGCCGGTCCACTTCGATCGCAGCATGCCGCTTTCGATGCCCCCCGGCTTCAGCCCGCCACGCACATGCGCCACCAGCGACAGCTTGCCGTCACGGATGCGGTGGTTGTCGTTGTCGCGAAAGCGCTGCCATTCATCGTTCAGGTAGTCGAGCTTGCCATCGCTGTAGATGTAGCGCGTGAAAAACTCTTCGCGCAGGCGGCGCTCGTCGGTCACCGTGCGGGCAAAGTCCCAGTCCTTCACCAGCCGGTAGCCTTTGCCTTCGATGGCCTTCGGTGCAGGCACGCGTGAACTGACGGCTTCACCCGCTTGCGCGTCCATCGGCAAACCGGCACAGCCGGTCAGCGCCCAGGCACACACCGAGATCAGCGAAGTACGCAGCGCGAGGCGGCGTGACAAGGTGCGTTCGCCGATTCGCTCGTTCGTTGATTCACTCATGCGCAGCCTCTCACGCACGCGACGACGAACTCTGCCGCTTCAAGCGGGCATCGATCGCCTGCTCATAGAGCTGACGTGTGGATGCACCGATGCCGGCCCAGGAGTCCGATGTAGCCATCGGCTGCGGCACCGGCCGTGCTTCGATGGCATGGGCAAGCGCACCAGCCAGTGCTGGCACATCACCGGAAGGAATCAACTGGCCATCGGCGCCTTCACGAACGTCTTCGGCAAAAATGCCGACCCGGCTGGCTACCATCCATTTGCGCAAGGCTTTGACGAGAAAGTAGACACCGCTCGCATCGATCTGCAGATAAGGAAACACGAAGCTGTCGGCTTCGGCAAACAGCGCCGCCATCTCTTCTTCAGACAAACGCTTGGCGCGGATCTCGATGACCTCGCCGAGCTTAAGTTCCGCGATGCGGTCGATGATCGGCTGCATCTCCATGCGCGGTCGGCCCGCGACGATCAGGCGCGATAGCTGCAGCACCTCCACCGGCAATGAACCCAGCGCCTCGACGAGCAAATCCAGCCCCTTGTAGGGCTTGATCTCGCCGAACAGAACGAAGGTCCAGCGCGGGTCACGCGCTGCAGGCTGTGGGCTGGCCGGCAGTTCAACGCTCAGGCGCAGCGGGCCGTGCGGAATTACGACCACTTTGTCTTGCGGAACACCCCGATCGATCAGCGTCTGTCGGCCCGCCCGCGTGTGCACGATCACCTGATCAGCCAGGCGGATCGGCCAGTCGAAGCCGAAGTTCTGCAGCACCGACAGCCGCTCGCCATTGAAGGCCACCGTGTCATGCACCGTCAGGATCACCGGGCGGAACCAGCGGATCACGGCCATTGCCATGGCATCGACCGGAGGCACCACTGTCCATTGGTAGTGCACCACATCGGGCTTGCGAACGAACACCCGCGCGACGAGCCCGAACACGCCGGCAATGTGCGAAAGGCCTTTGGCCACGGCACGCAAGCGGCGTGGCAAGGCCAATGCTTCATCGACATAACGGTAAAAGAACGCGTCAACCCGTTCCAGCGGAATCTCTTGCCGATCATCGCGGCGCGGCGGGCGCGTGGCCCAGGTCGGCTCGACGCCTGCAGCCACCAGGCCTTGCGTCAGCGCAGCGTCATAGGGTGCAGTGAAGAGGGAAGGATCGACCAGCAGCGAAGTGAGGCGGGGCGGCTGCAATTTGTCAGTCATGCGACGCCCTCATCGTGCTGGCATGCCACAGCGGCTGAGCCAATGCGACTTGCCAGGGTTGCTCGCGCACCGACCACAGGCCTGACAGAAAACCGAAAGCCCACGCGGTGTGCATCACCCCGGCCGCAGGCCCGGCCAATAACGCACAAGCAGAGCGGTGCTTGATTGTTAGCAACACCGACGTGGAAGCCAACACCAACAGATAGAACAATGGCCACAGCATCAACAGCGGGAACCATGGTGCGATCACCAAGGCGAGCACCGAGAACGCAAGATGCGCCGGCACGGCGAGTTGGCGCGCACGCATCGAGCCCGGATGCCGGCGCGCCGTGCGAGAGCGGCCACGGCCATAACCGAAATATTGACGCCACAGGCCACTGAAGTTAGCACGCGGGTGATACTCGAGGCGAATGTCGGCATCGAGATACAGCTTGCTGCCCAAGGCACGCTGGCGGCAATCGAGTTCCGCATCTTCGTTGTGGGTGAAACTTTCGTCGTACCCGCCAGCGCGGCGAAACGAAGCCATGCGGAAGGCCGCATGGTGACCATGATCGACATAACCGCTTTGCCGACCACCGCGGTGCGCAGAACCGCCCGAGCCTACCGGCGTGTCCGACACCCAGGCGGCCGCATTCTGCAGGCACGCCGTGCCGACCGAATCCATTGGCACAACGATGGCATCGGCGCCGGTGCGTTCCAGGCTTTCTGCGAGTTGACGCACGAAGCCGGTCGGATAAACCGCATGGGCATCGCAGCGCACCAGGATGTCTGCATCGCGGCCAAAGGTCTTGGCCGCGAGATTCACCGCGGCACTCTGAATGCGCCGCGGATTGTGCAGCAGATGAACATCGGTGCGTTGCTTGGCAATGCGCTCGACGATGCCGACCGTGCCATCGGTGCTGCCACCATCACAGACAACAAAGGTGGCCTGAGCCTGCTGCGGAAGATCTTGAGACAAAGAACCCAGCACGGTCTCGATGGTGCGGGCTTCGTTGAGTGTGGGAATAACGATCAGGATGGAACTTGTCATGCGGCAAAGTTGCTCAGTACTCGTTGTACATAACGCCGGCCAGCTTGGTCGGTGTCTTCATCAGGCCGTTGACCAGCGTCTGGATGGGCTTGAGCCGCGTACGGCCCCGGCGAGCCACGACCATCGCAGCGCCGCACTTGGCGGCCAGCACGCGAGCATCTGCGCCGTGTGACGCTGCGGGCGTATCGACCACGATGTGATCGAACTTGCTCAACAGCTCTTGAATCAGCAAGCCAAACGCGGCACGCTGCACCAGCTCAAGCGGGTTCGGTGGCGTCGTGCCGACCGGCAAGACATACAGGCTGGGAAGGTCCTTGACCTGATGAATCACGTCGGCCTCAGAGCGCCCGGACAAGATGCCACTCAGCCCCGTGCCATTGGATACGGCAAACAACTCGTGCTGGCGCGGTGTGCGCATGTCGGCATCAACCAGCAAGGTACGCCCACCCAGCTGGCTGAAGGTAATCGCCATGTTGGAGGCGAAAAAACTTTTTCCATCACCCACATCGGGGCTCACCACGGCCAATGCGCGCCGCGATGTGTCCGATGCCAGCACCCCCATCAACAGTTGGCTGCGCATTTCACGAAAGGCCTCGGCCTGCTCGCAAAACGGATCGACCGCTGCCACCAGTTCGGGATGAAAGTTGCCATTGCCGCTGGAAGCGTACGGGTAGTGGAACTGTTGTGACAGCGCCCACAAGACATCGTCGCGAGAAGCAAGCTTCAGCGCAATCGCGGCCTCACCGAAGCGCAGGTTGTTCTTGCGCTGATGGCGAACGATCTGCTCGATTTGCGCATCGGTCAGCCCTCGCAGCTGGCGCATGAAATCGCCGATGGATCGGTCCAGGACTTGCGCTCTGTCGTCCTGCTCGGTGACATCAAGACGATCGGCGCGCATCGAAGGTGGATACGGATGATTCATGGGCGTTGGCTTGACTCAGTCGAAAGCAAGAATTCGGTAGCGATCATTTGGCAAAGCGAGGCAATGCACGAAGCCCGCCATCCGCAAACGGCAACTTCAACAGCGTCTTCTTCGAAGCGCCCGGCATGCGCGCTGGCAATACACCGATCAATGGCTGCTTGAGCAGAACGATCACGTCGTCTTCAGTACGCAAACGCTGATCTAGCGATTCACGCAAGATCGCCGTGCCCACTGCCAGCAGACTGCCCAAGACCAGTGCGATGGCCAGATTCAAAGAGGTGCGTGGTGTGGAAGGTGCCAGCGGCGGAGTGGCGTTTTTCAACACCGAGACATTGGTTTGCGTAGTCTGGCTTTCCATGCTGGTCTGGCTCATGCGGGTAGACACGGCGTCGTAAGCACGTTGTGCGTTCTGCACATCACGCTGTAGCACCGCGACTTCATCACGCTGCCCTTTGAGGCGCAGCATCTTCGCGCGCTGCTCTTCCAGCGCCGCTCGCAACTGAGCCAGACGCCCCTGATTCACGCTGTTATTGACCGAGATGCCGCCAGCGACGCGACGCGTTTCGCTTTCAATGCGCTCACGCATTTGCGTCAACGTCGCACGCAACTCAATCACTTGAGGGTTCTGCTCACCCAGGCGCGACACCAGTTCGGTCAGCCGCGACTCCTGCCGCGCGAGATCGCCTTTCAGCATGGCGATCAATGGGTTGTTCAGCACCTCGCTGAGCTGATTGACGTTGCTGCCGATCTGGTTCTGACGACCCGTTGATTCATCGGCAACCGCTTGAAGCGCCACCAACTGGCTCGACAACTCGTTCAAGCGGGTCGACTCGACATCCAGCCGCTCTTCGGTGGCCATGATCCCGTTCTTCTGCTGATAAGCCGACAGCCGCGACTGGGCTTCTTCCAGTGCATCGCGGCTGGCCTTCGAGCGCTCATCAAAGAAGCTGCTGTACTGCTTGGCCGGCTCGACACGCAGATCCAGAGTGGTCGACACATAGGCCGAGACGAAGGCATTGGCAAGCTGCGCTGCCAACTTCGGATCGGCCGAGGTATAGGTGATCGTCAACACGTTGGACTCACGTGATGGCTTGACGTCGAGGTCTTTGATGATGACATCGGCCAGCCATGCAATGAAGTCGCTCTCCGTGCCCGCACTCTCCTGCCACTTGCGCCGAATTTCGGGCTTCTCGTCAAGCTTCAACGATTGAAGTGCGCGAATCGCAACACGCTGACTCTGAATGACATCGGCTTGCGTCGCCATGTAACCCGAGGCGTTCATGCCAGGCAACACGACCCCCGCAATCGGATCCATCGATTTGACGTCGAGCACCACCGAGGCACTGGCCGCATATCGTTTGGGTAAAAACAAATTCACCACTACGGCAATCGCCCCCACGGCAATCAGCACCATCAGGGCAGAGGCCCATCGGGCGCGCAGAACGATCAGTAATTGGGTGAGCGACATGTAAAACCTACCGGCAAAAGCGGAGCAATTTCAAAACATATTTCACGCATTCACACACGAGCATTAACCCTCAGACTCTAGTATGAATCGTGCACTTTTATGGGAAAAACCGCTTGTATGAAACATTCAGAAACGTGCTGCAGTGCAGCAGTGGCACGATGGTTGCACGGACAATGCCAACAATCAACGCCTTGAAGGAGTGCCTCACATGGCCCTAACCGCTGCGCAGCAAACGCTGGCCACCATCCAGGCCCGCCCTCACATCAGCCGAGACAAAGGGCTGGTTGACCAAACACATCTGCGCTTCAACCAGTTCGCTGCCGCCATCTTGCTGCTGCTGCTGAGCCCGATCATGCTCGTCGTCGCCATCTTCATCGCAAAGAAAGACGGCGCTCCGATACTCTTTGGCCACTATCGCGTGGGCCACAAGGGCAAGCTGTTCCGTTGCCTCAAGTTCCGTTCGATGTACATCAATTCAGAGCAGATGCTGTCAGATCTGCTCGCCAGCAACCCCGAAGCCCGCGCCGAATGGGACCGCGACCAGAAGCTGTCGAATGATCCACGCATCACACCCATTGGCCACTTCCTGCGCAAAACCAGCCTCGACGAACTGCCGCAGCTGTTCAATGTGCTGCGTGGCGAAATGAGTTTGGTCGGTCCGCGCCCCATCACGGTGGGCGAATTGACCCGTTATGGGCGCGTCCGTTGGCACTATGTAAGCGTTCGCCCCGGAATGACTGGCTTGTGGCAGGTCAGCGGTCGCAACAACACGACCTATCAAGAGCGCGTGGCCCTTGATGAGCAATACATCGACAGCCAATCAATTTTGGGCGACCTGAAGATTTTGCTGAAGACTGTAAAGGTCGTGATTGCACGCGACGGTGCAGGTGCCAAGTAAATCTGACCGGTTGTCCTTCGGTCTCGAACTCTGCAGATGCAACAAGTCGCATGGCGCAATCCATGCTGCAGCAAAGCCAGGCAGCTTAAGGAGCTGAGGATGGACAGGGCCAATGCGGCTGTAGCGCGAAGCGAGGGAACAGTCGTGCATCTGGTTGGAAAGCTGACGGAGCCGGCATTCGGCTTCCTCGGGCCGACCACCGATGTTCTGGCAGAAAATGGTGTGCCTCAAACAGTTATCCTCGTGACTGATACGCCTCATAAGCAGTTGCTACCCAAGTTCAACCCATCGGTGCGGCTGGTGCTTGCGCCGAATGGTTCCGGCTTTGTCCGTCAAGTTTGGTTTGCCTTGCAAAGCTTGCGCGACGAATCCAACTCCCATTCAATCTCAGCAATTCATTTGCATGGCTTCCTGCCTTGCCTGCTCGCTGTCTACGCCGTTTGGTTCAGTGGTTTGTCTCCCAAAATTTTGTTCTCCCCCCAAGGCTCCAAATCTCTCTGGGTCGTGAAAGGCATCAGCACTTTTTTGCGCTGGGCGCTTTGGCCCATCTCGCGCCGCGCTCGGCAACAAACGGCATCGGCCGGCCTGCTGACCGACGCATCCACACGCGCCACCGCGCAGCAACCCATTCCCATGCTGGAGCATGCAGTTGACGTGAGCTTCTTCGATCTGGAACGCCGCGAGTCGCGCCGACCTCTGGTCGTGACCACTGGCCGCGCCAATGAGCCAGTGACAGCGGCGATGTTCGCGCAAATGGCCGTGTTGCTCGGTGAAGAATCGCTTGCACTCAGCTTCAACTGGGTTGGTGGAGTCGACAAAGAATCTCGCGCCCGATTGAAGGCGGCCAACGTTGGCGTCTTCGATGGCGATACACCGACCGATCGCGCCGTGAAGTTGCCGGCAGCATGGCTTTACGTCGCTCATCGCGGCCACACGGGTTTCCCTTCGTACCTCACCGAGGCCATGGCTGCCGGGCTGCCGTGTGTCGCGTGGGATACGCCACAGCATCGCTTGGTGATTCGCGATGGTGAAACTGGCTTTTTGTGTAACAGCGAATCCGAGATGCTTGCGAACATCGTGCGTCTTGTAGATTCATCTGAATTGCGTCAGCAAGTTGGTTCTGCTGCACGCGAAGAAGCTCATCTTCGATTCCATCCAACGAAGATCCGTGACCTTTTAATGGAGGTTTACCGGCGAGAGCCGCCACCCTCAGAACTGTCACGGGCCTGAGCCACAAACCGGTTCAACGTAAGCGCCAGGGGCGTCGGCAGCATCTCTGTTCGGCGCCTTTTCTCCTTTCAAAACAGCAGCGCGCGACATCCTGTCGCGTGGTTAACGTTCTTCTCGTTAACGACGATTCGGGGTGGCGCTTTATGCAAGGCTTCAGCTTCCGCGTCACTGCGATGGACGGCAGCGTCGGCTTGCGACGAGAACCTTGTCAGCCAAACCTACGCCCCGAGCAATTCGTTCGACGTTCTGTCACTCGATCTGATACTGCCCGGTGCGCATGGCCTCCATCTGTGCCGCTGGGGGTGGCAAGACGTCATCCTTATCGGTCGTCATGTTGAAGGCCCAGGCCGGCCCAGCGAGCCGAATCATTGAGCTGGAACTCTGCTCCGACGACGACCTACCTTGCCAGTCCGCTTCAGGCTCGTGATTGGTGGTCCGCATCAATGCCGTGCTGAGGCGCACCAATGCCAACCGCGGCGCACCAGCAACGCTACAACAGGCCGTTATCCATCGTTTCATTGACTGTTGTGGTCGTCTCCGATCGCAGCAACGATCTCGCTGTGGCTTGCGGCGGCAACAGCGGCAACGCCGCCACGGGCAAGGGCCAAGGATCTTCATCCGGCTCGGGCAGTACAGGAACAAGCACAGCAGACCTGCCTGGTCACCCGAAAGAGACGGCCGGCCCCGCCCTGGCGATGGCTCGACCCTGATGGTGGCATCGCCATCTGATCTCTGAGCGTTGGGGGATCGCTAGGGAGATGGGATCGATACACTCGCCAGACCTTCCCAAGCACCCGTCCGCCATGAGCCCTCTGCACTCCATCCCCGGCCGCAAGAAGAAACTTCCGCCGCTGCGTGTGGGCGTTGGCGGCCCGGTGGGCTCGGGCAAGACCACCTTGGTTGAAATGTTGTGCAAGCGCATGCGTGAGCGCTATGACCTCGTCGTCGTTACCAACGACATCTACACCAAGGAAGACCAGCGCCTACTGACGGTGGCCGGCGCCTTGGAGGCCGAACGCATCATGGGCGTCGAGACCGGCGGCTGCCCTCACACTGCCATCCGCGAAGATGCATCGATCAACCTCGAAGCTGTCGATCGCATGCTGCAGAAATTCCCAGATGCCGACATCGTCTTCATCGAGTCGGGCGGTGACAACCTCGCAGCCACCTTCAGCCCCGAACTCTCGGACCTGACCATCTATGTGATCGACGTGGCAGCTGGCGAAAAAATTCCGCGCAAGGGCGGTCCCGGCATCACGAAGAGCGACCTTTTCGTCATCAACAAGATTGACCTCGCTCCCTATGTCGGCGCCAGCCTGGAAGTGATGGAAGCCGATACCCGCTGCATGCGCACCCATGCACAGGGCACGCGCCCGTTCGTGATGAGCAACTTGAAAACCCAGGCGGGCCTCGATGAAGTCATCGCCTTCATCGAAACCAAGGGATTGCTCAATGCCGTCTGACGCCGGTCGCGCGTTGCGCGACAACCCGGTCAACTGAACCCTTGGGTCGGGCGTTGGTTAGAGATTGATGCCCTTCGCCCGATCTGCGGATCGAAGGGTTCACAAGGGTCCTCGTCATGCCCCAACCCGCTCAACCGCCCTCGATGACACAGCAGCCTAAACGCCGGTTGCTGTTGATGGGCGGTGCGGCGGCGCTGGCCGCTCACGGCCTGCCGGGTTGTGAGTCGAACCCTTCAATGGCGGTGGATAGCCACGAAGTGATCGCGATGCCGGCATCGCGTGCCAGCTTGTATCGTGTGATTCATCGGCTCAGCTGGAGCGCCACCCTCAACGCCCTCGATCGCGCCGCCGAGATCGGCTATGAGCGGTATGTCGACGAGCAACTTCGCGCGACTGGAAGCACAGCGCTGCCGCCGCTCGTGCAGGCCCAGATCGACGCACTGAAGGTCCAGAAGGTCACGCTTCCCGCACTGCTCAAAGAGATGGAGCAAATGCGCAAGACAGGAGAGGCCTTGCCAACCGAAGAAGGCCGGAAGACCGCCCAGCAGGCTTATCAGAAAGAGCTCACGAGATGGGCACGCGAAGCCGCAACGCGGCACTTGCTGCGTGCCGTGTATTCCGGGGAGCAGCTGCATGCGCACATGAGCTGGTTCTGGTTCAACCATTTCAACGTGCATCAAGCCAAGAGCAATGTGCGCGCGATGTTGGGCGACTATGAAGAATCCGCACTGCGCCCCCATGCCCTGGGGCGCTTCCGCGACCTGCTCGGTGCGGTCGTCAGGCACCCGGCCATGCTTCGCTACCTCGACAACGACCAGAACGCAGTCCGCCGCCTGAATGAGAACCACGCCCGTGAACTGCTGGAGCTACACACGATGGGTGTCGATGGCGGCTATCGTCAAACCGATGTCCAGGAGCTGGCCCGGGTGTTGACCGGCTTCGGCATCAACTTCAACGACACCCCGCCCAAGCTGCGTCCCGAGCAGGAAAAGCTCTATGTCCGCCAGGGGGCGTTCGAGTTCAATCCCAACCGCCACGATTTCGCCAGCAAGACGCTGTTCGGCCGCACGCTGAAAGCGCAGGGCGCCGATGAAGTCGATGAAGCCCTGGACTGGATCGTTCAGCAGCCCGCCACTGCGCGCTTCATCTCCCGCAAGCTCGCGCAATACCTGTTGACCGACGAGCCACCTACCCCCGTCATTGAGCGCATGGCTCAAACCTTCCAGGCAAGTGATGGCCGCATCGATGCCACGCTTCGCGTGCTGCTGCTGTCGCGTGAATTCATGGCTGCCAGCGAAGCGCCGAAGTTCAAAGACCCGATGCATTTCGTCATCTCGGCCGTGCGCACGAGTTACGAAGACAAGGTCATCCTGAACACGTTACCGATGCAGAACTGGCTCAACCGCGTGGGCCAAGGCCTCTACAACCGGCAAACGCCAGACGGTTATCCATTGACCGCCGCCGCATGGACCAGCTCAGGCCAGATGAGCACCCGCTTCGAGATTGCACGCACGATCGGCAATGGCAACGCCGGCTTGTTCAAGTCAGACGATCCGCTGCAACCAGTGGACAAGCCGGCATTCCCGCAACTCGCCAACGCGCTTTACTTCGACACGCTGCGTTCGCTGATCGGCAGCGATACCCGTGCTGCGCTTGAGCAAGCCGGCTCACCGCAAGAATGGAATGCGCTGTTCTTGTCGTCACCCGAATTCATGTACCGCTGATGGAGGCCCGCATGCATCGACGCACCTTGCTTCAACTGGCGTGGGCGGGCACAGCACTCAGTGCATCGACACACCTGCTCGCGGCCCACAGCAGCGCACCACGCTTTCTGCTGGTCTTTTTGCGCGGAGGGTATGACGCTGCCAACTTGCTGATTCCGTCATCAAGCAGCTTCTACCGCGAGACACGGCCGAACATCGCGCTGCCTGCGCCATCGGATGATGCCGACTCGTCCCTCGCACTCAACTCAGATTGGGCCTTGCATCCGGCGTTGAAAGACACCGTATTTCCATTGGCGAAACGCGGTCAGGCCACGTTCATTCCTTTTGCTGGAACCGACGACAGCTCACGCAGCCATTTCGAAACGCAGGACGCGATCGAGTTGGGCCAGGCCTCCACCGGCCGGCGCGACTATCAATCCGGCTTCATGAACCGCTTGGCGCAAGCGCTGGACCCACATGACGCCATCTCGTTCACCGATCAGTTGCCGCTTTGCTTTCGCGGTGCGGCCAACGTCGGCAACATCTCGCTCAAGACCCTCGGCAAATCGAATGTCGACGACAAGATGCGCGGCCTGCTCGCCGACATGTACCGCCATCAAACCTTGTCCACACAAGTACAGGAAGGCTTCAACGTGCGCAGCGAGGTGGAGCGCGAGGTGTTGGGCGCTGTGGTCGGTGAAATGCCCGGTGTGAACCGCAACGCGATCAACGCGCGCGGGTTCGAGCTGGAGGCGCGGCGCATTGCCAAGCTGATGCGCGACAAATATGCGCTCGGCTTCATCGACATCGGCGGCTGGGACACCCATGTCAATCAAGGCGCCGCCACCGGTTACCTTGCCACCCGCTTCGAAGAGCTGGGCCGTGGGCTGGCCGCGTATGCCGAAGAGATGGGCAGCGAAGCTTGGCGCAAGACCGTTGTCGTCGTGGTCAGCGAATTCGGCCGCACCTTGAGGGAGAACGGCAACCGGGGCACCGACCATGGCCATGGCAGCGTGTATTGGGTGCTTGGCGGCTCATTGGCATCGCCCGTGGTGGCCGGCGAGCAGACCACCGTGGAAGCGCGGACTCTGTTTCAGAATCGCGACTTCCCAGTATTCAACGACTACCGCGCCTTACTTGCTGGGCTCATGCAGCGTCAATTCGGCTTGTCGGCCGCGTCAATCGCCAAAGTCTTCCCAGGTGCAACCGCGAAGGACCTGGGTTTGATCTGAGCCCTTGCTGAGTCGGCCCCAGTCCGCCGGGCCAACAAGTTTGCGATCGAGCCCAGGTCAGTGGATCGAACCCATCTGATGCAAGGCCTTGACGGCGCCGGCCCCGATCGACGCCCCAAAGCGTTTGGCCAACCGCTCGGCGACGTTTTCTTTCGGCGTGTAGTCGACGATCTCTTCTGCCTTTACCACCTCGCGGGCCACGTAGTCGAGGTTGCCCAGGTGATCGGCCAGGCCGAGCTTGACGGCCTCTTCGCCGTTCCAGAACAGGCCGGAGAAGGTCTCCGGCGTTTCCTTCAACCGGTCTCCGCGACCATCTTTGACGACCTGGATGAACTGCTCATGGATTTGATCGAGCATGGCCTGCGTGTAGGCACGGTGATTGTCGGACAGCGGCGTGAACGGGTCGCCGATACCTTTGTTTTCGCCGGCCGTAATCAGGCGCCGTTCGACACCGAACTTCTCCATCGTGCCCGTGAAGCCAAAGCCGTCCATCAGCACGCCGATCGAGCCGACGATGCTGGCCTTGTCGGTGTAGATCTCGTCGGCCGCCACCGCGATGTAATAAGCACCTGATGCGCAGATCTCTTCCACGACCGCATAGACCTTCTTCTGATGCAAGGCCTTCAGGCGAACAATCTCGTCATTGATGATGCCGGCCTGCACCGGGCTGCCGCCCGGTGAGTTGAAGCGCAACACGACAGCCTGGGCCTCCTCGTCTTCGAAGGCGGCGCGGATCGACGCCAGCAGGATCTCCGAGCTGGCCTCGGTGTCTTCGGCGATCTCGCCACGCACTTCGATCAGCGCGGTATGCGGCCCATGCGTGGCCGAAGATTGATTGCGTGCGCTGATCGCGGTCCAGAAGATCAGCACGAAGAACAACAGCCACAGCGAACGGAACACCACGCGCCAGCGTCGGTCGCCACGCCGCTCTTTCAAATACTCGCTGGCGAACGTAGCCAGCACGCTCTCCAGATGGGGCGCCACGGCAGGCGTCGCAGGCGCTGCCGTGTCCACAGGCGCGGTCGGCGGCGGCGCGCCAACGCCTGGTGCGCCCGCTGCCGGGGCGCCATTGTCTTCTTGGGGGTTCATGCGGGAAGGGTCGGTTGGGTGTCGCGGGAAGGATACCAATACACCTGGCCTTCACGCTCCTCGACCTGTAACGAGGTCAGCGCACCTCGCCCGCAGGGGCCGCCCACACAGCGCCCGTTCGACGGCTCATACGCCGCGCCATGAATGGCGCACAGGATAACCTCGCGCTGGTCGTCGAGGAATTCGCCCGGCTGCCAATCCATCTCGACCGGCACATGCAGACAGCGATTCAGGTAAGCCACGACCTTTCCCTCGAAGCGAAGCACGAAGGCGCGCGCAGGTTGCCGGTAGTGCATGACATCGAACACCATCGCCTTGCCGCGCTCGGCCAGTTCATCGGCGCTACACAGCCGTTGCGGAAGAGGCGGTACGGCGTCAGGCATGGGCGATCAGCCATTGATGCAGGTCATCGACCGAATGTGCGACGTGCAACGGCGACAGGCTTTCGAAGGAGGAGGGCTCGTGCGCGCCGTAGCTCACGCCGACGCTTGCGACTCGGGCATTGCGCGCCAATTGAAGGTCGTGTGTGGTGTCGCCGATCATCAAGGTGCGTTCAGGCTCGACGCCCAACTCACGCATGAGCTCGATCAACATTTGTGGATTCGGCTTCGAGGCCGTTTCATCGGCCGTGCGCGTGCTGTCGAACACACCGCGCAGCTCTGCGGTCTGCAGCGCCTCGTCGAGACCGGCGCGCGATTTGCCGGTGGCCACGGCCAGCCAGTGATTGCGGGCCTTCAAGGCCTGCAGCATCACCAGCGTGCCTTTGAACAGCAAGATGTCGTGCTGGCTCGCAAAGTAGTGATGGCGATAACGCTGGGCCATGTCCGCATAGCGTTGGGCCGAAAGGCCGGGTGCGGCGAGTTGCAGTGCTTCCAGCAAACCCAGGCCGATCACGTAGCTGGCGGATTCATCGCTCGGCACAGGCGCGCCGACATCGCGGCAAGCCGCTTGGATGCTGCGGGCGATGATGGCGGTCGAATCGAACAAGGTGCCATCCCAGTCAAAAGCAATCAGGTCGAACTGACGGGGTCGGGTCATCGTTGAAGCGCCTGCAAAAGATCCTCGCATTCTCGTGGCAAGGGGGCTTCCAGCTCAATGACCTCGCCTGTCGCAGGGTGCTGAAAGCGCAGCCGTCGTGCATGCAAAAACATCCGATCGAAGCGATGGCCACGCACCGCATCACCTTTTGCCAACGCCTTGTTCAACGCAAAGTCGCCGTACTTTTCATCACCGGCAATTGGATGGCCTTCGCTTGCCAGATGCACGCGGATCTGGTGAGTGCGGCCGGTCTTGATCGTCACATCCAGCAAAGCGAAATCGGCGAATTGCCGAGCGACTCGCACCAGCGTGATCGAGCGGCGGCCCTCCGGTTCGCCATCGCCTTGCACTACGCCCGCATCAATGGCACGCACGCGACGCTCGCCATCGCTCGTCAAGAACTTGTGCAAGGCTACATCGATCACCCGCCGTGAGGCAGGCCAGGTGCCAATCGCTAGTGCCGCGTAGGTCTTGCCGGTCTCACGGCTTCGAAACTGCTCCTGCAGCGCCACCAGCGCCGAGCGCTTCTTGGCGACCAGCAACAGCCCCGAGGTTTCCTTGTCCAGGCGATGGACCAGCTCCAGAAACTTGGCATCGGGGCGTGCCTGGCGAAGCTGTTCGATCACACCCGAACTGACACCACTGCCACCATGCACGGCCACGCCAGCGGGCTTGTTGACCGCCAGCAGATGCTCGTCTTCGAAGGCCACCGGGAATTCGCGCGCGGGCGCTGCCGGCGCCTCGCTCTTATCGGCCATGCGGACCGGCGGCACGCGAACGACATCGCCCATCGCCAAGCGCGTGTCGGCCGCCGCCCGGCCCTTGTTGACGCGCACCTCTCCCGAACGAATGACACGGTAAACGTGAGTTTTCGGAACGCCCTTCATCAGCTTGATCAAAAAGTTGTCAAGCCGCTGCCCTTCGGACGACTCATCAACTTCAACGGTCTGAACCGCAGGTTTGGGCGACGTTGACGTCAGCTGGGTGCTTGTTGTCGGGCCAGTTTTGGCCCCTATAATGCGTTGCACCACGTTTTTGCTGTAAGTGTTTGATTTTTCAGAGTTTACGTCGCACCTGCGGCCAGACACGAGCAAAGCGCGGCGGCCAGATGAAAGCCTGGCCACAAGGTGATGCAACGCACCCGGCGTGAAGCGGGCCCGTCCCCAAGTGACGAGGCGGCTCACAGCCCCGTGTGACAGAGAAACAAGAACGAACCCTACAAAAAGGTTTCCAGGCGGGAGACATCGCCTCCCCGGCTGCACGCTTCGTGCAGACCGGTTGAAGTCTCCCACCCGCGTCCAGTGATCAAAGCGGATGTTCACAGCTTCCACCCTCCACTGCCAATTGCGCGCAATGCCCAGGCCTCGTGCCTTGCAGGCTTTGCGCGTGGGCATTGCTGCGGCCGAACCCCGAACACTAGCCTCGCGGCCCACTGTGCCCACTGCCACGCATGCGCCAACGCTGCTGCCCGACCGGCCACCAATCGATTGATGATTGATGCCATGTCCACTTCAGTCCAGGGCGATTCCTTCTGGTTCATCTCCGTTTCTCGTGCATCGATGAGCCGCCCCTGAGTTTCAGAGGCGGCATGTTGAACGAGTTGCGACGGCCCGCTTGCGTAGCGGTCGCAACCAAGGAGCAGATATGAAACGCATGCTGATCAATGCGACGCAACAAGAAGAGCGTCGCCTGGCCATCGTCGATGGTCAGAAGTTGATGGACTTCGAGACCGAGATCGAAGGCCGCGAGCAACGCAAGGGCAACATCTACAAAGCCGTCGTGACCCGCGTCGAGCCCTCGCTCGAGGCCTGCTTCGTCGACTATGGCGAAGACCGACACGGCTTTCTGCCATTCAAGGAAATCTCGCGCAACTTCTTCCGCGATGGCGTGGACGTGCGCACCGCTCGCATCCAGGACGCCATCAAGGAAGGCGACCAACTCCTGGTGCAGGTTGAAAAGGAAGAGCGCGGCAACAAAGGCGCCGCGCTGACCACCTTCATCAGCTTGGCCGGCCGCTACTTGGTGTTGATGCCGAACAACCCGCGCGGTGGTGGCGTTTCACGCCGCATCGAAGGCGAAGACCGCGAAGAGCTGAAAGAAAACCTCGACCAGCTCGAATATCCGAAGGGCATGAGCCTGATCGCCCGCACGGCCGGCATCGGCCGCACTGCCCCCGAGTTGCAGTGGGACTTGAACTACATGCTCAAGCTGTGGAGCGCCATCGACGGTGCTTCGCAAGGCGGCAAGGGCGCGTTCCTGATTTATCAGGAATCGTCGCTGGTGATCCGCGCGATCCGCGATTACTTCACCGCCGATGTCGGTGAGATCCTGATCGACACCGACGACATCTACGACCAGGCTCAGCAGTTCATGAGCCATGTGATGCCGGAGGCCTCGGCCAAGGTCAAGCGCTACCGCGACGACGCGCCGCTGTTCAGCCGTTTCCAGATCGAACACCAGATCGAGACCGCGTTCTCGCGCACGGTGAACCTGCCGTCGGGCGGCGCGA
>CAXTCD010000022.1:0-37049 GCA_964242145.1 uncultured Rhizobacter sp.
CGCCGCGCATGCTGAGCCGCCAGGCGCTGGCCGGCGTGATCGAGCCGCGCGTCGAAGAGATCTTCTCGCTGGTGCACCAGGTGATCCGCGAGAGCGGCTTCGAAGAACTGCTGTCCAGCGGCATCGTGCTGACCGGCGGCGCCGCAGTGATGCCGGGCATGGTGGAGCTGGCGGAAGACATCTTTCTGAAACCGGTGCGCAAGGGCATCCCGACGTACCACGGTTCACTTCATGACATGGTGGCCAGCCCTCGCTCGGCCACGGTGATGGGTCTGCTCGAAGAGGCGAGGTTGGGGCGCGCGCGCGGCATCAAGGCGGCGCATCAAGCAGGGTCGGTCAAGACGCTGTTCGGTCGGCTCAAGGATTGGTTTTTGGGAAATTTCTGAACAAGGGGACGGCAATGACAACCAGCACCTTCGAACCGATGGGCAAGGCGTTGCACGCGGGGCACGATCCCCCTGTGGCTTGAGTCGACAACCGCAGGCTCGGGGCAGAGGTGAGCTGCGGCGCGGTCATCAAAAAATCTATGGATTACTGAATCAAATACATCGGCAACTGCGAACAGAATTGGAGCAACCAACATGGCTATCGAAATGATCGAAGAATTCGACTTGGGTACACAAATCAAGGTGATCGGCGTGGGCGGTGGCGGCGGTAACGCCGTCGACCACATGATTGCGCAGGGCGTGCAGGGCGTGGAGTTCGTCTGCGCGAACACCGATGCGCAGGCGCTCAACCGCTCCAGCGCGCATCACCTGATCCAGCTCGGCACCACCGGGCTGGGCGCTGGCGCACGGCCCGAAGCGGGGCGCGCCGCAGCCGAAGAAGCGGTGGACCGCATCCGCGACTCGATCAAGGGCGCGAACATGCTCTTCATCACCGCCGGCATGGGCGGCGGCACCGGCACCGGCGCGGCGCCGGTGATCGCGCGCGTCGCGAAGGAAATGGGCATCCTGACGGTGGCCGTGGTCACCAAGCCGTTCGACTTCGAAGGCAACCGCCGCATGAAGGCGGCCGATGCGGGCTTGGCTGAACTCGAAGCGAACGTCGATTCGCTGATCGTGATCCTGAACGACAAGCTGCTCGACGTGTTGGGCGATGACGCGACGCAGGACCAAGCCTTCGCGCACGCCAACGACGTACTGAAGAACGCGGTGGGCGGCATCAGCGACATCATCCACATCCCCGGCCTCGTGAACGTCGACTTCGAAGACGTCAAGACGGTGATGAGCGAGCCCGGCAAGGCCATGATGGGCACCGCGATTGCCAGCGGTCCGGACCGTGCCGCCAAGGCCGCCGAAGGCGCGGTGGCGAGCCCGCTGCTCGAAGGCATCGACCTGTCGGGCGCGCGGGGCGTGCTGGTGCTGATCGCCGCCGGGCGCAGCAGCTTCAAGCTGAGCGAGAGCCGCAATGCGATGAACTGTATCCGCCGTTATGCGGCCGACGACGCGCATGTGATCTACGGCACCGCTTACGACGAAAGCCTCGGCGACCAACTGCGCGTGACGGTCGTGGCCACCGGCCTGAGCCCGGCCAAGCTGCGCCAGCAAGCGCCGATGACGGTTGTGCATAACGCTGTGATGCAGCGCACGGGCACCGACAACCTGCCGGTGCTGAACCAGCCGGTGCACACCGGCCCGGGCGGCCACGACTACGCCAGCATGCAAGTGCCGAGCGTGTGGCGCAATGGCCGCACGGCGGCGGCGAAGGTGGATGCGCTGGCGAGCAATGGGATGGATGAGATCGAGATTCCTGCGTTTCTGCGCAAGCAAGCGGATTGATTAAGGCCCCCCAGTCGCTACCGCTCCTGCCCCCAAGGGGCGCCACCTATCGGGCCGGCGAAGCCGGACCCTCAGGCGTTGCTTGATGGCAGGTTCGCTGTCTCCCTGATCGGAGCAACGCCTGACCCTCGCGCCTTCATGGGCGTGAGGTTCTCGCTATCGCGGCGGTTGGGCGATTTGTCTGGGCGGTGTTTCGGGGGCTTTTAAAATTATGGCCATGTTGGCTCAACGAACTCTGAAGGCTTTGACTCGCGCGGTCGGGGTGGGTGTGCATGGCGGGCAGCGGGTCGAGATGACTTTGCGGCCTGCGGCGCCTGACGCGGGGATCCTGTTTCGGCGGGTCGATCTGCCAGTGCCGGTTGATATTCCGGTGAACCCGACGGCCGTCAGCGACACGCGGATGGCAACGACGATCTCGCCGGGGGGCGACACGAACGGGCCGAAGGTCAACACGATCGAGCATTTGCTGTCGGCCTGTGCGGGCCTGGGCATCGACAACCTGGTGGTCGACATCACCGCCGAAGAGGTGCCGATCCTCGATGGCTCGGCGGCGTCCTTCGTCTACCTGCTGCAAAGCGCGGGCATCGAGGTGCAGAAGGCGCCGAAGCGTTTTCTGCGCATCAAGCGGCCGGTGGAAGTGCGCGAAGGCGAGGGCGACAAGCTGAAGTGGGCGCGGCTCGATCCGTTCGATGGCTACAAGCTGACCTTCGAGATCGACTTCAACCACCCGGCCGTCAACCAGACCGGCCAGCAGTTCACTTTCGACATGGGCTCGGGCCAGTACAAGCGCGACATCGCGCGGGCCCGCACCTTCGGCTTCACCAAAGACGTCGAGATGATGCGCGCCCGCGGCCTGGGCCTGGGCGGCAGCATGGACAACGTGATCGTGGTCGACGACTACCGCGTGTTGAACAGCGATGGCCTGCGCTATGACGACGAGTTCGTGAAGCACAAGATCCTCGATGCCATCGGCGACATGCATGTGCTCGGTCATCCGCTGATCGCGGCCTACACCGGCTTCAAGTCAGGCCATGCGCTGAACAACAAGCTGCTGCGCGCAGTGCTGGCCGACAAGACGGCTTATGACATTGTCAGCTTCGACGACGAGCGCCTGGCGCCTGCCGGCCTGGCCGAACTGGCGCCGGCCTGGTGAGCCGGGCTTCGCGCGGCATTTGAACCCGGGGCTGGCTCATGCTCATCTTCAGCTCGATCATGTTGGGCTTCGCCACGCTGCTGCTGGTTGCCAGCGGCACCTGCTGGCTGATCTCGTTCCTGTCCACCTCCCGGCGCGACTGGCGGCGCCTGAGCCTGAAGGTGTTCCGCTGGTCGATGGTGTGCGTGCTGTTCTACGTCAACATCGCCGTTTACGTGCACATCATCTCGGCAATGTTCGGCGAGCCTGCGGCTGCGCCAGAAGTGACGGCGGAAGAGGCGTCTTAGCCTTAATGGTGGCTTCTTGGCCGCTGAGCGGGTCACTCTGTTTTGCAGTGCTTCATGCCGCTCAGAAACAGAATGTGGATTGCAGCACCAGGCTTCGCCCCCGTGCCGAACAGGGCACTGCAGCCTGGTGGCCCAAGCGCACAGCGAACGAAATTCGATGCGGTGGCTCGACCGACCCTGCGATACATCCAATGCACCGATGTGCCTGGAGATCGGCGCGATTCTTTTGCTGCAGTTTTCTTTGGGTTTGCCAAAGCTTGTCAGCCGTAGAGTGTCGACCATGCACTTGCTGATCATCGAAGACGACATGGATCTGGGCCCCGCCCTGCTGGCTGCGCTGAAGCCCGAAGGCATCACCGCAACCTGGGTGCGCACGCTCGCGGACGCACGCTGCTGGCAGGGCGACATCAGCTTCGACTGTGTGTTGCTTGATCTCACCTTGCCCGACGGCGATGGGCTGGAACTGCTGCGCCAGTGGCGCGCGGCCGGTTCAGCGCTGCCGATGGTCATGGTCACGGCGCGCGTCGGTCTCGAAGAGCGTCTCGAAGGCTTGCATGCCGGTGCGGACGACTTCATCGTCAAGCCTTTTGCGATGGCCGAATTGATCGCCCGAGTGTGGGCCGTCACGCGGCGCAGCGCGCGCCAGTGCCATTCGACATGGACCGTCGGTGCACTGCGCATCGACCCGCGCGCGAACCTGGCCTGGTTGAATTCGACGGCACTGGACCTGACGGCGCGCGAATTCCAGCTGCTCGTCGAGTTGGCACGGGACACCACGCAAGTCGTCTCCAAGAGCGCACTCGCGCAGCGCCTCGAACCCCTTGGCGAGCCACTCGATGCGGCCAACGTCGAAGTGCACCTGTCCAACCTGCGCCGCAAAATCGGCGCCGAGCGAGTGCGCACCGTGCGCGGTGTCGGCTACCAGCTTCTCGCGTGAAGGGCTCGTGGCGCCCATCGTTGGCGCGGCGGATGTTCATCGCGCTGCTGCTGGCCTTTCTGCTGGTGTGGGCGGTGTTGCTCGGGCAGGACATCTACGACATCGAGAACGATGCGAACCACCTGGTCGCGGTGCAGCAGGCCACCGATGGACTGTGCAAGGCGATCGGCGACGGCGATGGCGCGACGGCCACAACGATTGTTCGCGCGTCGGAGAGCCAGTACAACGCCCTGCGCAAGCAAGCCAAAGCACCCTCGGGCATCGATGACTTGCTATTCCAGCTGGAAGACTCCGATGGAGTATTGCGTTATGCCTCGGCGGCCTTGGGCGGATTGCAGGTGCGCATCGACACAGCCGCTGCCCGGCGCATCGACGTGCATGGCCGCGTTTACCTGGCGGCGGCCTGCGAGACGCGGCAGGGGCGAGTCACCTTGTTGGAGCCCCGGCTTTCAGGTTTCGATCTGCTCATGTGGCTGGCGTTGCAGGAACTGCCGTCGCTGCTGCTGGCCTTTCCTTTCGTGCTGGTGCCTGCCTGGCTCGCGGTGCACCGTGGCATGCGGCCCCTGCGCAGTCTGGTGGCGCGCGTTTCGACTCGCACCCCGGACGACTTTTCGCCGCTCAACATGCACCTGCCTTACACCGAGCTGCAACCCCTGGTGCAGACGATCGATGCGCTGCTTGCCCGATCGCGCCAAGGCATTGCCCGAGAGCGAGCCGTCGTGCAGGATGCCGCGCACGAGCTGCGTACGCCGTTGGCGGTCATCACCGCCCAGGCACACGCGCTCATCGGTGCCGATCGGCCCGAGTTGCAGGCGCAGGCCAAGGTGGCGCTGGAGTCGGCCGTGCAGCGCGCCTCACACCTTGTGCATCAGCTGCTCACGCTCGCCCGTCTGGAGGGGCCGAAGACAGAAGCGCCGCAAACGGTCGACCTTGTCGCCGTGACACGGCAGATCATCATTGCCGTGACTGCCGCACTGGCCCGCCCCGGCATCGAGGTCGCCCTCGATTCGCCCGAGCAGCTGAGTGTCGAGTTCGACCTGATGGCCTTCCATTCGGTGCTCGAGAACCTGCTTCGCAACGCGATTGCCTATGGCCGCGACAAGGGGCATGTTGTGGTCAGCCTGCAGCCGATGCCAGCTGGCCGGATTGGCCTTTCGGTACGGGACGATGGCCCGGGCATCGCCGCTGTGGACCGGCCGCATTTGTTCGATCGTTTTCACCGTGGACGCGATGTTCAGCCCGCCGGCGCCGGGTTGGGGCTGGCCATCGTCAAGCAGGCGATCGAGCGCCTGGGTGGCAGCATCGAGCTCTCGCCGGGCCTCGACGGCCAAGGCATCGGATTCGTCGTCACGCTGGACGCCAAGTCGAACTGAGCCGAGCCGCCGAAACCCTGTGCTCACCGACCCATCCTGCTGACCTGCCTGGCTGCATGAGCGGCGTGTCGTTGGCAACCCTCGTGACAGTGGGCGTGCCTGACCGACCCGCAGGTGGCGCTGCGGCGTCGCCTGGCGAGGAATTGCTCGATAGGGAACTCGATGTGTTTGGCATGGCGATCTGACGGCCCATCGGCAGGGCGTTGGCGACGCACAGAGTGGCCTTGCGCGCGGTCTTTGGCGTCGCTTTGGGCAAGCGCATGCAGCATCGATGCACCTTCACTCATGGCGCAACCGATGCCTACCCCATTCACACCTTTTCCTGAACTGAGCCGCCGAAGTGTTCTCACTCTCTCCGCCAGCGTCGCGCTGTTGGCCGCCTGCGGCGGGGGCGGCGATGTTCCCGACACGCAGCAGACCGGCAAGCCCGTGGCCGATGCCGCTGCCGACGCCGTAGCCCAGGGATTGGTCGGCGCTGCCTTCGGGTACGCCGGTCGATCCGGCCGTGCGGCACCGATCATCGCTACCGCCGGCCTGCGCAGGCTCGGCGCATCGGCGCGGCTGGCGAGGGCCGATGTTTTCGGCATCGGCTCCAACACCAAGGCCATGTCGGCCGCGGCCATCGGGTCGATGGTCGATGCCGGCATCATCCGCTGGAGTACGACGATCGTGCAGGCACTTCCCGATCTGGCCGGTCTGCTGCGCCCGGAGTACGCCCAGGTGACGCTCGAAAATCTGCTTGACCACCGAGGCGGCATGCCACCTTTCAACGGCTCTGCGGGCGATGAGGATCGGTTCCTGGCCGCACTTGCTGCCGAGACCGCGCCACTGCCACAGACCTTGTCCGGCCGCCGCCGCTACGTTGCGGCCTGGCTTGTGCAACAAGCACCCGCGCCGGATTTCATCGCCGGCCTGAGCTATGTGTATTCGAACGCCGGCTATGCGTTGGCGGCGGCAATGCTCGAGTCGGTCACTGGCCAGTCGTTCGAGGCCTTATTTGAGGATCATCTGGTGCGTCCGCTGGCATTGGCCGGCACCTGGCGGATGCCATCCGAGATCGGTGCCGATCAGCCCGCAGGCCACGAAGGCACGCCGACCGGATTGGCTGTCTACGTGCCGGATCAGGCAACGCTGGATGCCGAGCCCTGGGAACGCGTGATGGCTCCGGCCGGCTACTGGTGCTGCAGCGCGCCGACTTATGGCGAATGGCTGCGTTGGCATCTCATCGCGCTGCGTGGCGGTCAAACGCCGCTCGCGGCGAGTTATCTCGCGCGCCTCCTCGCTGCGGCCGCCAACGGCTACAAACTCGGCTGGGGCTGTTTGACGATCAACGGCCAGCAGATGTTGTGGCACAGCGGCCACGTGGCCGGCTTCTGGTCGGAGGTGGTGATGGACCGGCTGGGATCGCACGCGGCCTTCGGCCTCACCAACACGGCCCACGTGGCGCTTGATGGATCAAGTTGGGTGGGCTCGGCCTTGGACAGCGAGCTCGCGTTGGTTTACGGCATGGCTTGAGCCGGCATGACCGTTGGCGCTGCCCGGCGGACCCGTGCGCTAACTCGATGCCACGCAGCTGCCCGCTTGTTCAATAACTCCGACCGCCCTTGAACTGCGCGTGGGTCGTGCGGGTGCGCAGCGTGGCCTTCTCGATGGCGGCGAAGGATTGGCCAGCGTGGGCATGGCAGATGGCCAGGCCCAGCGCATCGGCGGCGTCCTTGCCTGGCAAGCCGGGCAGTTTCAGCAGCCGCATCACCATTTCCTGCACCTGCTCCTTGCGGGCATGGCCGGCGCCGACGATGGCCTTTTTCATCTGCAGCGCGGTGTATTCGGCCACGTCGATATTGCGCGACACCAAGCCGGTGATCGCCGCGCCGCGCGCCTGGCCGAGCAGCAGCGTACTTTGCGGATTCACGTTGACGAACACGATCTCGACCGAGGCGCAATGCGGCTCATAACGCGACACCACCTCGCACACGCCGTCGAAGATCACCTTCAGCCGCAAGGGCAGGTGGCCGCTGTCGACGGCGTCGGTCTTGATCGTGCCGCTGGCCACGTAGTGCAGCCGGCTGCCTTCGACATCGATGACGCCGAAACCGGTGGTGCGAAGCGCCGGGTCGATGCCAAGAACCCTCATCGGTGGCACCCGCGGGTCGATGACGAGGCTTGCCGCATCGGCAAGTTGTTCATGTGATTTCGCCGCCGAAATACCAGCGCACCGAATGGAAGAACACCGGTGCGGCAAAGCACAGCGGCGCGACCCGATCCAGCAAACCCACCGCGCCGGTGATCGACGCGCGGCCGCCCCAGTGGCGCACGCCGGCATCGCGCTTCAATGCCTTCATCACCAGCGCGCCGAGCGTGCCGCAACCTGAAGCGATGAAGCCGATCAACAGTGCCTGTGGCGGCTTGAACGGCGTGACCCAGTACAGCAGCAGGCCGACCATGCCGCCGGCCCAGGCGCCGATGATCCAGGCGCGCCATGAGAAGCTGCGGCTGATCTGCCTCGCCACCGGCCGCGGCCGCAGGCGCTGGCTGGCCATCTGCTGCGCAATCTGCGCAACCACCACGACCATCACCAGATACAACACCAGGAAGGCGCCGCGCCGCTCATAGCCCTTGAAATCGAGCAGCAGCAGCGCCGGTGCGTGGCTCATGCCATAGACGCAAACCGTGGTGCCCCATTGGATCTTGGCGGTGCGCTCAAGGAATCGCATCGGGTCGTTGCCCAGCACCGCAAGAATCGGCAAGGCGGCAAAGGCATAGACCGGCACGAACACGCTGAACAGGTCGAAATACTGCCCGCCGGCAAGAAAGTACTGCACTGGCAGCACGAAGAAGAAGGCGGCCAGCAGGGCGCGGTGGTCAGCGCGGCGAGTGTGGGTCAAGGTGATGAATTCGCGCAGCGCAAGAAACGACACCACCGCGAACAGCAGCGTCGACACGAAGGCGCCGGTCGCCCATGCAATCCAGAACAGCACGGTGCCGATCCACAGCGCGCGCAGGTCGCGGCGCATGCGCTCGTAGCTCAGCTGCTTGTCGGGCGGCATGGCGCGCAGCGATCGGGCAAAGGCGCTGACGGTTGCGGCCGTCAGCACGCCGAAGATGATCACGAACAGCAGGCCGACCTGCTGGCTGACGGTGAGATTGCGAAGCCAACTGCCCATCACGCGGCCACCTTTTGAAGCGCCACCACCGCAGCGCGGGCGCGGTCGAGAAAGACGCGCTTGTCTTCACCGGGCTCGACCTGCAGCGGCGCGCCGAAAGTGACCGAGCAAAGAATCGGCACCGGCAGTATTTCGCCCTTGGGCATCACGCGCTGCACGTTGTCGATCCAGGCCGGGATCAACTGAACTTCGGGGAACTGCTCGGCCAGGTGATATAGGCCGGCCTTGAAGCTTTGCGGCTCGCCCTTGTTGCCCCGCGTGCCCTCGGGAAAGATCACCAGCGAATCGCCATTGCGCAGCGCCTCGGCCAAGGGCTCCAGCGGGTCTTCGTCTTCAGTTCGAACCCGGCTCACGTAGACGGCGTTGAACACCTCGCGGGTGATCCAGTGCTTGAGTGGCGTCGCGGTCCAGTAGTCACGCGCCGCAATCGGCCGGGTGCGGGTGCGCAAGTCACGCGGCAGCGCGGCCCAGATCAACACCCAGTCGAAATGGCTCTGGTGGTTCGCAAAGTAGATTCGCTGTTCGGCCTTCGGCGGGCTGCCATACCAATGGCCTTGCGCACCGGTGATCAGACGGGCAAGGGCGGCAAGGCAGAGGCCGGCAACTTCGGGCAATGTCATTCGCTGATCTTCCGTCGGTCGGTGGGGCCGCCCGCACCCGCATCGTGTGCGCTTCGGGCCGCTGCGGCAAGGCGGATGGCGGGCCGGGGAGGTTTCACGTCAAGCCATCGGTGACGGGCAGGAAAGCAGGCGTGAACCAGGTGCGGCCAGCTCAGTGTTTGAAGTGGCGCACGCCTGTCAACACCATCGCGATGCCATGTTCGTTGGCGGCGCCAATGACCTCGTCATCACGAACGCTGCCACCGGGGTGGATCACGCTGGTGGCGCCGGCGGCCACCAGCACATCCAGCGTGTCGCGGAACGGGAAGAAGGCGTCGCTGGCCACCGCGGAGCCTTTCAATGACAGGCCTGCGGCCTCGGCCTTGATGCCGGCGATGCGGGCCGAATCGAGGCGGCTCATTTGGCCTGCACCAACGCCCAGCGTCATGCCGCCTGCACAGAACACGATGGCATTGCTCTTCACGTACTGGCCGACTTTCCAGGCGAACAGCATGTCTTGCAATTGCTCGGGCGTGGGCTGTTTCTGTGTCACGACCTTCAGGTCGGCGAGCTTGAGTTCGTGCAGGTCGGCGCTTTGAATGAGCAGGCCCGAGCCGACGCGCTTGACGTCTTGCGCGTTGCGGCCTTGCAGCCACGGCGTGTCGCCCCCTTTCGGCCAGGCGATCTGCAGCACGCGGGCGTTTTTCTTCGCGGAGATGAGCGCCAGCGCCTCGGGGGTGAACGACGGGGCGATCAGCACTTCCATGAACAGCTGCGTGACCCGCTCGGCCGTCGCGCGGTCGACTTCGGTGTTGAAGGCAATGATGCCGCCGAAGGCCGAGGTCGGGTCGGTCTGCAGTGCCTTGCGATAAGCCTCGGTCGCGTTGGCGCCGATGGCCACGCCGCACGGGTTGGCGTGCTTGACGATCACGCAGGCCGCGCCATCCGACTTCGGGTCGAAGCTTTTGACGCACTCCCAGGCTGCGTCGGCATCGGCGATGTTGTTGTAGGACAGCTCCTTGCCCTGCAACTGCTGGGCCGTCACGAGCGAGCCGGGGGCCGGGTTCAGGTCGCGATAGAAGGCGGCGCTTTGATGCGGGTTCTCGCCGTAGCGCAGGTCTTGCAGCTTGACGAAGCGGCCATTGCTTTGCGCCGGGTATTCGGCACGCGAGCCATCGGCTTGCAGCGACGACAGGTAGTCGCTGATCGCGGCGTCGTAGTTCGAGATGCGGTTGAAGGCCGCGACAGACAGCGCGAACTTGGTTTCTTTGCTGACGGACTGGCCGGCCTTCAGCTCGGCCAGCACCTTGGCGTATTGCGAAGCGTCGGTCAGCACCGCGACGTCTTTCCAGTTCTTCGCAGCCGAGCGCACCATCGCCGGCCCGCCGATGTCGATGTTCTCGATCGCGTCTTCGAGCGTGCAGCCGGGCTTAGCGACGGTCGCTTCGAATGGGTAGAGGTTGACGATCAGCAGATCGATGGTCTCGATGCCATGCGTTGACAGTGCGCTCATGTGTTCGGGCAGGTCACGCCGCGCGAGCAGGCCGCCGTGGATCTTCGGGTGCAGCGTCTTGACGCGGCCATCGAGCATCTCGGGAAAGCCGGTGTGGTCGGCAACCTCGGTCACCGGCAGGCCGGCATCGGCCAGCAGCTTGGCAGTGCCGCCGGTGGACAGCAGCCTGACACCCAGGCCATGCAGCTCGCGTGCGAAATCGAGCACGCCGGTTTTGTCGGAAACGGAGATCAAGGCTTGCATGGTGCGGGCTTTCGAGGGTGGGTGCAGGAGTTTGGCGCTGAAGGGCGGGGCGTGGCCGCCGGAAATTTCAAACTGCGATCAATGGGACGTAGAAAGACATAACGACCGAAGAGAGCGGATGCATTGTGGGAATGTCGGCGCACCAAGCGATCTGGGCCGCCTGGCCACGAGTGCCTGTCATTTGACCAATTTGTGATCGAGCAGCTTGCGGCGCAGCGTATTGCGGTTGATGCCGAGCCATTCGGCGGCCTTGCTCTGGTTGCCGTCGGCATGCTTCATGACCACGTCGAGCAACGGCTTCTCGACGACCTTGAGGATCATGTCGTACATCGCCGCCGGCTCCACGCCATGCAGATCGCGGAAGTACAGCTCCAGGCTGTCGCGCACGCTTTCTTCGATGTTCTTCTTGCTCATACGCCGCCCCTGTCGGCCAGGGCGCAAGGCGCCACAGGCGGGCGGAGTTGGGCGGCTGCCGGCGTGGTGGCGGCCCGTACTGCGGGGTGATTCATGCTTGGTGTTCGATGAGGGCTTGATGGGCGGCGGGGCTCGACACGGGCAGGCGATGGTGGCTGCCGGCCAGTTGGTCGAACCAGTCGCTGACGGCCAGTACCTGCGCATCGCAGGTTTCCAGCGTGTTCATGTGGGCGCGAAAAACATCGCCTCCGGGAAGGGCTCGAACGGCCCAGCCGATGTGCTTGCGAGCGGTGCGCACGCCGGCGAATTCACCATAGAGGCCGTAATGGTCATGCAGGTGCTCCAGCAGCCAGGCCTTGGCCTGCAGCACCTCCGGCGCGGGCAAGTGCAAGCCGGTGTCGAGGAAGTGAGCGATCTCGCGGAAGATCCATGGCCGGCCCTGCGCCGCGCGGCCGATCATCACGGCGTCGGCGCCGGTTGCGGCCAGCACCTCGCGGGCCTTCTCGGGGCTGTCGATGTCGCCGTTGGCGACCACCGGAATGCGAAGCGCCGCCTTGACGGCCGCGATGGTGTCGTATTCGGCATGACCGCTGTAGCCCTGCTCGCGGGTGCGGCCATGCACCGTGACCATCGCGATGCCGGCGCTTTCGGCGGCGCGTGCGATGGCCAAGGCATTTCGCTCGGTGTTGCACCAGCCGGTGCGCATCTTCAGCGTGACGGGCACTTTGTGCGGCGCGCAGGCAGCGACCACCGCCTCGATGATCTGCAAGGCCAGCGGCTCGTCCTGCATCAGCGCCGAGCCCGCCCATTGGGTGCAGACCTTCTTCGCCGGGCAACCCATGTTGATGTCGATGATCTGCGCGCCGCGGTCGATGTTGTAGGCCGCGGCCTCGGCCATCATCGCGGGCTCGGTGCCGGCGATCTGCACCGCGATCGGTGCCACTTCGCCGTCATGGTTGGCGCGGCGCGAGGTCTTCAGGGTGGTCCAGAGGTCCTTGCGCGAGGTCACCATTTCGCTCACGGCATAGCCTGCGCCCAGCCGCTTGCACAGCTGGCGGAACGGCCGATCGGTGACGCCCGCCATGGGCGCAGCGAACAGACCATTCGGCAGGAGAAGGTGGCCGATCTGCATGTGAAAGCGGTGGGGGCGGGAGCGGACTTGCTCAAAAAGGAGGCAGAGTATAGCGCCAGCCTCCGGGCCGAGACCTCGGCCGGCACTGCGCATAATGCCGGCGGATGAATGCATGGATCGAGTCGTTGTTGGTCTTGCTGGCCTTGCCGAAATTCGGTCTGAGCACGGTGTTTGTGGTGGCCTTTGTCTCGGCCACGCTGTTGCCGCTGGGCTCGGAGCCGGTGGTGTACGGCCTGATCCGCATCAACCCGGATTTGTTCTGGCCGGCCATCCTCGTCGCGACCGTGGGCAACACGCTGGGCGGGGCCGTCACCTGGTGGATGGGTTATGGCGCGGAGCGGGCCTACGAAAAAGTGGTGCACAAGCCCCATGAGACGCGGGTGCTGTTCTGGCTGAAGCGCTTTGGCCCGAAAGCCTGCCTGCTGTCATGGTTGCCTTTTGTCGGCGATCCGCTGTGTGCGGTGGCTGGCTGGCTGAAGCTTCCGTTCTGGCCTTGCCTGGCGTGCATGGCGATCGGCAAATTCAGCCGCTACCTTGTTTCTACGGTGGTGTTGCTGTGGTTCTTTCCGATGAACTGATTCAGCGTCTGCGCGCCAGAGGGGCTGAAATGCCGTTGCGCGGCACGGCAGGCATGCCCACGTAACGAGCTGTCGACAGTTTGATGTCTGCGTGTCAGGATATTTCCTCGTGCTTTCTTCTAACCCGTTAGAGTTATTGACAGCGCAGGTTGCCCTGCCTGTGCTAACGCGATGCGTCAGGCTCTTGTGATCGCCCATCCATGAAATCAACTGCACGCACTCCGTCTTCGAAACAAGCGGCTCCGGCTTCGGTGCCGAAGCCGCCCAGCGCGAAGGTGAAGACGCAGAACGCCAAAGAGCGGCCGCCCTCGATGCTGAAGCAGCCATTGCAGTGGCTGCTTCAGCTACTGGGGCTGCGTGACAGGGTGAAGCGGCGAGATCCCGCCGAGCAAGTGGCTGCCCTGACGAAATCAGTGGTCAACAGCTCATCCCAGCGGCCCAGCGGCGCAGAGCCCGCAACGCCGCCGGCGGCACGGGATTCCGTGGAAGCGCGTGAGATGCGCAAGGCCTTGACCGAGGTGCTGGATCAACACGCTGCATCGCGCACAACCTTTCGTCACCTCGATGCAGTCGAGCGGGCGCTGCGGTTGAAAGGCCTGCCGGGGCTGAGCGAGTTGCCGCTGGCGGTGCTGCAGAAGGCTTTGCGTCAGCTGGAAGGGCTGATCACGCGCTGGACAGGGCAGCTTGCCGCGCTGCGCTCGAGGCTGTCGCTGTTGATCATCGAGTTGGAGCAATTGACCCATGCCGCGCCCACCTGGCCGATGCAGCTGTCTGTGTTTGGTCATGGCAAGAAGATGCAGGTCGATGAGATGAGCGTCAGCTCGTTCCTCGAGATCAACGAGGAATGGGAGAGGTCGCCGGCGGGGCCGAAGAGCAATGCACCGGGCAAGGCGCCTGGGAGTTGACGGCGAATGGGCGGGCCGGTCATGAGCGCCGATGAATTGCCGAAGCCTGGTTGCCTGACGTTTTAAGCGAGCTGATCGATCAGAGTCTCAGCCACCGCAAGCCTATCGCGATGAGGGCTTGCTTGCCGATCGCTTGGCGGGCGTGCTTGCGGGAGCCGTTTTGCCGGCGGCAGATGAGGCGCTGCGTCGTGAGCGAGAAGGCGCTGCCGGGTCTGCCGGCTTCGTCGCAGTGGCGCCCGTGAGGGCGGCAAGCTGCGACCTCAGCTCATCGACACGCTGGTTGAGCGCTTCGACATCGCCGGCGCTGGGTACGCCCAGCTTGCGCAGCGCGCGGGCCGTTCGCTCCTCGAAGATCGATTCGAGCCGGTCCCATTGCTGGCCTGCCTTGGCGCTGGCATCACTGGCGATGCCGCTGATCTGGTCGGTCAGGTGATGAAGGTGGTTCAACTGGGCCAACTTGTCTTCGGCCACGGTCTGTGCCTGCTGCTGAAGCTGCGTGCCTTCCTTGACCAGCGCGTCGAACACCTTGCCACCTTCTTGCTGCGCTTTCGCGAAGGCGCCCAAGCCGGCCAGCCAGATCTGCGCCGCGGAATCGCCCACCGTGCCTGCGAACGGGTTGACGGGCGCCTGCGCCGGCGTATCGGCTGCTTGCGCCGAGGATGGCTTCTTCTTGCTCATGTTGTGCTCCGCTGCGTGCTGGGGGCATCGCGAAATCCATGAATCCCGAATCTTCGATACCGAACCTCGGGCCGAAACGTCACCACGCAGGCGTCAATGCGCTGCGCTGACCTGCGTTTCTTCTTTGGCAGGGCGTGGTGCTTTCAGCCAGTGGGTCAGCGTGGCATCGGTCGGAATGAACAGGCGCAGCGTGGCGCCTTTGCTCAGGCGCTCTTCGCCGGCCAACTCGCCGTCTTCGATGCCGCGCGGGTTGTAGCCCAGCGCCAGCACGACGCGGTGGTTGAGCTGCACGCTCAAGTTGGCGCCAAAGCCATGCTCCGCAGGCAGCGCGCTGTCGTTCAGGCGGGCCACATGCACGCCGAGATCCCAGCGTTCGGCCAGGTGCTTGGTCACGCGAGCCATCGCCAGGTTGGTCGTTCTGAGTTCGGCCTCCTGGAAGGCGTCGTCGCGGTTCCAGCGCCGCGCTGCGAGCAGCAGGTAGTTGTAGTCGCCACGGCCTTGCCAGTCGAATTCGGCCGAGCCGATGTGCGCGCGTCGATCCGAGAAATCCGGGTTGGTCACCTTGTCGAACAACGCGTTGCGGCCGATGAAGGTGTAGCGCCAAAAGGTACTGAACTGGCGTTCTTCCGGTTCCTGCCAGCCCAGGCCGGTCGAGAACTCGGCGGAGTTGGTCGGAATGTCGGTCGGGCGGTCATGCGGTTGAACGCCGGTCACGCTGCCACGGATCACCGCGACACTGCTGTCGCCGATGCGCCGGGTGTAGTCGGCGCTGGCGAAAGCCGTGTTTTTCAGCGGCGTGCGCACCGCCTGGAGTTCGGTATAGAAGGAATGGTCTGGAAAGTCGTTGTTGGCCAGTCGAACGTCGAAGGTGTTCGATCTCACCGCGTTGTCACCACCAACCGGGATGCCGCTTTCAACCAGCGTTTGCAGGCTCCATTTCGGCGCCAACTCGGTGGTGTGGCGCCAACCCACCACCATCAGCGCATCGCTGTCATCCAGCAGGCTTTGATGGCGCACCTGCACATACACCAGGCCATCGCGCGAGCCCTCCGGCGCTTCGATACCGAGCACGCGGCGATAGGTGTCTCGTTCTTCCAGGCCAGACGACGACAGCAGCCCCAACTGCGGCGCCTCGCGCCAGTACATGCGCGTGCCGCTGAACATGCCCGTGGGCTGATAGTCGACGCCGAACTCGGTCCGGGCATCGGCCAGCCGTTCGTCACCTGGCAGCATGTTGGGCTTGATGGCTCGTTGATATTGGGCGTTCAGGTTGAGTCCGGGCTTCACTTGCCATTGCGTCTGCACACCGCCAAAGGTGGCCCGAGGCTCGTGGTCGACCCAGGATTCGCGGGCTTCATGGTCCTGCAGGCCGGCGCTGCGCACGAATCCTTCGACCCACAAATCGGACGAGCCGACGCGAAGGCCCGTTTGCACGTCGGTGCGGGCAATGCCGCTGTTGTCGTCATGCAGGCGCAGGCCCTGGGTGCGCCAGGTCCAGCCCGGCGCCAGCGTGGTCCAGACCGAGCCGCCGTTTTCACGGCCGGTGCCGTCATGCTGGTTGTAGGCGCGAAATTGATTGGTGCGCCCCTCATGCAGGATCTCCCAGGTGCGCGCGGGCTGGCCTGCTGCCGGAATGCCCACGCCTGCGCTGCTGAGCCGGCCGGTCGGGCGTTCATCGAGCGACAAGGTCCAGCGCTTGCCCAAGTCGACCAGCTTGCGGCGGCCATCGACCCGGTAACGGCGCTCGGGGTTCGGCCCCAGCGCGTTGACGACCAATCCGTCAAGAAAGTCTTGCCAGGTCTCCAAGGTCGAGCGCAAGGTCGTTTGCTCGGGCTGGTTGTCGGGATTGGTTGAAGGGTCGGGCGCTGGCGAAGTCTCGACTGCAGACGCCGCACCGGAGGGCGCCTCGGCGGCTTCGGGATCTGCTGCGTTGGCGGCCAGCGGCGCCAGCGCGATCAGGCAACCCGAGAACAAGGCTGCGCTGGAGAACGCTGATAGCAAAGGGGGAACATGCATGGGTTCGAAGTGTCGCAGCAAGATGCGCGAATGAGATCGTTAATGCCCAAGTCCGACAAGGGTAGTCAGGACGGACTTTCGACTGTTGGCTCCTCTGCCGATGCAGGGTTTGCCAGACTTGGCGGCGTTTGCAGGCTCGTGATGTCGATCGTGCGGGTGCCATTCAGGAATTGCGCAGGGCGCAAGGCGGTGCGCCCTACAATTTGCCGCACTCAACTTTCATCCACCCCCACGCCATGAACAACGAGCCCCCCGCTGCCGGCCCATCCCATGTCGCCGAACTGGCCAACATCGCCCCGCGCGACAAGGCCGAGATCCTGGCGCAGGCTTTGCCATACATCCGAAAGTTTCACGGCAAGACGATCGTGATCAAGTACGGCGGCAATGCGATGACCGATCCGGCCTTGCAGCTGGATTTCGCCGAAGACGTGGTGTTGCTCAAGCTCGTGGGCATGAATCCGGTGGTGGTGCATGGTGGGGGCCCGCAGATCGAAGATGCGCTGGCCAAGATCGGCAAGAAGGGCACTTTCATTCAAGGCATGCGTGTCACTGACGAAGAGACGATGGAAGTCGTCGAATGGGTGCTGGCCGGGCAAGTTCAACAAGACATCGTCGGCCTGATCAACGTGGCCGGCGGCAAAGCCGTCGGGCTGACCGGTCGCGACGGCGGGCTGATTCGTGCACACAAGCTCAAGCTCGTGGACGCCAAAGATCCGAACACGGTTTATGACCTCGGGCAGGTCGGCGAAATCGAGTCGATCGACCCATCGGTCGTAAAGGCCTTGCAGGATGACCAGTTCATTCCGGTGATCTCGCCACTGGGCTTCGGGGCCGAGAACGAGAACTACAACATCAACGCCGATGTCGTCGCTGGCAAGTTGGCCGAGGTCTTGAAAGCCGAGAAGCTGGTGATGCTGACCAACATTCCCGGCGTGCTCGACAAGCAAGGCAAGCTGCTGACGAACCTGTCGGCTCGCGAGATCGATGAGCTGTTTGCCGATGGCACGATCAGCGGCGGTATGTTGCCGAAGATCGCTTCTGCGCTGGATGCGGCAAAAAACGGCGTCAACGCAGTGCACATCATTGATGGCCGCGTACCTCATGCGATGCTGCTGGAGATCCTGACCGAGCAGGCTTACGGCACGATGATCCGTTCGCATTGATGCCACGGGGCCATGCAGTTGCATCGCCCCCATCGATCTGACATCAACGAAGATGCCGCATGACGACGCGGCATCCAGTCTGGTTTTTTGATCTCGACGACACCTTGCACGATGCGTCGGGCGCGGCTTTCGGCCCGACCAGCCAGGCGATGACTGACTACATCGCCCGCCATCTCGACCTGCCCCACGACGAAGCGACTGCGTTGCGCCAACACTATTGGCGCCGCTATGGGGCCACGCTGCTCGGCCTGGTTCGCCACCATGGCGTGAAGGCCGATCACTTCCTCGAAGAAACCCATCGCCTGCCCGGCCTGGAACAACGGCTTCGCACCAGCGCCCATGACCGCGCGGCCTTGCGCTGTCTGCGCGGCCGCAAATTCGTTTTGACCAATGCGCCCCGTGCTTATGCCTACCGGGTTCTGAACGCGCTGAATCTCACGAACTGCTTCGATGGCGTGATCAGCATCGAAGACATGCACATGTTTGGTGGACTTCGACCCAAACCAGATGCCCGAATGTTTCGCCACCTAATGGCGAAACTAAAAGTATCTGCAAGTCGCTGCATCCTGGTCGAAGACACGCTTCAACATCAACGGACTGCATGGGGTCTCGGAATGCGAACTGTTTGGATGAAGCGCTATCTACATCGCAACGTCGTGAATAACGTCTCAGAAGTTGGTATTCACCAAGGGCTCAGACCCCCATATGTCTATGCAAGAATTCATTCACTGCAGTTTTTGCAGCTTGTGACAACTTCTATAGGCCGAGATGATCGACGCGACTGACACCCCAAGAGACGAAGCGAACGAACCCTCGGCAAACGCTGCGGAACCTAGCATCCGCAAGCGCCCGAAGCCAGGCGAGCGCCGAGTTCAAATCCTCCAAACTCTGGCTTCGATGCTGGAACAACCCGGTGCCGAGCGCATCACGACAGCCGCTCTGGCGGCCAAGCTTGATGTCTCTGAAGCTGCTTTATATCGGCACTTTGCAAGCAAAGCGCAGATGTTCGAAGGCTTGATCGAGTTCATTGAGCAAAGCGTTTTCACGCTGGTCGGCCAAATCAGCGAGCGCGAGGCACAAGGTTCCGTTCAGGCTCAGAAAATACTGACTGCCTTGCTGCAATTCGGCGAGAAAAACCCAGGCATGACCCGTGTGATGGTGGGCGATGCCTTGGTCTTCGAGAACGAACGGTTGGTTCTGCGAATGAACCAATTCTTTGATCGCATCGAATCGCAATTGCGACAAAGCCTGCGCGGCGTGACCGATGTGCTGGGGGCGCCGGCACCGGCGATCGATCCCACGGCCCAAGCCTCAGTGCTCACGGCGTTTTCTGTCGGTCGCCTGCAGCGTTATGCACGTTCGGGCTTCAAGCGTGTGCCGACCGAGCATCTGGACATCGCCTTGGGCATGCTGGCGAGCTAAGCCATTCGGAACCTGACTGTTCAGGTCGGCGGCCAAGCGCTGACCTTGCTACCACAAAAGGCGGCTTATCTCGCCGACCATGGGACTTTGCTGGTCGCCGATGCGCATATTGGCAAGGCGATCTCCTTTCGCAAATGGGGCGTGCCGGTGCCCAGCGGCACCACCCAAGAGACGCTGTCTGTTCTCAGCGATGCGCTGGCGTCCACCGGGGCGCGGCGCATCGTTTTTCTGGGCGATTTCCTTCATTCCGAGCGATCGCATTCGAGCACCACGCTTGATGCCGTATCGCGTTGGCGCGACGCCCATGCGTCGATTGAGTTGACCTTGGTGCGGGGAAATCACGACGATCGAGCGGGCGATCCACCTTATCGGCTCGGCATCGAAGCGCTCGACGAGCCCTTGTCTCTGGCCGGGTTTGCGCTGTGCCATCACCCGCAGCCGATCGATGGCCAGTATGTGTTGGCGGGCCATCTGCATCCGTGTGTACACATTAGAGGTCGGGCATTCGACCGCTTGCGCTTGCCCTGCTTTCATCTGGGAGCTGCGGTGGGCGTGCTTCCAGCATTCGGTGCTTTTACGGGCATGCATGCTGTGTCTGCGCAGCCGGGCGATCGCATTTATGCGGTGGTGGACGACGAAGTGGTCGATGTTTTCTGAGTGCTTTTCAGCCTAAAGTCAAATCTGGCATCAGGGCAGATCGAATGAAGGTTGCGATGGCGATCTGAACTTGCGCGATGCGGGCTGAGCTTCTGCGGTGTCTCCGGGCGGCGCAGGGGCCGCCGCTAAACTGACTGGCTCACGCCGCTCGCATCGACCTTCGCATGACCGACCTTGCCTCTGCCTTGTTGCATCTCATCACCCGCGCCGAAGCATTGATCACACGACTGGAAGCGGCCTTGCCACATGCGCTGGCGCAGCCGGACTGGGGCGCTTCAGTGGCATTCCGCTACCGCAAGCGCAACGGTGCTGCGGCCCTGGAGCCAGTACGTCATGTGGCAACGATCCGTCTGGCCGAATTGGTGGAAGTCGAACCGCAGAAGGAACGTCTGTTGCGCAACACCAAGCAATTCGTTGCCGGCCGCGCGGCCAACAACGTGCTGCTGACGGGCGCTCGCGGTACCGGCAAGAGCTCGCTGATCAAAGCTTGCCTGAATGAATTCTCCGAGCGAGGGCTTCGTTTGATCGAAGTCGACAAGGCGGATCTGGTCGATCTACCCGACATCGTTGATCTGGTCGCCGGCCGGCCAGAGCGCTTCATCGTGTTTTGCGATGACCTGAGTTTCGATGAGGGCGAGCCGGGCTACAAGGCGCTGAAATCGATCCTGGACGGATCGGTCTCGCAGGCCTCTGACAATGTGTTGATCTACGCCACGAGCAACCGCCGCCATCTGTTGCCGGAATACATGAAAGAGAACCTAAGCTACACCCATACGGAAGATGGCGAAGTCCATCCTGGTGAAGTGATTGAAGAGAAGATTTCGCTCAGTGAACGATTTGGGCTGTGGGTCAGCTTCTATCCCTTCAGCCAGAACGAGTATCTGGCGATCGTCGGTCAATGGCTACGTGGCTTCGGCATCGGCGAGAAAGAGATCGAAGCGGCACGTCAACCCAGCCTGGTCTGGGCGCTGGAACGTGGGTCGCGTTCGGGCCGGGTCGCTTTTCAATTCGCGAAAGACTATGCCGGCCGCGAAGCCGCGGAGCGAGGTGCCGCATGAGCGCGCCCGTTGAGCGCACGCCGGTCGACGTGGCAGTTGGCGTGTTGATCGATCCGCAAGGGCGATTCCTGTTGACTTCGCGGCCCGAAGGCAAGGTATACGCAGGCTATTGGGAGTTTCCGGGCGGCAAGCTGGAAGCCGGTGAAACCGTGGAAGAGGCGTTGCGCCGCGAGTTGAACGAAGAGTTGGGCGTGAACATCGGGCCGGTATCGCCTTGGAAGATCGAGATCGTCGACTACCCGCACGCCCGGGTGCGCCTGCATTTCTGCAAGGTCTACGCATGGACCGGCGACTTCGAGATGCGTGAGCAGCAATCGATGGCGTGGCAAACACTGCCTGTGGAGGTCGCGCCGGTGTTGCCGGGTACGGTTCCGGTGTTGCAGTGGTTTGCTTCCGAGCGTGGGTTTGTCGGGGCGACCCATCACAGCTGATTGCTACACTGATCTGATGAATTGGCTCGATGACATTAAGTGGGACGCGCAAGGCTTGGTGCCGGTGATTGCGCAAGAGTTCGGCAGCAAGGATGTGCTGATGTTTGCCTTCATGAACCGCGAAGCCTTGGCTGAAACCGCCCGGCGCGGTGAAGCGGTCTACTGGAGCCGATCGCGTGGCCGGCTGTGGCACAAGGGCGAAGAATCCGGCCATATCCAGAAGGTGCACGAGATGCGCCTCGACTGTGATAACGACGTGGTGTTGCTGACGGTCACTCAGCTTGGGCATGAGCCGGGAGTGGCTTGCCACACGGGCCGCCACAGCTGTTTTTATCAGCGCTACCAAGATGGTGCCTGGGCAACCGTTGAGCCTGTATTGAAAGATCCGGAAAGCATCTACAAATGAGCAGTGGAAACGAGAGCCTGGCGCGCTTGGCCGAGGTCATTGAAAGCCGCAAGGGCGGCGATCCAGAAACGAGTTATGTCGCACGGCTCTTCAGCAAGGGCACCGATGCCATCTTGAAAAAGATCGGTGAAGAGGCGACTGAAACGGTGATGGCGGCAAAAGACGGCGACCGGCAAAAGATCGTCTATGAGATGGCCGACCTCTGGTTTCATTCCATGTTGGCGTTGAGTGCCTTCGGCCTGAAGCCTGCGGACGTGTTGGCTGAACTGGAGCGGCGTGAAGGCTTGTCTGGGCTGGAAGAATTCGCTGCCCGCAAGATGCAAAACAGAGAGGCGGATGGCACATGAATGACATCATCAACGTCAATGAAAAAGAGCAGTCGCTGAAGACCATCGGCAACATCAGCTATCTGCTGCACACCATCGTGGCCGTCGGCGCGGTGTTGCCGGGCGTTCAGGCCAGCATCGCGCTGTTGCTGGTGGCTTTCATTCTTGATCTCGTCAAGAAAGACGATGCCGCCGGCACCTGGCAGGAGTCGCATTTCAAATGGCGTATTCGCAGCGTGCTGTGGGCGGGCGTGCTTTATGTGGTGACGATTCCGCTGTGGTTTTTCCTGTTGATTCCGGGCTGGCTCGCCTGGGTCGCCATTTCCATCTGGTTCCTGTACCGGGTGATCAAGGGTTGGATGAATCTGAATGCCCGGCGCCCGATGCCAGCGCCGCAATGACCGTGAATGATGAGTGACTCCATGACACACGACCCCCAATGCATCTTCTGCAAGATCGTCGCTGGGCAGGTGCCCAGCCGCAAAGTGCATGAAGACGAAGAACTGCTGGCGTTTCATGACATCGCGCCGTGGGCGCCGGTGCACTTTCTGATCATCCCGAAAGAGCACATCGCCTCTCTCTACGAGACCGAACCTGAAAAGCATCAGGCGATGCTGGGCCGGATGATGGCCTTGGCGCCGGTGCTCGCGCGTGAACAAGGCGTGACCAATGGCTTTCGGACCTTGGTCAATACCGGGGCCGATGGCCTGCAGGAAGTTCCACATCTGCATTTGCATGTGATTGGCGGGCCAAGGCCCTGGGCCAAGGGTTGAGGCGGCACTCGCCTAAACTTCGGTATTCACCTTTGGCTTTGGAGTAGAAATCATGGGTTCATTCAGCGTTTGGCACTGGCTTATCGTGTTGGTGATCGTGGTGCTGATCTTCGGCACCAAGAAGCTCAAGAACATGGGCAGCGATCTGGGCGGCGCGGTCAAAGGTTTCAAGGACGGCATGCGCGACGGCTCGACCAGTGCGGATCAGCCGGTTCCCCCATCGCAGCAGGTTTCCAACAAGGCGAATGACCCGAACACGGTTGACGTCGAAGCCAAATCCAAATCTTGAACTTGTTCGTCCGGCTTGAGCTGGACATGATCGCCGGGCCCGCATGATTGATCTTGGTTTTGACAAGCTCGCACTGATCGGCGCGGTCGCGCTCATCGTCATCGGGCCTGAGCGCCTGCCTCGCGTCGCGCGGACCGTAGGTCATTTGCTGGGCAAGGCGCAGCGTTATGTGGCCGATGTCAAAGCGGAAGTGAATCGGTCGATCGAGCTGGAAGAGCTGAAGAAGATGAAGGGCCAGTTCGAGGACGCGGCCCGCGATGTCGAGCGCCATGTGTCGAACGAGATCCACCAGACCACCACCGACCTCAACGACGCGTGGAGCAATCCCGTGCCTGCTGCCTTGGAAAATCAGGCGCATGAGGGCTTGTATCCCCAGCCGCGTTATCAACATCCGAAGAAGAACTGGCGCTTGAAGCGCGGAGCCATGCCGCAGTGGTACAAGCAGCGGCACGGCGTCCGCAGCAAGGCCCAGTCGGGCGCCGCCCGCGTGGCCCGCTTTCGGCCACCCCGTTTTCCATTCTGAGTTGGCCTTTACGCCCGCATGAGTTCCGATTCAAACCGCCCCGATGAACTCGAGGGCACAGAACAGCCTTTTGTCGCCCATTTGGTCGAGCTGCGCGATCGCTTGATCCGTGCCGTGCTTGCCGTGGGCCTGTGCTTTGCCGTGCTGGCGATCTGGCCTGGGCCTGCAGCGCTCTATGACTGGCTCGCACAGCCTTTGGTGGCCAGCCTTCCCGCAGGCGGCAAGCTGATCGCGACGAACGTGATCTCGCCCTTCCTGGTGCCGCTGAAGATCACCTTGATGGCGGCCTTCCTGTTGGCGCTGCCGGTGGTGCTGTATCAGGTCTGGGCTTTTGTGGCGCCGGGCCTTTACATGCACGAGAAGAAGCTGGTGCTGCCGCTCGTGGTATCGAGCACGGTGCTGTTCTTCATCGGCGTGGCGTTCTGCTATTTCTTCGTCTTCAAGCAGGTGTTCAGCTTCATTCAAAGCTTCGCGCCGAAAAGCATCACCGCCGCGCCAGACATCGAGTCGTACCTCAGCTTTGTGTTGACGATGTTCGTGGCCTTCGGTGCGGCGTTCGAGGTGCCGATCGTGGTGGTGGTGCTGGCGCGCATGGGCATCGTGAGCGTTGAAAAGCTGAAGGCGTTCCGCGCGTATTTCATCGTCATCGCCTTCATCATCGCTGCCGTCGTGACGCCGCCTGATGTGGTGTCGCAACTCGCGTTGGCGATCCCGATGTGCATCCTCTACGAGGTCGGCATCTGGGCCGCGCAGATTTTCATCAAACACACCCAGGCGCCCGACGAAGAAGTGCCGGGCACGACCAGCTGATCTCGAGGATCGGTGGGTTGGCGCGCAGGTGATGCTTGCGGCCTCCACAACTTCGTTGCGAGAGCAGGCTTCCTGGCGCCTGCTGCGAGCAAAGCCTATTGCTCTTTGCGGGCCTGAGTTTTTGGCCGCTGCGCGACTGTGACCTTTAGTTCCAGCGCTTTCTCACCGCGCTGAATGCCGATCACCGCGGGAGTCTGCGGCTTGAGGCCCGCGACTGCACTGAGCAATTGCGCCGTGTTGATGACCGGCGTGTCGGCCACCTTGACGACCACGTCGCCCGGTCGAATGCCGCCTGCGCTGGCCGGGCCGCTTTGCAGCACCCCGGTGATCAGCACGCCTTGCTTGATCGGCAGGTTGAAGGTCTCGGCGATCTCGGGGGTCAGGTCGCGCGGCTCGACGCCGATCCAGCCGCGGGTGACTTGTCCATCGCGGATCAGCCCTTCCATCACCTGCTTGGCGGTGCTGACCGGAATCGCAAAGCCGATGCCCAGGCTGCCGCCGCTGCGCGAGTAAATGGCGGTATTGATGCCCAGCAGGTTGCCCGAAGCATCGACCAGCGCACCGCCCGAATTGCCGGGGTTGATGGCCGCATCGGTCTGGATGAAGTTCTCGAAGGTGTTGATGCCGAGCTGGTTGCGGCCGAGGGCGCTGACGATGCCCGAGGTCACGGTCTGGCCGACACCGAACGGGTTACCGATGGCCAGCACCACATCGCCGACCTGCAGGTTGTCGGTGTTGCCGAAGCTGATCACCGGCAGTTTGTCGAGATCGATCTTCAGTACCGCGACGTCGGTCTCGGGGTCGGCGCCAACAACGGTAGCGGTCGATTCACGGCCATCGGGTAGCTGCACCTCGATGTCGTCTGCGCCCTCGATGACATGGTTGTTGGTCAGCAGATAGCCTTCGGTCGACACGATCACGCCCGAACCAAGGCCGACCTGCGGCTGCTGTTGCTCACGCTGCGACGGGTTGCCGAAGAAGAACTTGAACCACGGGTCTTCGTTGCGGCGGTCACGGGGCGGAGCCTTGCTGGCCGTGATGCTGACCACTGCCGGCGTGGCACGGCGAGCGGCAGGGGCGTAGCTGTTGACGGCGCCGTTGCCAGGCAGCAAAGCCGGTTGCACGAGCGGCGGCAGGCCAAGTGAAATGGGCTTGGCGGGCACGCCCCCCGGGCCACGGTTCAACCACTGCGGCTTGAGTGTCGTCACGACGAACAACACAGCCACGGCCACCGTGACGGCTTGGGAGAAAATGAGCCAAGTCTTGCGCATCAACCAGATCCTGTTTTCATGACCTCACGTACTGAACTCGAGTCCTACCTGAACAGCTTGCTTGACGCGGGGAAGTTCCGGGATTATGGGCCGAACGGTATTCAGGTCGAGGGACGTGCCGAGGTACGAAAGCTGGTCTCCGGCGTGACTGCCAGCAAGGCGTTCATCGAGGCAGCGATTGAGCAGGGCGCCGATGCCATCTTGGTTCACCATGGCCTGTTCTGGAAAGGCCATGGTGGACGTATCACCGGTTGGCTGAAGGCACGCATCGAGCTGTTGCTCGCCCATCAGATCACCTTGCTGGCTTATCACCTGCCACTGGATGCGCACGCCGAGTTCGGCAACAACGCTCAGTTGGGCGCGCGGCTGGGCTTCAGTCCCGATGGCCGATTTGGCGATCAGATGTTGGGTTATGTCGGGCAACCCGCGTTGCCGGTTTCGGCGGGTGAACTCGCCTCGTCGATCGAAGCAAGCCTGGGGCGCAAGCCGGTGCTGGTGGAGGGCGACGGCCGCGTGGTTCGTCGCGTGGCCTGGTGCACTGGAGGCGCCCAAGGCTATTTCGAAGCGGCGATTGCGGCGGGCGCCGATGCCTTCATCACCGGTGAAATTTCCGAGCCGCAGGCGCATCTGGCGAGAGAGACCGGCGTTGCTTTTCTGGCCTGCGGCCATCACGCCACCGAACGCTATGGCGCCCCGGCGCTGGCGGCGCATGTGGCCAGCCGGTTTGGCCTGGCGCATGTGTTCATCGACATCGACAACCCCGCCTGAGCTTGGTGCCTGCCATGAACACGACGAATCGATTGCTGCCGATCGCGCTGACGATGGGCGATGCCTGCGGCATCGGACCAGAGGTTTTGGTGAAAGCGTTTCGCGATGCGGCGGTGACCGGTGCCTTCGTCATCGGTGATGTCGGCGTGATGCGCCGCGCGTTGGCTCAGGTGGGCGGCGGGCTGGCGCTGGCGGTGATCGAGCGGGCTGCGGACCTGCATGACTGCCCGCCGCGTTGCCTGCCGGTGTTGCCGGCGAGCGGACTGCCGAGCGATCTGGCGACTTTGCCGATGGGGCGCATCGATGCCCGCGCTGGGGCGGCGGCGGCCGCGTGCATTGAGCAGGCGGTGGTGTGCGTGAAGGCTGGCGAGGCCGCCGCCATCGTGACCGCACCGATCCACAAGGAGGCCTTGTCGGCTGCGGGCGTGCCGTTTCCGGGCCACACCGAGATGCTGCAGGCACTGGCTGGGTTGCCTGGTGAAGCGCCGCCGCCGGTTCGGATGATGCTGGCCAATGACGAGCTGCGAACCGTGCTGGTGACGATCCATTTGTCATTGCGCCGGGCAATCAATGCAGTGACCTTTGATGCGGTGCTCGATACGCTGGGCATCGCTCACCAGGCCATGCAGCGCGCTGGCATTGCCCATCCGCGCATCGCCGTCGCCGGGCTCAATCCGCATGCGGGCGAGGGCGGGCTGTTTGGCGATGAAGAACTGAGCATCATCGCGCCGGCCATCAAAGCGGCTCGCCTCCAAGGCATCGACGCCACTGGACCTTACGCTCCCGACACCGTCTTCATGCGGGCCCGCCATGCGCCCGGGCACCCCGGCGAGTTCGATCTGGTGGTCGCGATGACACACGACCACGGACTGATCCCCGTCAAATACATGGGCGTCGAGCACGGTGTGAACGTGACGCTGGGCCTGCCTTTTGTGCGGACCAGCCCGGATCACGGTACGGCGTTTGACATTGCCGGCACCGGTCGGGCCGATCCGTCGAGCCTGCTGGCAGCACTGCGCATCGCGCGGGTTCTGAGCGCGGGCCGCTAAGCCCGCGCTGATCGCCTCAGGCTGGCTTGCTGCTTTGTGCTGACAGCTCGGCCAGCTGCTTGCGCGCGCGAGCCGTGGCACGCTCGATCAGGTAAGCGCTTTCGAAGGCGCGGAAGCGCCCGGTCTCGCACATGCGCGACAGCATCCGCGAGGTCAGCGACACGGTTTCGTGGTGGCGTTTGCCGCGCGTGAAAACAAAGAACGCACGGCCCGGGCTGACGTAGCTCAGGCGCACCTTCTGCCATTCATCGTTCAGGTTCATTTGATAGGCGAACCCCAGCTGAACATGGTCGATCAGCTGCGCGCCGCGCGAGGGCTCGGCCGGCTCGCTCGGCGACAGGTCGAGGTTGATGTCGAGGCCCGGCCCGGCTTCCAGGCGCATCGGTTGGGTGTCGCCGGTGCCGCTGAGTTCGCCGGGCTGCGTGGGCGCGGTGAGATCGATGTCGACATCACCCGCCCAATTGACCGCGCTTTCCTCGACCAGGCCGATCTGCTTGGCTTCGGCCGCGGTGAATTGCGGTTCGGGCGCCGCATTGCCGGTGGTGGCCAGCGGCATGTCGCGCAGCAGCGCGTCAGCTTCGGGCACAGCGGTCGCGAACACGCCTTCCAGTTGCTTGGCGAGCAGGTTGTATTCCAACTCCGTCAGCGGCGTGCCTTTCAACGAATCGGCGTGTGCCGGCAGCAGCTTGCCGAAGAAGGCCTTTTGCGCCGCTTCAGGCCAGCCAATCAACCGCATGCCTTCGTTCAAGTCCTTCATCAGCGGCGGCAGCTGCATCAGGAACTTCTTGCGCATCGCCGGTGAGCCCTTGGGCTGCACGCTCATTACCAAGTCGCGGCCAGCGCGCTTGAGCCGCTGAACGAGTTCAGACTGCGGGCCTTCGCGGCGAGTGGCCAGCGCCAGCGCCTGGCTCCAGACCTGGGCCAGGAAGTCGCGCAGGTATTCCTGCATCGCCAATGGCCGCAGCGCCGAAGTCAGCTGCTGCATGTAGCGCTGCTGGGTGCGCAGCTCCGACTCTTTGTTGTCGACCATCGAGACGGCCGAGGCATTCGCCTGCACTTCCGCCTTGGCCTGTTGGGCGACAAAGCTTTCCAGCGTATTGAGCTTGGCCGCGTAGACCTCGATCTGGTCGAAATCGCCTTCGACGATCTCTTGCACCAGATCGCGCACGCGGGCCATGAACTGCTTGCCCGGACCGTCGTCGAGTTCTTCGAAGGCACTCGCCAAAGAGGCAATGCGGTTGACGAAGCGCCGCGCCGGGTGCTTGCGCGATGAGAAGAAGGTGTTGTCGCTCAAGGCGACCCGCAGCACCGGCAATTGCAGGCGGGCAATCTGGCGCGCCATCTGCGGCGGCACGCGCGGGTCGGAGAGGATCTGGTCGAAAAGGCTGCCGACAACGTCAATCACCATGTGATCGAGCTTGCCGGTCGATGCCTGGCGCAACTCTTCGCGGTGTGCGCGAATGAGGTTGACAGCCATCAGGTTATGCGTGCCGTCGCTGTATTCGCCAATGTCTGACGAGGTGCCGGTCGGCGCCCCCGCGCCGTAGGCGCCGCCGTATCCACCGCCGCCCGAGCCGGCAAAGCCCTGGATTGTCGACGCACCGCCCAGATCGCCAGGGCGAGAGGCGAGGAAGGTCAGGCGGCGGATCAGTGCCATCAGTTCGGCATCGGCGGCTGGCGCCGCATTCTGGGAGCGATAGCCGGAGTTGCCGCCGCTGCGGCCGGGGCCGCTGTTGCCGAAGCCGGCCGAACGGCCCCACGAGGTGACGGCACCGACTCGCCCAGCGGCTTGCGCCGCGCCAAACGAGGTGGGCTGCGAGCCGCTGTCGACATCTGACGAATGGGATGTGGGGCCGAACTGGCCGCCGCCTGTGGTGGCGCCCGGTTCGCGCTGCAGGCTGTCGTAGCCAGAATTCAGGCGGTCACGCCCGAGCTCGTTGCCCGGACCTTCCACACCACGCACCGACAGCCCGACCGGCCGAATGCCGCGGGCGCGGAAGTCGCGCAGGATCTCGGCATAACAGGTGGGCATCACCCGCGCCATCGCGAGGCCCAATTCGCGAGCCAGGAGCTTGCGGCTTTCGTGGTCCGAAGAGATCGAGCTGATGGCGCGATAGAGCGCTGCCCCCAGCACGTCGGCGCGCAAAGGGTTGCGCTCCTGCTCGGCGCGGCCGATGCCGAGCAATTGGCCGGTATAGGACGCGACTTCCCGCTGTTCCCATTCGCAATCGTGGGCGATGGTCTGGCTGATGCGGCCGGAGAACATCTGTTCTTCCATCTCCGCGTCGTCCACCAGGCTCAGCGACTGCCAGTCGGTGTCCGCCTGCCGGCGGTTGGTTTCAGTCTGCGGGTTGAGTTCGCGTGCGACCTTCTTGACCATCGTTTCGCCGAACACCAGCACGAAGGTGCTCATGTTTCGCCGCAGGTCCATCTGCGCAGTGATCAGCGCGTCGCGGTCGAAGATGCGCATCGCTGCCGATGCCAGGATTCCCAGGTGGTCGCTGACGCGATCGGCCACAGCGGCCGTGGTCGTTTTGATGTGACTGATGGCTGCGTCGAAGGCAGCTTGTGCGCGGGGATCGGTCTGATTCATCTCGAACAGGGCCGCAGGATTCCGGCCGGGGCAGCCCAGTGAAAGCTTGTCCCGTCTTGGGCCGTACGGTGCACAAGTATGGCCCTAAACCGTGGGCGTACGCTGACACGTTGCACTGCGGCGACGTCATGCCGCCCTCGTGTGCCGACCGGGCCGGGGGCCCGGTTTCTTCTCATTTCTTCAACGCGTCGCGGATCTCGCGCAGCAGTTGCACATCTTCCGCCGCCGCCGCCGGTGCCGCCGCAGGCGCATCTTTTTTCAGCCGGTTGATCTGCTTGACCATCACGAAAATGATGAACGCCAGGATCACGAAATTCAGTGCCACAGTAATGAAGTTGCCGTAGGCAAACAGCGGCACGCCGGCCTTGGTCAGCGCTTCATAGGTCAATGGGCCCTTGTAGTCGGCCGGTGGGTTGGCCAACATGAGGAAGTAGCTGCTGAAGTCGAGTCCACCGATCACACGCCCGATGATCGGCATGATCAGATCCTTGACGATGGAGTCGACGATCTTGCCGAAAGCCGCGCCGATGATGACGCCGACCGCGAGATCGACGACATTGCCCTTCACCGCGAATTCCTTGAACTCGGTTGCAAACCCCATCGCGCGCTCCTTGGTCAATTCGAATTTCGTGCCGACAAAGAGGCATCGTCACGGGCTGCGGCGCAGTATTGCCGACACTTGCGGGAAGTCAAGGCCGACGCGGGCTGGCCGGCCCGTGTCGCTGCAGTTGTGTCTTCATCTTGCCGGGCTTGACACGTCCGCTAGAATCCCTGGTTGCCCCCCAAGTAGAAGTCAGGATTCTTCATGAGTGACCAGCAAGTCGATCAAGGCCGTCGCACCTGGGTTGCCATCACCTGTGGTGCAGGCGCCATTGGTGGCGTGGCAGCCGCCGTTCCGTTCGTTAGCACCTTTCAGCCCTCGGAGCGCGCTCGTGCTGCGGGCGCCGCTGTCGAGGTGGACATCAGTGCGCTCAAGTCCGGTGAGAAGCTGACCGTCGAGTGGCGAGGTAAGCCGGTATGGATCATCCGCCGTACGCCTGAGCAATTAGCAGCGCTGCCCAAGATCGATCCGTTATTGGCCGATCCGAAGTCTGCGCGCAAGGCGGACGAGTTGACGCCAGCCTATGCGCGCAACGAATACCGCTCGATCAAGCCGGACGTGCTGGTCGCGGTGGGTATCTGTTCGCACCTGGGTTGCTCGCCGTCCGACAAGTTCCAACCCGGAGCGCAACCTTCGTTGCCTGACGATTGGGCTGGCGGTTTCCTGTGCCCGTGCCACGGCTCCACTTTCGACATGGCCGGCCGTGTCTACAAGAACAAGCCGGCACCTGACAATCTCGAAGTGCCTCCGCACATGTACCTGTCCGATAACCGCCTCATCATCGGCGAAGACAAGAAAGCCTGATCCACAGGCAAGTGACGGTATTCATGGAGACTACTCATGGCTGAGTTCAAACAAGTTGCGGCCAACGCGCCCATCGCCGAGAAGCTGTTGACCTGGGTCGACAATCGCTTTCCTGCGAGCAAGCTCTACAAAGAGCATATGAGCGAGTACTACGCTCCGAAGAACTTCAATTTTTGGTACGTCTTCGGTTCGCTGGCGCTGCTGGTGCTCGTGATCCAGATCGTCACCGGCATCTTCCTGGTGATGCATTACAAGCCCGACGCATCGCTGGCCTTCGCCTCGGTCGAGTACATCATGCGTGATGTGCCCTGGGGCTGGCTGATCCGCTACATGCACTCGACCGGCGCATCGGCCTTCTTTGTCGTCGTCTATCTGCACATGTTCCGCGGGCTGCTTTACGGCAGCTATCGCAAGCCGCGCGAATTGGTCTGGATCTTTGGCTGTGCGATCTTCCTTTGCCTGATGGCGGAGGCCTTCATGGGCTACCTGCTGCCATGGGGTCAGATGTCGTATTGGGGCGCTCAGGTGATCGTGAACCTGTTTGCCGCCGTGCCTTTTGTCGGTGGTGATTTGGCGCTGCTGATCCGTGGCGACTATGTGGTGAGCGACGCCACGCTGAACCGCTTCTTCAGCTTCCACGTCATTGCGGTGCCGCTGGTGCTGCTGGGCCTGGTCGTGGCGCACATCATCGCGCTGCATGAAGTCGGCTCGAACAATCCGGACGGTGTCGAGATCAAGGCGAAGAAAGATGCGAAGGGCATTCCGCTCGATGGCATCCCGTTCCACCCGTATTACTCGGTGCACGATCTGTTCGCCGTCAGCGTCTTCCTGATGGCCTTTGCCGCGATCCTGTTCTTCGCGCCTGAAATGGGCGGCTATTTCCTGGAGTACAACAACTTCATTCCGGCCGACCCATTGAAGACCCCGGCTCACATCGCGCCCGTCTGGTACTTCACGCCGTTCTATTCGATGCTGCGTGCAACGACCGACCAGATGGTTTATGTGCTTGTCGGTTTGATTGGCCTGGGGGCCATCCTCGCATTGCTGCGCGGTGGCTTCTCGGCCGCCATCAAAGCGGCAATCGCCGTCGGTGCGTTGGTCATCGCCAGTCTCTTGCTGACCTTCGAGGCCAAGTTCTGGGGTGTGGTCGTGATGGGCGGTGCGGTGGTGATCCTGTTCGCTTTGCCCTGGCTGGACCACAGCCCGGTGAAATCGATCCGCTATCGGCCGGACTCGCACAAATATGTCTACGGCGTCTTTGTTCTTTTCTTCCTCGTGCTGGGTTACCTCGGCGTGAAGCCGCCTGGCGTCTGGGGTGGCGTCACGATCCTCGGCCTGACGCTGGACGTGGCACAGACCATCTCGCAATTCGGTACCTTGCTCTACTTCGGCTTCTTCCTTTTGATGCCCTGGTGGAGCCGCATCGGCCAATTCAAGCCGGTACCTGATCGCGTGACCTACGCTGCCCACTGAACAGCCCAGGCGGAATCCACACCATGAAGAAACTGATCGTCATCTTGCTGGCATCGCTGGGCGTGTCGATGGGTGCTGTTGCCTCTGAAGGCGGCTTGTCCTGGGACAAGTTCCCCGAGGCCAAACTCAACGACGTCGCGGCCTTGCAAAACGGCGCCAAGGTGTTCGTCAACTACTGCCTCAATTGCCACTCGGCTGCGTTCATGCGCTACAACCGGCTGCGTGACATCGGCCTGACCGAAGCACAGATCAAGCAGAACCTGATGTTCGCGACCGACAAGGTCGGCGACACGATGAAGACCTCGCTGGACCCGAAGCAGGCCAAGGAATGGTTCGGTGGCAACCCACCGGACCTGACCGTGATCGCGCGATCGCGGGCCGACGGTGCCAAGGGCTCGGGCGCTGACTATCTGTACACCTACCTGCGCAGTTATTACCGCGACGAGACCAAGGCGACCGGCTGGAACAACATGGCCTTCCCGAGCGTGGCGATGCCGCATGTGCTGTGGGAGCTGCAAGGCCAGCGCGTGCCGAAATTCGTTGAAGAAAAAGATGCACACCATGAAGGCAAGACGGTGCATCGATTCGCAGGGTACGAACAACTCACACCCGGGACGCAGACCCCGGCAGAGTTCGATGAAACCGTGGCCGATCTGGTGGCCTATCTGCAGTGGATTGGCGAGCCGGTCCAAAACGATCGCGTGCGAATCGGCGCTTTCGTTCTCCTCTTCCTCGCCGTTTTCACGGTCATTGCTTGGCGGCTGAATGCAGCCTATTGGAAAGACGTGAAGTAGCGTGCGAACCGCGGCCGTCGCACGACGGTTGCTGATTGTTTGCGGAGTGGGATGCCCTCGCGGGCCGGCCCACTCCGTTTGTGTTTTCTAAGACCTCTAGCTCAAGGAGCCGCCACCATGATGGTGCTTTACTCCGGAACGACCTGCCCTTACTCGCATCGTTGCCGTTTTGTTCTGTTCGAAAAAGGCATGGACTTCGAGATCCGCGACGTCGATCTGTTCGCAAAGCCCGAAGACATTGCGTTGATGAACCCATACAACGAGGTGCCGATCCTGGTCGAGCGCGATCTGATCTTGTACGAGTCGCACATCATCAATGAGTACATCGATGAACGCTTCCCGCATCCGCAACTGATGCCTGGCGACCCGGTGGCCCGTGCCCGCGTGCGGCTGTTCTTGCTCAACTTCGAGAAAGAACTGTTTGCTCATGTGAACGTGCTCGAGTCACGTGGCGCGAAGCCCACCGACAAGCAACTCGAGCGTGCCCGCGCTCAGATTCGTGATCGCCTGACGCAGTTGGCTCCGATCTTCTTGAAGAACAAGTTCATGCTGGGCGACGACTTCTCGATGCTCGATGTGGCCATTGCACCGTTGTTGTGGCGCCTCGATTACTACGGCATCGACATGTCGAAGAATGCTGTGCCGCTGCTCAAGTACGCCGAGCGCATTTTCTCGCGCCCGGCTTACATCGAAGCACTGACGCCGTCCGAGAAAGTGATGCGCAAGTAAGCGCAGGAGCGGTCATGAGCCTCATTCCGACCGCGCCTGGCGGTACCGGTACCTCCACCCGGCCTTACCTGATTCGAGCGCTGCACGACTGGTGTACCGACAACGGCTTCACACCTTATCTGGCGGTGTTCGTTGACGCCAAAGTGCAGGTGCCGATGGAGTACGTGAAGAACAACGAGATCGTTCTGAACGTGGGCTTCGAGGCGACCAGCGCTTTGAAGCTTGGTAACGAATTGATCGAGTTCAAAGCGCGCTTCGGCGGCAGCTCGCGCGAGATCATCGTGCCGATCGATCATGTGATTGCGATCTATGCGCGTGAGAACGGGCAGGGCATGGCGTTCCCGATGCCCACCGAATCAACCGGTGGGCGGGACGCCGAGTTGGCTTTAGTGCCGGAGGCCGGTGGCAGCGATCGTCCGGTCACAACCGGTGGTGGCTTGCGGCTTGCCAGTGCTGATGGTGATGCAACGCCGTCAGTTGATCAGGGTGTTGATGCATCAGATGGCGAACCAACGCCTCCGCCGGAGCCGCCGGTAGGGGGAGGTCGTCCTTCTTTGAAGCGCATCAAGTGAACGGTCTTTGCGGGCGCTTCGGCGCCGGCTAGAATCTCTCTTCTTAGCCCTTGTAGCTCAGCTGGTAGAGCAGCGGTTTTGTAAACCGAAGGTCGCGGGTTCGATTCCTGCCGGGGGCACCAAATCACTATCCGATCCAATCCCGTTTTAGCCTGTTTTCATAGGTAAAACGAGATCAGCGCGGGGTGATGAAATCCTACCGCATCCTGCGGTATCCTGCCCGCCTCCCCCGCGCCAGTCCCGCGCGGAATCCCGCGAGAGCAAATGGCGTACATCACCAAGAAAAACGGGCGTTGGCGTGCCCAGGTCGAACGAGCAGACGTCCGCCGTTCGGCAACCTTCGATACGAAGCAAGAGGCAGCTAATTGGGCCGCAGCTGAAGAAGCTGCGCTCCTCGCGGTCAAGCGGGGAGCTTTCCCGCGCAAGACTTTTAGCGACGCAATTGATCGCTACATCAAAGAGGTGAGTTCAACAAAGAAAGGCGAGCGTTTCGAAGAGCTGCGACTGCGTGCGCTTGAACGTGACTTCCCTAGCTTGGCGGCGAAAATCTTCTATGAGATTGATACACCCGACATGGTCGACTGGCGAGATGCCAGATTGAAGGCTGTTTCTCCGGGGTCGGTTCAGCGAGATATCAATCTTTTGTCCAACGTATTCGCCATTGCCATAGAAGAATGGAAATGGTGTGGTGAGTCGCCTCTTAAGGGACTGCGGCGGCCAGGAAATAACCCTCCCCGTGATCGTCGGATTCAACCGGCGGAAGTCAAGATTATTTGCCGCTGGCTCGGGTATCGAACTAAGCATGTTCAGACGAAGCAACAAGAAGTTGCTCTCGCGTTTCTCGTTGGGCTGCGAACAGCGATGAGAGCGGGCGAGATACTTTCGTTATCCGATAAGAACGTGGATTTCGAGCGCCGTGTGGCTACGGTGGAGCACAAAACTCAGCACATAACGGGTCGCCCGCGCACTATTCCCTTGTCAAAACATGGGGTGAGACTGCTGCAGCAATTAAGAGGGCGCGGGCAGTATTTCAGTGTTAGCAGCGCGTCGCTTGACGCGCTTTTTCGCAAAGCTCGAGATAAGCTTTTGCTCGATGATCTTCATTTCCATGATTCACGAGCTGAGGCGCTAACTCGATTGGCACGTAAGGTTGACGTTATGACTTTGGCGCGAATCAGCGGGCACAAAGATCTGCGTATCCTTATGGATACCTATTATCGAGAAACTGCATCTGAGATTGCGGCTCGTTTGGACTGACGTTGCAGCCAGGCCATCACTTCTTCTTGCTTCCATCGACGTAAACGCCTGTTTATGTTCACCGTCGGTTTGGGGAAGTCGACCCGCTTTGTGAGCCTATCAGTCACGTATTCACGTGAAAGGCTAAGCATGGTCGCAATTTGAGCAGTATCAATCAATGAGGTCATGAGTAGTCTGTTCCAGGATCGGAAATCTAGTTGAGAGAAGGCGCTAACCCAAGCTCGCGATAAGTGGCCTCACGAATGACACGGCTGATAACCCTGACAGTTCGCGAAGCGCAATGAAGCGCATGCGCAGCCGACTCGGTACAAATGCCCCAGCCCTGTTCCAAGCGCAGCGAGAAACACCGTTGCTCGCGCAACTCGTCATCGACCGCCACGAGATACACGCGACCAACGACGGGCAGGGCCGATGGCGCTGGCGCCGCATCCGCACTGAGCCTGATCGCATAGACCTCCACCGGCTTGGCGCCGAAGTGCGGATGCGTCATCGTCTTCACCTCATAGC
>CAXTCD010000023.1:0-36494 GCA_964242145.1 uncultured Rhizobacter sp.
GAGAGCCGCTTCTTCGAAGACATCAAGATGGAATGCCCGGCCGCTTACGCTTTAGAGGTTTAAAGGTTTAAAGGTTTAAAGGTTTAGATTCAACATAAAAAATGGGCCATCACGGCCCTTTTTTGTTGAAGATCGTCAAAGGAAGATCAAAGAGACAGGCGCTGCCTCACCGAATACGGCCATGCCTTCACGTCGAAACCATGCGCTTTGAACAGTGCCATCGTCACGCGCTCCAGCCCAAAGCCCAAGCAGGCTGTGTTCGCCGTCAATCCGTCAGACGTCTGGATGCCAAAGGTCATACCGAAGTGCTCTTGATGGAAATTGAATGAGCACACTGCCGTGGGCTTCTCCAAAGAAATCACCGGCACCAAGACTTCAAATTTGAGCTTCTGCTCCATCTGATTGGCTGCCAGCATCCTGCCTGCGCGGCCGAAGAATGGATCGGCAGCCACGTCCGACTTGGCAGGCAATTCGAGCGATAACAACAGATCCAGCCCTCGCTGCAGCCACATGTCGCGCCAAGCGACAACTTGCTCTGCCGTTCCTGCACGAACGAATTCGCGAACTCGAAACGATTGCATCCGCGTGGGTTCTGGTGAAGGCTCGTGCCGATAAACCCAATTCAACATCGTGATGAGGCGCCCACCCGCTGGGAGCTTGCCAGCCAAACTTGGATAGATCGGATAGCAGGCCGCAGGGCTGAGAACCACGCTCGTTTGCGTGAACAGGTCGCCCCACGGTTGGCCACTGTTGGCGCGTTCGGCCACCGCCAGCGCCTCAATGGCATTGCCAAAGAAACTGTTCACGCTACCGCAGAGATGCGGAAAAGAGTCCAGGTAATGAACACGCTCCAGGATGCTCCGATCAATGATCGGCGGAAACGTATAGACCTCCGCCCCGTCATCACGCGAGAGCTTGCTCACTTGAGCATTGAATCGCTCCAACACTTCTTCGAACACGGCGCCTCGCCCAAATGCACCCGGCACACCGACAGGGATGATGAGCCCGTGCTCGACCATGCCGTTGTAAAAGGAATCGATATCGTAGGTTTTCATTTTCAAAGGCCTCCTGTCTTCGTGTCGCCAGAGCGCACACGCATTGAAATCAGTTAGTTATCTTCCCCGACCACGAGCTTGCAAAGTCCCTGGCGCTGCCGATTCAGAGGTGAGAGTTTCTTGTGATGAGCACCGGGTCTCAACGCCTCAAGATGGGAGCTAAGGATTCCATCCCTTGGTCCCAGGCCGTTGCCATTTCACTGAACAGCGGCGAGGCATCGAACGCTCGCTTCGCATTGACTGCGCGAGCCGCCTTCAGAATCAAAGCTTTGTTCCCCTGCGCAATGCTGTCAAAGCATTTTGCGGGCACGAGCAATTCGTCATGCCCTTGCAATGCCTGCCAGCGCAGATGCGCGGCGGCCAAATCAAAGGCCGCACCGACTTGTCGAATGGTTGCGAAACCCCAAGCGTGGTAGTGCGCCAGCCCCTTGGACTGAAGTCCAGGCAGATCTTGCATGAACCGCTCACCGAATCTCGTGATGGGATTGGATTCCGGTCGCCGTTCGAAATGGCGGCGCAACAGCGGCCACGCCAGATCAGCCAACTGCGGTGCATCTAGCCGCTTGATGCGATCGATGCGCACCAACTCTGCAAACAGCGGCATGAATGCCGGGTCGGGCGGCGAATCCTGCCGGAAAGTCTTAATGAAATCTTCGCCTTCCAAATTGAAGTAGCCGGTGTTGTGGAAGTAGCCCAAACGCTTCGCTTCGACGTCCAACTCGGCCAACACGATCGTGGTCTTGGTGTGGGTTTGGCGGTAATCGGTACCTGCGGTATCTGGCAACCAGAAGGCATCGGCTTCGGTGCTGATCAGTTTGCCGCCACTCAATTGCTCAAGGGCGTGCTCTATGAGAGGTTGCCAAACTGTCAACTCCTGAACGTCAATGCCGTAGAGATCGCGCAGCTCATCGTGCGGCGGCTTGAAAAACGTCCATTGGTCGCCTTCAAAATCCACCGCCAGTGTGAACGCCATAACCGCGAGCGGATCAAGCCGCAACGCGTGCAACAACTCAATCCAGAGATCACCATAGCAATTCTTCTCGACCCAGACAGCTTCCTCGCTATGCAAGCGATGCGGGCAATAAGAAGAGGCGTCCAAGCCTGGCAATACAACGATCTTGCTCATGAATTACACGATGAATAAGCAACACTTGCCTCAACCCCTCCGCACACGAAAGAGGCAAAGAGAAATGCGGTGAACCCACGTCCGCTGATCACGGCGCATCCTTGAAAACGAGCAACATGGACGCACTTTTCGCGGCGATTCGATCGTTGGAAATCATCAGCGAACCCGACAACGCATCGCGATAGTGGCGGCCCAAGCTAAACGGGCTATCGTTCTTGTAGCCCAAGATGCCAACGATCTGCAAAGCGCGGTGAACGATCTGCGGAGCTGCCTCGGAGGCCGCGATCTTGAGGTTGTTCAGCTTCAATGCCCATCCAATGCTCAGCAGGTCTTGCGGCGCACTTTCGCTTGCCGAGGTCTCATCAAAGGCTTGAGCAGTCGATTGCCAGTTATGACGTAGTGTCTGAAGCTGCAATGAGACTTCAGCTAAGCGCTGAGCTGTCGGCGGGACGGTTCCGGGATTGCGGCGAGCCTCGGCGCGAACAAAGTTCCCCGCCTTGGCAACTGCATCAGCAGCGATGCCCCACCACAACGAGGCCCAAAGAATGTGCGAGTACGGGACCATCGTCTCTGCCGAGCTGTCGGCAAACGAGCCTGGAATGATCTGTTCGATCGGCCCGGAAGATTCAAGTTTGAAGCCGGGGCTGCAGGTCCCCCTCATCCCCAGGGTGTCCCAACTGGTGGTCTGCGTCAGCTTGGCATCCTCTCGGCGCACCAGCACGAGTACTTGATCGTTGCGAGGCGCGTCGCCATCTCTTCGACAAGTCACCAAGATGGCATCGGCGTGAGCGCAATACGAGCCCGTCGTCGCATCCTTGTTGAGAAAGAACTTTCCATCACGTCGCTCAACTGCACAAACGCTAGAGCGGGTATCGCCCGACGTGCCCACCTCAGATGTCATGGATGCCAAAATGTATTGACATTCCACCAACTCCCGCAGATATCCATTGAAGAAATCGCTGTCAGCAGCATGCCTTGCGATGCATGCAACCTGGATGTAATGCATCGCCAGCACCATGCCGCTGGATCCACAAGCCTGAGACAGGGTTGAACATAATTGCGCAAGCTCACGCATGTCACAACCTCCGCCTCCGAGCTGACTTGGCACCGGAGCGGACAAAACACCCGCCTCACGCAACGCCGTCATCGTTTCGATTGGGAATCTGGATTCACTGTCGACTTGAGCTGCGCACCTAGCAGCAACATCGGTGGAAATGCGACGCGTGGCCTCAAGCAATGCAGTAAAGCTTTGGGAGGTTCGCGTGGTCGGTCCGTTCATTGGAAGTCTCCTGTGGCGTCGCATGCATACGTAAGGGGAAGCAGCCATGCCGTCAGCGGCAATACTGCATCATCCGTATCCTCGCATGTCAAACCAGCACCTTCGCCCGTTTTTCTTCCCTTATTCAAGTGATTGCAAATGACTCCTAATGCGCCTGCTACAGGCGAGGTTCCTCCTGTCGCCCAAGGGACCATGGTGCTGATGCATGGATACTCGATGACAGCATCCGACCTGTCTCCTTTCGGAGCATCGCTTGGATTGGGGATGCAGTTCGTGTTCCCTGAGAGCCAACTTACCGCGAAATCTGGAGGGAAAACCTGGTGGCCGATCGATGAAGTACGGCGCGACCAGTCCCTGGCCAACGGCCCTCGTGATTTAGCGACAGAGGCCCCGGAAGGCCTGCCGACAGCCAGAGAGGAAATCATTCATACCATTTCCCAGTATCACGCGCAGCCGCAAAGCAAACCTTTGGTCCTTGGTGGCTTCTCCCAAGGAGGCATGTTGGCATGTGACGTTGCGCTTCATTTGCCAACCGGATTTATTGACGCCTTAGTCTTGCTATCGTCCTCTCGGCTGTCGATCGAATCATGGATGCCTCGACGAGATCGACTTCGCGGGCTACCCGTGTTCATTTCGCATGGAAAGTCAGACGCTGACCTTGCGTTTGCCGCCGGAGAACAACTTAAAGTATTTCTCGATGAGGCAGGTGCTTGCGTCACTTGGCTGGCATTTGACGGCGGCCATGAGATTCCGCTGTCGGTATGGCGTGAATTGAAACGCTTTCTGAAAGCACTTATGGTGGCGCCCCCTGGAACTCATTTAGTCGGCGGCCCGCTCCATGCTGCACAACTGCCGATAACGCGTGAGTAGGGGATGGGAGGGCGGCATAAAATAAGTGACCCTTCGCATTTCGCCACTTGTTGCATGGTCAGACAGCCTTTCAGCGAATGCGACTGAATGAACTTCAACTCACACACAGCCGCGCTTTCATTGCCATCTCCCGGCAGATTACGAGTTGGCCTGGATATTGTGCAAATCAGCCGCATCACAGAATCCATTGAAAAGTTTGGGGACCGCTTCACTCAACGCCTATTCACGTCAGGGGAAATCCAATATGCCAGCGCTGAACTGGGCCTGAAGTCGGAGCGATTTGCGGCGAGGTTTGCTGCAAAAGAAGCCACCATCAAAGCTTTCTCATTGAGCCAATCCGGCATCAACTTGCGAGACATCGAAGTTTGGAAATACCAAGATGGTTCTTGTGCTCTGATGCTTCATGGCAAGGCTGCCGAAGCGGTCAAACTACTCAACGTCACTGACATCGCGCTTAGCCTGAGCCATGACGGTGACTACGCTAGCGCCGTCGTCACGGCCATCAGCAGCGTGACCACGCCCGAAACCTATTCACTTTCATTAAAACCCCATGAGCGACTCATACCAAATTGATGCCCAAATTCGCACCGTTCTCCGTGACCATGGCCGACTCAACAAAGACGTCGAGCAACTAGACGTCGAGGCTGATCTGTATCAAGCCGGTATGACTTCTCACGCCAGCGTGAATGTCATGCTTGGCCTTGAAGGTGCATTTGACGTCGAGTTTCCTGACCACATGCTGAAGCGCAATGTCTTCAATAGCATCCTGTCCATCCGTACGGCGCTCAGCGAACTAATTTCAAATTAACTGGCCATGCGGGCGGGCATCCGCAGCATTAGCTGCCACCACCGAAGGTCTTTGCAAACGGGATGGTCGATTTGCACCACACCGGCAGTTCCCTCAAATCCCACCCAACCGCCGTCAGACGCAATATGGGTGGCAGCACCTTTGCTGGGCAGTCTCGCCGACATCTTGCGCGCACGCGGCGAGTGGTCTCTAGACGACCCGCCTCGCCGTTTCGACAGCGAAGACGTGTGGTACCGGCTTAAATTCGCCGCCTCGCCCACCGAAACACCCGCCGTACCGACGATCCTCGGCTTCGATGGACTAGCGACCGTCGCACACGTCTGGCTGAATGGTCAGCTGCTGCTTTCCAGCGACAACATGTTTCTGGCGCAGGAATGCGATGTCACGGCATCACTGCTCGCTGGAAGCAACGAATTGCTAATTCGGTTCAGCGCCCTCGACCTTCAATTAGCGCAGCGGCGTCCACGGCCACGCTGGCGCGCACCGATGGTCGAAAACCAACAACTACGCTGGTTCCGCACCACGCTTTTGGGGCGCACACCTGGCTGGTCTCCACCAGCGGCGGTCGTTGGAGCATGGAAAGACATCTGGCTTGAGGAACGCCCGATTTTGGACGCGTCGTCTCTCAAGACGCGGACTTCCATTGAGAGTGGGGATGGATCGATTGAGGTCAGTTTTCAGTTGCACGGCCTTTGCAATGGGTCAACTGACTTTCAAGCCGTATACCTTGAGCTCAGGCGCAATGGGCGGATCCATCGCACCCCATTAATCCCGGAAGCTAACGGCCAATGCTCAGGCGTCATCTCAATCGAAGCCGTTGATCTTTGGTGGCCCCACACACATGGGGAGCCCGCGCTTTATGAAGCTTGCATAACGGTGCAACTTGAAACGAGCTTCGCAGAGATTCAACTTGGTCGTGTCGGCTTCAGACAAATAACGGTCAAAACTACAGATGGCGATTTCGAAATACAGGTTAACGGCGTGCCTATTTTTTGCCGTGGAGCCTGCTGGACACCGCTCGACGTTGTGAGCCTTCGGGCATCGGACGAATCCAATCGCAAGGCAATCACCCAAGCCCAAACCGCCGGGATGAATATGCTGCGCGTCACCGGTACCATGGTGTATGAAGACGATGCATTCCTTGATGCCTGCGATGAACTCGGCATGCTCGTTTGGCAAGACTTCATGTTTGCCAACCTGGATTACCCCGAATCTGATTCCGGGTTTATTCGATCTGTTGAACTTGAAGCTCTGCAGCAACTGAGCCGATGGCAAACGCATCCATGTATGGCAGTGGTCTGCGGCAACAGCGAAGTCGAACAACAAGCCGCCATGTGGGGCTCAGAGCGCTCGCTGTGGCAACCCAAACTTTTCCACGAGATGCTTCGCGATTGGTGTGCATCAGTGTTGCCAGACCTGCCCTACTGGCCGTCCAGCGCCCACGGCGGCAGCTTCCCCCATCAAAACGATGAAGGCACGACCTCTTATTACGGAGTGGGTGCGTATCTGCGGCCACTGGACGACGCACGGAAAGCCAATGTTCGATTTGCAACGGAATGCCTTGCATTTGCAAATGTTCCGTCTTCATCCGCTATCGGTCGCCTGCCTGGCAGTCACTCGACGCGCGTCCACCATCCGGGATGGAAAGCCCGATCACCTCGCGATCTCGGCGCCGGCTGGGACTTTGATGACGTCCGAGATCACTACGTTGCTACGTTGTTCAACCTGGACCCTCAAAAGCTGCGCTACGCTGATCATGACCGTTATCTCACGTTGTCACGCATCGCCACCGGTGAAGCGATGGCTGCGGCATTCGTCGATTGGCGCCGCAAAGCATCGACATGCAACGGTGCACTTGTACTGTTCCTGAAAGATCTATGGCCCGCAGCAGGTTGGGGCTTGATCGATGACAGCGGCACACCAAAAGCCTGCTATCACTACCTGAAACGCGTTCTTCAACCATTGAACGTGAGCATTACAGACGAAGGCGGCAATGGTTTGTCTCTTCACTTGATCAATGAGACCGCGTTTTTTGAAAACGCTGAGCTGGAGCTATCTATCTGGCGTGACGGGAGCATCGAAGTCAGCCGAACTCGACATGCCCTCGAACTACCGCCTCGCTCAGCAAAGACACTGAATGCCGCCCAATTGCTAAATCACTTCAGCGATCTTTCCTATGCGTATCGCTTCGGTCCGTTGCAGCACACAGCCATCGTTGCCACACTGCTGAGTAACAAAGGTGGCCAACTCGCGCAGGCATTCCATTTCCCTGGCGGGCTGACGGACCTGAGACAGGCCGATGTAGGTCTTTCAGCTACCGCAAAAATGCTTCCCGGAGGCCATGTCGAACTGCAAGTATCGGCAGAGCAACTGGCTCTGGCTGTCCACTTCGATGCTCCCGGATTTGAAGCACAAGATGAATATTTTCATCTTGTGCCCGGCACCAGTCGCCGAGTCATCTTATTCAGTCATGTAGAGGGAACTCCTGCACCAGGGTGTGTGTATGCAGTCAACTCCATGAAGCCTGGAAAGATTGCGCAAGCTGCAACTTGGTCCAGTGGGCCAAATAAATAACGCGTTAGCAGACGGCACACAACTACACACCGCACTGAAATTCAATTGAAATAAAGCTCAAGTTTTTTAAAGCCCTGCCTTTAACTCTCAATTCTTGAGAATAACAAGTCTTCAAGCCGCCAAATTGAATCAAAAAGTTAACAAAAATAACATTTAACACGGACCTTAGGACTTATCCAACACTCTGCGCCCCCCTCTCCCCTCGTCGCAATCCCCTTCAAATCAAGGATTGCAAGCCATAAACGCAGTCGATGAATTTAAACAATTAAGCGTAACAGACCTGTTCTTGCCGTTACGTAGCCTTCTGTCGGATGCGGTTAACCTGCAGTCTGCAATCAAGCCGTTGGTGTGAAACGCCCAGATACTCAGTCTGGCAACACCGAGCAACAGTGCCGCGCGGATACGAATCCTGTATCACTCGCCGACCTCGTCGGTTCTCGTGCACTTGCACTGCGAAGGGACTTGCAGATCAGTCAGATCTGCAAGACATGTTGTCCATGACCTCAGGGTCGGAGCGTTTCACATGAATTCTCAATTCAAATTTGCATTGCTGGTCGCGGCACAAAGCGCCGTATGTTTGGGTCTCGTCGCATGCGGTGGCGCAAGCGACAACGAAGATCTTGCTTCCAATTCAACTCCTCAGATCGAAGCCGAGTCGCAACAATTGCCCCCCGGCACAGCCGCGTCCAATCGCGAACATTCACTCGCCACATCGACCAATACTTGGATCAAAGTAGCTTCCGAATATCAAATGTTCAACGTCCCCACCTCACAGACCGTCCGCTTTGGCAGCGGTTCGCATTGGGTGGAAAGAACACTGGTCGGAAAGGCGTACTGCGGCATTTCATCCTTTGGGATGGACCCCGTTGCAGGCACACAAAAGCAATGCCAAATTAAGAGCGTCGCAACTGCCCCGGCTACGCCGGTCACTGGGTCTGCTACGTTAGCTTGGATTGCTCCTCAAATTAATGCGGACGGGAGCGCTCTGAATGATTTGGCTGGCTTTCGCATTTACTATGGCACGTCTAGCCACAACTACACCAAGGTCATCACAATCACTGACCGGCACATTGTTTCGTACGTCATCAACAATCTTCCAGCTGCCACCTATTACTTGACCGTCAAAGCTTACGATACAAGCAACAACGAGAGTTCTAGTTCTGCCGAATTGACGAAGACGATCAAGTGATTCAACTATCGAGTCACTGACACTTGACGATGACCAAGGTGAAAACCGGCGTTCGATCGTCTACATCATCAACTAGGTATCAGCTTGATCGAATCGCTGTACCGAGATAGCAAATTAGGAGTTTTTGTGATGAAGAATCGTATTTTTGAATTGGGCCTCCTAGCATTGGCCTTGACTGCTTGTGGCCTTGCTCAAGCAACTACCTATTACGTGTCGGACTGTCAAGCCGGGGCGTCAGCAGGATGTGTCGCAGGAAGCGACAGCAACAGCGGAACAAGCTCATCGAAGCCTTGGAAAACAGCGGGCAAAATTCGGGAACAGTTCTCTGGGATGGCCGCTGGCGATCAAATTCTTTTTGCCCGCGGTGGTTCTTGGATTAACGCATCCATGGATCCCCTACAAAGCCTAAAGGCAACTGCGACAAACCCAATCGTATTTGACAGTTATGACCCTACGTGGGGAGGAACTGAACGGCCAATCCTGACCGAGTCGCGCAAGGACACCAAGTTATTCGCATTCGACAACAACGGCGCCGCGGTTGCTGACGGTGGATATGTTCTCAGGAACCTCGACTTACGTGGCAACGGCAAAGGACTGTGGGGCGTTTTTACCAGCGGCGCGGTCAGCGACTTGACGATGTCCAATTTGAATATTCAGGGTTTCGTTATTGGTGTTCATTGTGGCCTTAGCATTGAAAGAGTACAGTTACTTAACTCGACCATTACCAACAACGGCTCTCAAGGAATTTTATGGGGTTGCAATAACTCATTAGTTGAAGGCAATACCTTTGACCATAATGGGTATATTTCTACGGATGGTCGAGATCACTCCATTTACTTGAATAATGAACTTCCTAGTGCAAAGAATGTGACGGTTCGGGGCAACAAGCTGTTGAACAATTCTGTCCCTATAAGTGGTGGAATTTGCGGAGGTGTACCACTCGTCGCCCATGGAATGTGGAATGGCGTAACAATCGAAAATAATACAATCTACCAGGCTCCGGGCACAGCCAATCCAGGCTGCTGGGGCATCGCCATCGATGCGGCATATCCCAACGCTGAAATATTTTCCAATGTCGTGATACGTGGAAACACCATCGCGAACGTTGGGGGAATCGGCATTGGCTGCGCGTCGTGTGTCGCACCAGTGATTGAAAACAACGTGATTGTCATGGAGGCCGGACCTGAAATGGTCGGCATTCAAATACCGGATCGTTCTCGTGGTGCTGGGGATACTGCAGATGTAGGCGCCATCATCCGAAATAATTCAATCTATTTCAAATCAGCCCCGTCGTATGCACAAGGTATTTCATTTGCAACCCAAAACGGCTCCACCGCTGGCTCGAAATTGCAAGTAACCTCCAATCTCATTTATTTCGCAGCCACTTCAAACGGCAATCACCAATGCTTTGATACCACTGGAGTAGGGTTGTCAAATTTTCAATCCTTTGATTACAACCTATGCTACGACGCGTCAGGCAATGGCCGCTATAGCTCGCTCTATCCCACCCTGGCCAACGCCAAGTCAGCAGGTTTTGACGTTCATGGCCTCTCGGCAAATCCAATGTTGGTCGCCGCACCGTCCAGCAGCAATGGCTGGTCAATGGCACTGAGCCCAAACTCTCCGGCTGTGAATGCAGGCAGCTTGTCAGGAAGTGCATCCAAGGATCGGATGTCGATCTTGCGTTCCAGTCCAGATATCGGAGCCTTTGAGTTTGTTCCTGCGGGGACTACAGACAACATGCCGCCTGCAGCACCTAGCAGCGTCATGGTCCAATAACAAGAATTACCCATTCCTCAGGCCCGATTGCTTCTAAGCAATCGGGCTTTTTTCGTTGTGCAGCTAGATGGCGCTAATCGGCAGGCTTCGCATCAATAAATTTCAAGTCGTCACGCCGCTCATCTGAGTGGGCGGGATGTCATTTTTAGAAAGCGCGGGCCACAATCTCGCTATACGCCATAACCGGCCGCCTGTAGTGACACTTCTGCAAGTTTTCAGACTCTGTCGGATGTGTCATACACATGGAAGCGGAAGGCCGGCATATCGAAAAAGACATAAATCCGACGTATCGGCATTCAGCACAGGCAAGTTCAACGCGATCAATCCATGTCAGGTACGGACATATCCATTCACGGCGAAGCCTCACAAGATCCAAGCTCCACCCGCCTGAGCTTGAGCTTGCCATCATCAACGAAACGAAACTTGACTGAGTCCAATTCCTCGAAACCTCCTGGCTCCGAGTCAAAGGTGCTGGCAGCTGCCGAATCGATTTACTTTGGCGACGCAGAAGAGCCCTGCCATGGATGGTGGCATGCAAGCCAGGAACCTAGCCTTGTCGCCGTCGTAATCTGTTCGCCATTTGGGCTTGAAGACCTATCTGTTTACAGAAGCCTTAAATATTTGGCCACATCGCTCGCTGCGGCGGGCTTGCCTGCCATTCGTTTTGATTACGCAGGCTGCGGGGACTCGGTGGGCCACGACGTGGATGGTGATCAGGTCCCGGCATGGATTGAATCCGTCCACGCCGCTGCCGATGTGGCTCGAAGTCTTTCCGGTGCGGCACATGTAGCACTGGTTGGTGTTCGACTGGGGGCTTTGCTGGCCGCAGAAACTTGCCGCATACGCCAAGATGTTTGCAGCCTCGTTGCCATCGCACCACCATCCAGCGGACGAGCCTTTGTGCGAGAGAGCCGAATGTTCGGCGCCTCGGCCGGCGTAGGTAACACTCGCAATGATGGAGGCACACAAGCAGGAGGCTTCGTCCTGAGCGGCCCGACCTGCGAATCACTTTCGCGTCTCAGCCTTCCTAAGGAAGGAGTACCGGTTGTTCCGTCCGCCCTGATCATCGATCGAGACGACATGCCTGCAACTGCGTGGAGTCAACAACTGACTCACCTCTGCGCACGCATTGAACAGGAGGCCCACCCAGGATTTTCCGCAATGATCGCGTCGCCCCACCACTCGATCACTCCCGTGAAAATGATGATGCGTGCAGTTACGTGGTTAGAGCAGAACGTCAATGAGACCTCGCCCTTCACGACGATCGGGGAAGCTCCACCGGCTCACTTCGTTGGTCAACGCGTGTCCATCCAATCGGCCGATCGGCCTCAAGTAGACGAGCAAACAATTCAACTCGCACCTAAGCCCCATCTCATCGCTCAACTCACCGAATTGGGCCTGTCCTCTTCAGGCTTCGTCCCAAAAAATCGCAAAGCGCTTTTGATACTCAATACAGGAAGTGAACGGCGAATCGGCCCTAATCGTTTATGGGTGTCTTTTGCGCGTGAAAGGGCCGCCAAAGGCGATGTGGTTCTGCGCCTAGATCAAGCCGGCGTCGGCGACAGTGAAGCTCACCCTGGCGCTTCCGAAAATGACGTCTATAGCCCAACGGTGCTGAACGACATCAGTTCGGCGATCTCTTGGCTGAAAGAACAGCGGCATGTTACGAACGTCACCCTGATCGGTGTCTGTTCTGGGGCGTATCACGGCTTCCAGGCCGCTATGGCGAAATTGCCGGTGGATCATGTGGTGTCGATCAATCCTTTGTTGTTCTACTGGCACTCAGGCATTTCGCTGAAAGACACCTCAACGCATCCTGGTGGTCAGTTGGAACATATGGCCAACGCAGGCCGCAGCCTTCGTGATCCCAAAAAGTGGCTGCAGTTGATACAGGGTAAAACTGACATGAAAGGCCTGATGCGAGTGTTGGCCGCACGTGGCAAGCGGCGGATCAAGCTGCAGTTCCGCACGCTGGCACGAACCATGGGCCGACCCGTTGCCCAGGACCTCGCGGCAGATTTGCAGGCAGTGACACAGTCAGGCGTGTCACTTCACTTTGTGTTCGCCCGCGGCGACCCCGGGCAAATCATTCTTCGCGAAGAGGCTGGGGCAGTAGGAGAACGTTTGCAGCGCGACAAAAAAATCAGCGTCACTGTGATCGATAACGCTGATCACACGTTCACCGCAGCCAGTGCGCGGCTTCGACTGACGCAAGCCCTGCATCACTTGCTGGATGAGTTCAGCCATAAAGAAATGCATCGACACTGAGCCAAAATTGCCATTGGTCATGCGACGGGTCCCCCGTCGAATCTCTGCTCCCACGCGCCAATGCGGCATGAAAGGACTCAATTCTGATGAACCACGTCAATAGCGAAGCCGCAGCGGCCCGCGACGTCCCCGCTGCAACGTCACCTATTCTGCCAATCCGGATGGACGATGGTTTCAAACTCGACACCATGCACGCTCGCGAAATAGGCGAAGACCTGTCGGAAAGCTATTGTTTCGCCGAACCCTTTCCTCACATTGTGTTAGATAACTTTCTGCCGGAAATTGTGGCGCGTTTAGCGCTGAACAACTTCCCCGATCAAAAGCTTCAGTCTGATCGTGTATTTGAAATGGGCTATGCCGGGCTGCACAAAAGGCAAATTCTTCCTGAGGACTGCAATTCCTCGTCTCGCGCCCTTTTTCATTTTTTCAACTCCCAACCTGTATTGGAATTCCTTGAAGGACTATCGTCCATACAAGGCTTGATACCTGATCCACATTTCGACGGCGGAGGTTATCATGAAACGGCCAGCGGTGGAAAACTTGGAATTCACGCCGACTTTCGCATCAATGAACGACTTCATCTGAATCGCCGGATGAATCTGATCGTTTATCTGAATGAAAAATGGGAAAAGCATTACGGCGGCTATTTGGAACTATGGGACCGGAAAATGATAGCGAAGCAACATGCCATCGCGCCAATTTTCAATCGATGTGTTATTTTTAATACTGATGCGGATTCGTATCATGGTCATCCCGATCCAATGACATTACCCCCTGGACTATTGAGGCGGTCTTTGGCCCTTTACTACTACACGGCCTCAAAAGAGATTTATAAAGAGCTACCCAACAGCGATACCATTTATCAAGCGCGCCCGGGCGATGACGCAAAAACACAGCGAGAAGCGCGCAATTTACGACTCGATCAACATCTGAGGCAATGGGTACCGCCCGCGCTGCTTCGCTATGCTTTCGCCATCAAGCGGCGCATTATTCGCTAAACAATACGGCATCCATCACCGACGCATGATTGCCAACTTGAAAGCCTTGGTAGTGGTACTGACCATTGCCATAGCGGTATTTGCGCTGGGCAAGCCAATCTGGCATCGCTTTATGACGGCCCAGGATTTCTGTCGTCGGAGAAATACTTGGCTTCTATTGACTGTTACGGCATTCGTCAGTCCGAGCTTTTGGCTTTTCGTGCTGGTCGCTGGCATTGCCTATATATGGGCCGCAAGCAAAGATACACATATCCTCGCATTTTATCTGCTGATGCTTCATGTCATTCCACCGACTGGGCTGGAAATACCAGGGATCGGGTCGATCCGCGTTTTCGATTTAGGAAACTACCGCCTGCTGGCCATGGCCCTGCTGGCTCCTTTTGCGTGGAAACTATTTCGCGCCCCCGATGATAGTTTTAGCAAATTCACTTGGACAGACATCCTTGTGCTGGCATATGCCGGCCTGCAGCTGGTGCTCAACATACCTTACGAAGCACCCACCAATACCCTGAGGCGCGCGCTGCTGCTGGGTATGGATTTTCTACTGCCTTACTACGCCTTCAGCCGAGGCTTGCGCACGCAGGCCGCAATCATTGACGTGCTGGCCTGCTATTGCTTGGCCTGCGCAATATCAGCCCCTATCGCAGCGTTCGAGGCAGCCAAAACCTGGCCACTCTACGGTGGCATCGGCGAACTCTGGAATCTGAACGATGAAGCCGCCTATGTATTCCGCGGCAATTCATTGCGTGCTCTTGCGTCGGCCGGACACCCACTTGCATTGGGTTATGTTATGTCCATGGGATTCGGCTTCTGGCTCTACCTGCGAACGCGAACGGCCAGCTGTTACGTGACATTGACAGGCGCGGGAGTGATGTGGCTCGGCCTGCTGGCTGCTTACTCCCGGGCGCCCTGGATCGTCGCCATTGCAGCGTTATTTGCCTATCTCTTCCTGCAACCGCGCGGCATGGCAAAGCTGCTCAAAGCCTCGCTGGTATTCGCTGCGCTGGCGGGAGTCGTGCTGGTATCGCCCGTGGGTAGCAAGATCATTGACAACCTGCCTTTCGTCGGGACGGTCGATCTGAACAACGTGGTCTACCGTCAGCGCCTCGCGGATTTGTCGTGGAAATTGGTGGCTCAGAATCCACTGTTCGGCGACCCCTTCGTGATGAGTCAAATGGAAGAAATGCGGCAAGGCGAAGGCATCATCGATTTGGTCAATGCCTATGCCACCGTGGCGCTTTTTTCTGGCCTCGTCGGGTTGACATTGTTCTGTGGCATCTTCATTACCGCTGGGTGGAACTATTTTTCGACACTGCGAAAGACCGAACAGCAACATCCTGATTTCTCATTGCTCGGCAGCAATTTGCTGGCGTGCTTGCTGGGCACCTTGATCATGATGGCAACCGGCAGTTTTGCGACAAGCCTGGCATTGATCGCGTGGATGCTCGCTGCACTCGGGACTGCCTATGCTGCGCAAGGTCGCGCGAGGCTTAACGCAGGATTACCCCGAACACCGAATTCATCGCTCGCACATCTGGCCTAGCAACCGCGACTGGTCGACTGCAAGGCAGCTGACCACATCCTCGTCCACCTACTACACCAAGGCCGTGTTCAAAAGAATCAATCTGCGCAGCGACCTGTTCGCCACCGTCACTTGCTTCGCGGCGCTGGCGCTGATTAAGCTGGTTAGCAGCATGATCCTGACGCGGATCCTTGCGCCCGAAGCCTATGGCGTCATCGGTACGCTGACCTCGATCGTCGCATTCGTGGAAATGTTTTCCGATCTCGGCATCGTCGGCTTGATGATCCGGCACGAGCGTGGCGATGAGCAGAGTTTCATCAACACGATGTGGACGATCCGCCTCTTGCGAGGAGTTCTGAATACCTCATTGCTGTTTTTTGCCGCACCCTGGATTGCCAAGATCTATGACACCCCTTTGCTTACTGATGCACTGCGGATCTTCTCATTTTGGTTTTTGATCCATGCCCTTGAATCGATGTCATTCATCCTGGCCTCGCGGCACAAGAAAATCTACATCGTCAACTACGTCGAGCTCGCTTCCAACCTGATCACGGTTCCATTTGTAATTCTGTACTCTTTGCATTCGAAGGACTATCACGGAATCTTGTACGGAATGCTGATCAATCGGCTGTTGGTCACGCTGGCAAGTCACGCGTTCTTCCGCCCGCAGCGCCCTCACTTCCAGGTCGATACCGCTGCACGCAAGGATCTGTTCCATTTTTCCAAGCATGTGGCGCCCTCGAGCATCCTCGCTTTCTTTCTCAATCAATTCGACCGCATCATTTTCCTGAAACTGTTCGATCTCCACCTGTTCGGCTTGTACGGATTGGCGTCCAACGTCTCGGGACCGTTGATCGGACTCGTAGAGAAGATCAGCCGTTCGGTGATATACCCACGATGCGCACATGACATCCGCACCGATCGCTCGACGGCGCATATTCGGTTCTACCGCAACAACATCAAGATCTTCGTCATCATTCTTGGGCTTCCCGCCATTGGCGCTGGTGCGGCCGATCTGATCGTGCAGGTGCTTTTCGATTCACGTTACGTCTACGCCGGCGTGATCCTCCAGGCGTTTTTAGTACGCGGCGCGCTGATCTCGCTCGCCGCCCCCGCAGAAGACTTGCTCGTTGCCGCAGGACACACTCATGTTGTGCTCGTTGGCAATGTGCTGCGCATCAGCTGGGTCGTCCCCGGATGCCTGCTTGGCTACTACTTCTATGGCTTTGAAGGTTTCCTGTACGCCGGGATGCTTGAAACGCTTCCGGCGCTTTCTTATCTTTGGTATCTCCAGCATCGCGAGCGAATGATGATCGTGCGATACGAATCGCTGAAGCTTGGATTTCTAGCATTCACCTTCGTTGCATCATTGGCTGTCAGCAAAAGCATTCATGTTGCCGGCCTGCGTGAGTATCTGAAGACACTGCTCTGACATTTCTCTTGTCTGGAAGAACATGCACATCGCAATGTATTCGCCGGCTTGGCCGGCCAGCGAACATTCCAATGGAATCATCACGTATGTCGGGCACATGCGCGATGAATTGACGAGGCAAGGCCATCGAGTCTCGGTCTTCACGGGCAACATCAGTGAGGGGCATCGGTGTGAGGGCATTCATCTCGTTAGGTCACAACCAACGCTATGGCAGCGGTTACGGCGAAAATGGAAGCGAGTGATATCGCGCGAGATGGCGACAACTCCACGCTGGGGTCATGTCATCGCCGGAAAGATGCTTGAAGTGCATCTCGCAGACCCGATCGACGTGATCGAGATCGAGGAGTCCTTCGGCTGGTGCGCCGATCTACAGGCCGGCATATCCGTGCCAGTGGTGGTCAAGCTGCACGGCCCGGCCTTTCTCGACCTGCTGGAAGAGAAGCATGGGCAAAGCGGGCAACAAAAAATTGCCGACGAAGGCCTCGCGCTTCGGCAGATGCGCTATGTCATCTCGCCATCGAGCACCACACTCGATGAAACCTTGCGTTACTACGAACTGACACCAGCCTTGGCCGCCACCGTGCCCAATCCGATGGCGCCAGCCCCCGCAGACGACCACTGGAGGCTGGCCACCTGCGAAGGCAAGACCCTGATTTTTGTCGGCCGGTTCGATCACAGGAAAGGTGGTGACCTGGTTCTACGTGTGTTTCACCTCCTACTGAAGATGGCCCCGGCATTGAAGCTGATTTTCATCGGCCCGGATCGCGGAATTCCTGGTGAAGATGGAAAGCCTATCCATCTCAACGACTTCGTGGCCTCGCTGTTTCAGCCTGCCGAACAAAGCCGCATCGAATACCTTGGTCGCCAAGCTCCGACTGCCATTCCGTCCATGCGACGGCGTGCGTTGGTCACCTTGATCGCATCCCGTTGGGACAACCAACCCAACACGGCGCTTGAAGCAATGATGCAGGGCTGCCCCATCGTGGCCATTGATACGGGCGGCGTGGGAGAGTTGATCGAACACCAAGTCTCTGGCCTGTTGGCGCGATCCGATGACATGGACGACCTCTGCCAACAGATCCTGTACATGCTTGACCACCCGCAACATGCAGCCGAAATGGGTAAGGCAGGCCAGATAGCGGCTCAGGCGCGTCACGATTTGAAGACGCTCGTCGACCAAACGATCGGCATCTACCGTCAGGCGATCGCTGACCACTCTGGAACATCCCTACGTGGCCGCCAAGGAAAATCACTCCGTTAGCGGAAACGACCCGCGCGTTGCAAACGCCTCGCCGCACGAGCAGGCACATTGGCCAACGCGTGAGCAACTCCCCCTGCTACTTCCCAAGCTTCAAGGAGGCGTTGCACTGAACGCGCCCTGGCCAACAAGGACGGCAACTCGACAGCCCCTTCCCGCAAATCTGCAGCCCCCGTCATCAAGGTGCCCTTGTATTGAGAATCACCTTTGCCCAGATCGATGACTTGCACGCCGTTTGATTGAGCAGCCTCGGCCATGCGCAACAGCAAGATGCTGCCCGGCGAATACTTGGACACATCCATCGCGTACGAAGGGAACCAATAGTGCCAATGTCTGCGCGAGCGCATGCCCATGTGTGCCGCTATCAATCGGTCACCCACATAGAGGGCCGAACAGATACCGGCAAAATCGTCACCCTGGCACGCAACGATCTCCCGCAGCAACGCGGTCGTCCAGACATTGCTGAAGACAAAATCCTGGCCATCAGGATGGGAGCGCCGGTACTGCGCGCTTTTCCATTCGATGAGCTGTGGCAGGGCTTTCGGCTCGTGATAAACAAAGCGCAGCTCACCCACCTCGCGGCCGAGCTTGCGCGCCAAGCCTTGCGTCTTGCGAATGAAATCCGATCCTGCCTCGCGGCGACCGCGCTCGAACTCTGCAAAGCCTGCGCTCAAATCAATTTGGGGAGACCGCCCTTTCGAAGTCACGTGGGCATCGAACTGATCCGTCGCACCGACGAGGTGATCGAAGGCCCACACCGACAAACGGGCCGCTTGCATCAGTTCCTCGAGCCGCCATTCGCAGTCCGGCACAGCAATCACGCCGTGGTAATCGGAGAACGGGCCGCCGACCGGTTTTCCCATGCCGAAGCGACCACGCTGATGAGGGAAAAAGCCAACCACCTGCTGCTCGTTCTCAATAACAACAACGCGCACGTCATCGCGAACCCGTCCAACTGCCTGCGTGAATTCGGGGCAGAAATACGGGCTGGCATAGCCCTCGTTGGTCTGCTGAATCGCTCGCCAGCTCTGCAGTAATGCGCTGTCCATCTCAGAGGGAGCGATGAGTCGATAACTGACGCCCACCTCAGACCTTCCTCGGTTGACTCAATAACGGAGCTTGCAATCGAGGCCGAAGCCTGTGCCACCCTCTTCCACGCATCACATCCACCAAGGTGCGCAGGCCTAACAGCAACGCTTCACTGGCTTCAGCCGCAGTAGCGGCCAGCCAGCCATGATGCTTGATCATGTAGTAGCGGCGGCTTTGGTAATAGTGCTTTGCAATGCAACCACCGATGCGCGTTCCATCGTCCACGGAACTGGCGCCGCCCACATGGCGCGTTACAGCCGACGCCACCGCCCAGGTCTGCAGACCCAGGTCATCTGCACGGCGACAGATGTCGGTCTCTTCCCAATATAAAAAGAAGCGGGAATCAAACCCGTTCAGGCGTTTCATCAATTCCGTACGCGCCATGAAGACAGCACCGCAGACCCAGCCAGCACGAAAAGACTCACCGCCCGGAATGATCGGGCGCATCGACGTGGCACTAGACAGCACGGGCATGGCCGAACGAATGAGCGTCATTGGTGTTGCACGTTCACCCGCGCCCTGCAGCACCAACGATTGTTCATCTTCGCCTTCCACGATTGCAGGGCCGGCAATGCCTACGTGGGGATGCTCGTCCATGAACGCCAGCAATGCACGAATGGCCTCAGGCTCGACCACTGCGTCAGGATTGACAAAAATTGTGTACGGGCTTTCGACCTCGGCAAGGCCCACATTGCAGCCACGACCGAACCCACTGTTCTGTCCCGTCAAAAAGATCTTGGCCCACGCAGCTTCACGATGTAGCACCTGCGCCGTGCCGTCGATGCTGCCGTTGTCAACGATGATGCATTCCAGCAGGCGCTCGTCATGGCATCGCTTCATCGCGGCAAGCGTGGGCGCCAAAGTCCGGGCGGATTGGTAGGTGACGATGATTGCCGTCACAGGCAGCAGGGGCGTCTGCATCAATGCGCACCCAGCATGGCCAACGCACCAGGATAGGCGCCGCTCGTCCAGAAGCGCAGTTCGGTCATCGAATGGGGGGTGTCTGGGCGAGCCATTACGTAGCGATCAGTGGTCTGACCGATCTTGACGTTCACGCCAGCACCAATGCCGGAGCGCCAGCCAGCGGCTTGCACCATGTCGCGGGTTTCTGGCCGCCAACGGCCATATGGAAACGAAAAATGCTGAGCTTGAACACTCAATTCACGCCGCAAGTCATCGGCACAGCCTTGGATCTCATCCATCGCCTCATTGCCATGGTGGGTCTTCAGATCGATGTGATGGCGTGAATGACCACCAATCTCGAAGCCCGGGTAACGGCGCACCAGCTCACGCACCTCGTCCCAGTTCATTGTCAGCCGGGGGGCCTTGCCGTTCGGCTTCAATTGCTGCTCCAGGGCAAGCAGCGTGGCGTTGCGCGTGGCGTAGTCCGAATGCAGAAGATGCAGATGCACGACTTTGCGTGCAGCAATCAGCTGCTCTTTTTCCGCCAGATCAGCATCAATGCCCAGTGCGGTCAACTTTAACCAGCCCTCAGTTCGCTGGCTGAAAAGACGATGCAATTCGTCAGCCCATTGTGTTTGGGCTCGATCAATGTAGGCCGTCGGCAAAAACAAGGTCGCAGGCAAGCGGTATCTCTCCAAAATCGGCGCAGCAACGGTCAAATTGTCGAGATAACCGTCGTCGAATGTGATGCACACGGTGCCTGCGGCAGGCGTTCGTCCTTTTTCAATGTCAGTAACTAACTCTGTCAATGAAATGACTCGCCGATGCCGGCTAAGGAACGCCATCTGGCGTTCAAACTCGCGCGGCGACATGCGGTTGGGCGGATCGATGGCGACGGCCACTTCGTCCGCGGCGATGCTGTGATACATCAGAACAATGGCGCCGCCGGGACGCGTCAGCAACTCAAAGCCACGCCCTAACCCGAACCAATAAACGAGGGCTCCGGCGGCGCTTCGATACAAGGCCCTAGCCTTCTTGAGAAAGGAAGTATTCATGTCCGCATTCATATTCAAAAGTGCCGCCCACGAGTGTGACTCAAGACTTTCGACATCTTTCGTGTCCAATCCACTGACTCGGGGGACCCATGACCATGCCTCGGGAAAGAAGCCTCCATCCGTGGACGGGCGCGGCGGGCCCGCACGGAGGCTGGGCCGGTGGGTGGATGAACCTTATACGCCCGCACTTTGTTGCTTCGTTGAATGACCTGATCCCGTCGCGCCCCCGATGGATGACCATCAGCAATCCCGGCGCATTTCATATTTCAGCACGGCATTCTGGCCGAGGAGGGGTCTGGTGCGTGACACTGAAACTCTGACGCGATCACCACCCTGCCCTCACACCCACACTGCCAAGGGTTACTGTGCCATCTTCGCCAGCACCTGCCGCCGATCAGCACCTTTCCGCCCTGGATGGCTGGCGCGGTATCAGCATCATCCTGGTACTTGCTGCTCACCTGTTGCCCCTGGGGCCGAAATCATGGCAATTGAATGACACTGCGGGGCTGATGGGGATGGCCCTGTTTTTCACCTTGTCGGGCTTCCTGATTACTCGTTTCCTGCTACGAAACACCAGCGTCACCGATTTTTTGATTCGGCGCTTCTTCCGGATCGTGCCGCTGGCCTGGGTGGCCTTGATCATTACCTTGCCGTTGATCGCAGCCCCAGGCAACGCTTATCTACCAAACTTCCTCTTCTATGCCAACCTACCGCCACAACACCTCACTGAAGTTGCCAGTCATTTCTGGAGCCTGTGCGTTGAAGTGCAGTTCTATATCGGCATCGCACTGCTCGTGCGGATGTTCGGCACGCGCGGCTTGTATTTGCTGCCGTTGATTTGCATTGGCATCACCGCACATCGAATAGGCTGGGGCGCAGAGGCCGACATCGTCACTTGGCGCCGTGCCGACGAGATCTTGGCCGGCACGATGCTCGCAATGACTTTTGATGGGCGTTTTGGCACGATGCCAATCCGAGTCGCTCGCCGCCTCAACGCTTATCTCCTTGGAGGGCTGCTGATGCTTTGCAGCCATCCAGGCGCCGGCACATTGAATTACTTGCGACCTTACGCCGCAGCATTGCTTGTCGCGGCCAGTCTGTTCAATTCACCATCAGGTCTTAACTGGCTGTTAAACAAGCGCTCGCTGGCCTACTTGGCGAAAATTTCCTATGCCGTCTACATCACGCATCACCTGTTGATGTTCACCTGGCTGGGCAGTGGGCCTGGCTGGATCAAGTACGCCAAGCGGCCGCTGCTGTTTGCATTGACGGCAGTGCTTTCGCATTTGTCCACCGTTCACTTTGAACAGCGCTTCATTGATCTGGGACACCGGCTTTCTGCCCGGCTGCGCTCGAAACCGGATTCCACCTGATCTGCCTCCAGCATCGGCTTATTCGTTTGAATCCAACCATTGAAGACGCCAACTCGAAGCAGCCCACGCACAGCAGAGGCAGCCAGTAACACATGATGAGTAAACTAATCCGGTAAAGCCGCCTGCATGAATCCGGGTGCCGCGCGCCTGGCATCAACCCGTGAACGGTCGCATCACGCGACCAGAGAACCCAGCGAAATATTGTCGTGACGAATCAACTTTCGCCCTCAGCCTCGCAGGAAATGCCTGGCCAACGCCATCTCGACATCTGGGTGGTTGTCATTGGTCGCAATGAAGGAGAGCGTCTTGTGCGCTGCCTTGACTCCATTCGCAATCTCGTCGCGACGGTGGTGTATGTAGACTCAGCCTCCACCGACACATCCGTGGACATGGCACGATCGAAAGGGATTGAAGTGGTGGAACTGGACATGAAGATCCCGTTCACCGCGGCCCGTGCGCGCAACGCCGGTTTTGCGCGATTGAAGCAGGTTGCTCAGCCGGCCCGCTGGATCCAGTTCATCGATGGCGACTGCGAAATCATCCAGGGATGGTTTGATGAGGCGGCGGCATTCATTGAACGAGACCCCAAGGTGGCATGCGTATGCGGTGGCTTACGCGAAAGGTTTCCCGAACGCTCTGTCTACAACCGCATTGCCGATCAATCTGCGATGTTGCCAAGCGGAAAAATTGAGGCCTGCGGCGGCATTGCCATGATGCGCATCGAGGCTTTCGAGCAAGTAGGGGGATTTCGCGATGATCTTTTCGCAGGCGAAGAACCCGAACTTTGTCTGCGCCTTCGCACTGCCGGCTGGAAGATCTGGCGTTTGCCGATCGCGATGGCTTGGCACGATTCGGCGATGCTGAAATTCAATCAGTGGTGGAAACGCACCCGCCGGGTTGGCTTCGGTTATGCCCAGGCAGCAAACATGTACGGCAGCCAGGACCGGAACATGGTGCGCCAAACCTTGCGTGCGTGGCTGTGGGCCGCGTTGGTCCCGCTGGCCATTCTTTCCGCTGCGCTCTGGCTTCACTCGCTGGCCTTGCTGCTGCTTCTGATCTACCCGGTGCAGGTCCTGCGGATAGCGTCGGCGATGACGGGAGAGCGGAAGCATCGCCTATGGAGCGCCACCTTCCTCGTCCTCGGAAAATTCCCTGAGCTGCTGGGCCAATGCCAATACTGGTTGACTCGGCAACGCGGAACGACGACGAACTCATTCCACAAGTCTTGATCCTCCGATGACCGAGCCCATCACCTACCTGGTGAACCAGTATCCATCGGTCAGCCACACCTTCATCCGCCGCGAAATCCATGCGCTGGAGCGCCTGGGTATGACGGTGCACCGAATCGCCTTGCGCGGCTGGGACCTCCCTCTGGTCGATACGCTGGACATCGCGGAGCGCGGGCGCACCGCCTATGTGCTGAAAGGCGGTGCGGCGTCCTTGCTGGGGCCGGTAACGCGCGCGTCACTCAAGTCACCACGGCGCTTTTTGTCGGCCGCCCGCCTGGCCTGGCAGATGGCGCGAAAGTCTGATCGGCCCTGGCCAGTGCACATGGCTTATCTGGTGGAAGCCTGCTGGATTCACGCCTGGATGCAGCGAACCGGAACCCGCCATTTGCATGCTCACTTCGCGACCAACCCGGCCGAAGTCGCGATGCTAACCAGTGCCTTGGGCGGCATCTCCTACAGCTTCACGGCCCACGGCTCAGACATCATGGACCGGCCCGCTCAGATGGGGCTTGATCGCACCGTCGGGCAGGCATCGTTCGTCGCCGCGGTGTGCGCCTTCGGCCGCAGCCAGATCTTCAAATGGGTGCCTCACACCTCGTGGCGCAAGGTGCAGGTCGTGCGTTGCGGCTTGGAAAGCGGGTACGGCGATGCAGCGCCGCCAGCGCAGGCCGGCGTCAGGCGGCTCGTCTGCATCGGCCGGCTGTCCAAGGAAAAAGGCCAGCTCCTGCTGATCGAAGCGGCAAGCCAGTTGGCGAGCCAAGGGGTGTCGTTTGAATTGGTGCTGGCAGGCGACGGACCGATGCGTGGCGATGTCGAAGCGCTGGCGCGGCAGCATGGCATCACCGACCGCATCCGCATCACTGGATGGCTTGATGCCCAAGGCATCGAGGCTGAGCTGCGCGCGGCCCGCGCCTTGATTGTGCCCAGCCTGTCTGAAGGCCTGCCGGTGGTCATCATGGAGGCCATGGCCAATCGCCGGCCGGTGGTCGCGCCTTACCTCGCCGGCATTCCCGAATTGGTCGCACACGAACGATCGGGCTGGCTGTATCCGGCGGGGGATGTCGATGCCCTGGCGCAAGCCATGCGTTCCTGCCTCGACGCCACGCCCGAGACCTTGGCCGCCATGAGCCAGACCGCCCATACCGCGGTCTGGTCAGCCCACCACTCGGATACCGAGGCCACCAAGCTGGCCGAGCTGTTCAGGCAAGCCCAGGCTTGAAGGAACTTACTCCGAGTGCAACGCATTCAAGTTCGTGATGCACCCTTGATCCAGTGGAGAGCGGCAGCACCCGCTCAAGCCCCCGTTTTTTTGCGACATACTCAGCGCCCACCCTCTTTGCGCCATGCCGCCGCGTGACCACTATCGAGCGTGGCCGCCGATGAAACTTGCGCCACAAGACCATGCCGAATCAACGTTATGTGATCATTTCGCCGTGCCGCAACGAGGCCGACTTCATGCGGCAAACGCTGGACACCGTGGTGGCCCAATCGGTGCCGCCAGCGTTGTGGGTGATCGTCGACGATGGCTCCACCGACGACACACCGAAGATTCTGGCCGAGTACGCCGCGAAGCACGACTGGATCCGCATCGTCACCCGCACTGACCGCGGCCGCCGTGCCGTCGGCCCGGGCGTGATCGAAGCCTTTTATGCGGGCTTCGACACCATCGATCCGAACGACTTCGAATACCTTTGCAAGCTCGACCTCGACCTGAACCTGCCCGCCGGATATTTCGAAGGCTTGATGAAGCGCATGGAAGCCGATCCACGCATCGCGACCTGCAGCGGCAAAGCCTACATCTGGGAGCACGGTGAACTCGTCAACGAACGACATGGCGACGAGACCTCTATCGGCGCCAGCAAGTTCTACCGCGTCTCGCGCTTCCAGGAACTGGGCGGCTTTGTGAGGCAAGTCATGTGGGACGGCATCGATGGACACCGCTGCCGCATGAAGGGCTGGATAGCCTGCAGCTGGGATGACCCCGAATTGCGATTCATCCACCTTCGCCCGATGGGCTCCAGCCAAACCGGCATCCTGACCGGCCGCATGCGGCATGGCTATGGCCAGTACTTCATGGGCACCGGCTTCGCCTACATGGTGGCCAATGCACTGAACCGCATCAATGAAAAACCGTATGTCCTGGGCAGCCTGGCAATGGTGTGGGGTTGGTTGCGCAGCCGGCTGCGCGGAGAGCCACGGTTCGATGATCCGGAGTTCAGGCTCTTCCTGCGGCGCTATCAATGGCGCGCGCTGATGGTCGGCAAGCGCCGCGCGATCACGGAGATCCAGGAAAGGCACCGCGGTGCCGCCTGATTTCAGCCGCAACGTTCATTGCATCCTTGGCTTGCCGTTCGATGCCATCACCGAAGCGCAGGCTGAAGCGCTTTTGCGACAAAGCATTCAGCAACGCAAGCGCTGCTTTCTGTCGACGCCCAACCTGAACTTTGCGGTTCAGTGCATCGATGACGCCGCCTTTCGGCGCTCGGTACAGCAAAGCGATTTGAGCGTCGCCGATGGTTGGCCGATCGTGATGATCTCGCGCTGGATCGGCGTTCGGCTGCCTGAGCGGGTGGCCGGCTCCACGCTGTTCGAACGACTGCAGCGCCCTTCCGCATCATGCGTTTCGGTTTACTTTTTTGGTGGGCCCCCGGGAGCCGCCGAGGCGGCCTGCCAGCGTGTGAACTCGGCCGGCGACGCCAGCGGCATGCGCTGCGTTGGCCATGAATCTCCCGGCTTCGGCACCATCGACGCAATGAGCCAGCCCGGGCAGATCGATCGCATCAACACCAGTGGGGCCGATTTTCTGGTAGTCGCTTTGGGTGCGCAAAAAGGGCAGGCCTGGATTCAGCACAACCTGTCGAAGCTCGACACGCCGCTGGTCAGCCACCTTGGCGCGGTGGTGAACTTTGCGGCGGGCACCGTGCGCCGGGCTCCCGCCTGGGCACAGCACCTGCGGCTGGAATGGCTGTGGCGCATCGTTGAAGAGCCCGCGCTTTGGCGGCGTTATGCCAGAGATGGTCTGCGGCTATCGACGCTGCTGTTGACCCGGGTGCTGCCACTGGCTTGGCAGTTGCGTAGATGCACACCCTCCCCTCACGCCTTGGCTCAAGCTCGTCTTGACGTGAAGGTGCTTCACGGCCACGCGCATGTCCGCTTGTCTGGCGCATGGGCCCACGCGAACGCAGAGCCCTTGCGCCAACAACTCCAACGCATCGCAGACCATCGCCAGTCGGTAAGCTTCGATCTGGCAGAGGTGAGCTTTGTCGACAGCGCGGTTCTGGCGCAGTTGTCTTTGCTTCAGGGCTGGTGCATGCAACAGAGCTTGGCCTGGAGCATCAGCGCGGCATCTTTGGCATTCCAGAAAACGGCGCATTGGGCCTGTGCTGACCATCTGTTGACGACCGCCTGACTTCGAATGCCGATGAATTCACCCACCTCAACGATCCCAGCGGTGCCTCAGGTGTCCGCGACCGTTCCGGACTGGTCGCGTGAGCAGAAGCCTTGGTTTCGTTGGCATCCGTCGCGATCGCTGCTGGCCAGCATCCGCGCGTATCAGGCTCATCGCGCCGCCCGCAATCCGCTGCGCCACCCCTTGCGCATGATCGCGGTGATGCGACATTATTTCTGGAGTGCCGTGACCGGTGCCGAGATTCCACTGAACAGCCAGCTTGGCGGGGGCCTGTTGCTGCCGCACCCGAACGGCATCGTGATTCACCCGGCCGCCAAGATTGGCCCGAACTGCCTGTTCTTCCAGCAGGTCACGATCGGGGCCGCCGACGGCGACTCATTGCCGACCATCGGCGGCCATGTTGACATCGGTGCGGGCGCCAAAATTCTTGGCGGGGTGCGCATCGGCAATCACGCGCGCATCGGCGCCAATGCCGTCGTGATCAAAGACGTGCCTGACGGCGCGACGGCCGTGGGTATTCCAGCCAAAGTGATTTCACGCCGAAGCCGTGATTCTGTCTCGTTAGTCAACGAAGCCCAAATCAAAGCAAGGGGTCAAGCCAGCGACGTGAGCGAACAGGTCGAGTGACATAACGCCGCAGACAGGTAACAAGATGGCAGCCCGTGCCGCTCGCCGTGTCGCCCTCGAGATCACCAGACCGCTGTACGGCCCGATTTCGGTGCCTATTTGCCCTTGGCCTTCTTTGCAGCCGGCACATCGTTCAGCACCGACCCAACTACGGCCACGCCGGCGCTCATCAGGCCTTGCACCATGTTGTTGAATGATGAGACGCGGGTTTGCGCACTTCGGGCCACCGCCAATGCCGCACCGGTGCGCACCGCGACGATGGCGGCATCTTCACCGACCGACATCGAGGGCGTGTCGATGATGATCACATCGAACATCGCTCGCACCTGGTTCAGAACGTCATCAAAGATGCCGCGGCTCAGCAATTCCAGCGGGTTGGGCGGCACCGGCCCGGCAGGCAGCACATACAGGCCGGCCAGATCGGTGATGCGGATGATGGCTTCATCGCGGGCGCGGCCGGCCAGCATCGTCGACAGGCCGGCCTTGTTTTGCAGCATGAACAACTCATGCTGGCGCGGCGTGCGCAGGTCGGCATCGATCAGCAAGGTGCGCTCGCCCAGCTGCGAGAACACGACGGCAAGATTGGCTGCCAAATAGCTGCGGCCTTCACCGCGCTCGGTGCCGACCATCGTCAGCACCTGGCGCTGATTGACCTTGTCGAACCAGCGCATCATCAGCTGGCTGCGCATGGCCCGCAGTTGCTCGACCCGTGGGCTGAAAGGCTCATAGGCCGCCACCAATTCTTCGCTGACCGATCGCTTGTCACCACTTGCACGCAGATAGGGATAAGCGAACTGTCGCGACAGGGCGTACTGGATATCGGCCTCGGTCAGCAGACCGAGGCGGATCGCAGCCTCGCCAAAGCGCAGGTTCTGCTCTTTCTGCAACAGCAGCACACGCTCGGCATCTTCCGGCGTCAGCAGGCCACCATCCATCAGGATCGCGCCGATCGAACGGGTGGCAATCGAGGAGCCTGCCGGAACCGAGACGCTCATCTTCATGGGCGGGCTCCTGGCGCAGGCAGCAAGGGCTTGTCAGGGGTCACGATTCTGTCCAGCATCAAACGGCGGAACACCGGCTCGGTCGAACCGATCGGGTGAAGCACGCCAATCACGGGTACGCCAGGAATGCTGATCAAGTCACTCGTGCCGCGCACGCGGCGATCCAGCAGTTCCAAGCCGACAGCAACGCCTGCACCCAAAATCAAACCACCGACGATCGAAGCCACGATCACCAACACCACCTTCGAACGGGTCGGCTCTGAGGGCTCAGTGGCCGGGCTGAGCAGGCGCACATTGGCCTGGTTGTTCTGGCCTTCCAGGTTGACCTGATTGACCTTCTGACTGATGCCTTCGTACGCGCGCTGAGCAGTCTCGACATCGCGCAACAGCACCGACATCTGATCGCGCTCCGAGCGCAACGACAGCACCAGCTTCTTCTGGTCTTCGGCCATCGTTCGCATTTCAGCGACCTTCTGGAAAGTGGAGCGGCTGACAGCCGATGTGCCACTGGAAACGCGCTTGACTTCAGAGGCGAGCTGCGAGCGCAGTTGAGCGATCTGGGCTTCCAGCTGAATGCGTTGCGGGTGGTTCACTCCCACGACGCTGCTGATCTCGCCGAGCTTGGCCTCGGCCTGACCCAACTGGGACTTCAGGCTTTGCACCGCCGCGCTCGATTGCGCATCCGGCGATTGCTCGGTGCCTGAATTGCTTTGTCGCGAAGTCGCATCCACGCGCTCGGCCTGGGCCACGGCCAACTGCGCGTTAAGCGAATTCAGCCGGGTGATCTCCTGATCGACCCGCTCGTCAGACACCACGATGCCCTTGGACTGCTGATAGCTCGACAACTTCGCCTGAGCCTGCTCCAGGTTCGTTCGCAACACCTTGGCCTGTGTTTCCAGGAACGCTGCGGACTGACGCGCCGGCTCCACCCGAAGCTCCACCGAAACATCCATGTAGGCCTGGGCAAAGGCGTTGGCCGCAGCGGCCGCAAATGCAGGGTCTTTCGACGTGTAGGTGATGTAGATCAGGTTGCTGCCGCGCCCCGGCTCGACGGTCAGCCCCAGCTCCATCAGGTCGCCGAAGTACAGATCCATCGGCACCTTGCCTTGGGTCGCCTCACGCCATTGCTTGATGGCCGCCGGTGACTTCTCGATGCCGAGCGTCGAGACGACGCGCTTGCTGACGCGATCGCTCTTCAGGATCTCGAGTTGCGTGGCCAGGTAAGCCGGTGACGCCATGCCCGGCGCCAGCGCGCCCAGCACGGGATCGATGCGCATCTCGACGACCAACGAACTCTGCGCGGTGAAGCGCTTCGGCAAAGTCAACGCCACGACCACGCCTGCTGCAATCACGAGAACCGCCAGGATCAACACGAGCCACTTGCGGGCCCGGATGATGCGCAGGTACTGGATCGCTGACATGGTCGCTTGTGGCTCCACGTGGGCTGTCAGAACAAGGATTCGCGAACGTAGATCACATCGTCGCGCTCAACCACATCGTTCATGCCCGGCTCAGTGATCTTCAGCGCGTTGCTCGCGTCACGGCGATGCAGGCGCAGGCCACGCTCGGTGCCCCGCTGGGTCAAGCCACCGCCCTGCGCCAGAGCCTGCAGCACGGTCATGCCGCGCTCCAGGCGATAGACGCCGGGCTTCTGAACTTCGCCATAGATGTAGAAGGTGGCAGCACGGTCGACGAACAGCGTGTCGCCATTGGCCACCACGACATCCAGATCGGCCTTGCCGCCTTGAAAGACGGATGGCAAATCAATGCTGAGCTTGACCGGTGCGCCATTGCGCACGCCCGTCAAGGTCACGACATCGGCACCTGCGGGCAGCACGCCACCGGCCGTGGCAATCATCTCAGAGACCTTGCTGTTGACGGTTTCGATCGGGTAGCGGCCGGGCTTCGAGACCTGCCCGAGAATCGACACCTGGCTGCTGCGCGCCTGCACCAGCATGACGTTGACCTGGGGCTTCAAGACAAAGCCCCCGTCGCGCAACTGCTTTGCAATGCGGTCCTGGGCCGACGAGACCGAAGCACCACCGACCGACACATTGCCCACCAGCGGGAAGGTGATCTGGCCGAGTTCCGAGATCCGGGTTTCCAGGCTCAGGTCCGGGTTCTGGTAGACCGACACCCGAATGATGTCGCCAGCGCCGAGCACATATTCCAAGGTCTTGTTGGCGGGCTGCTGCGGGGTTTGGGCAAACGTCGGTGCAACGCATGCCAAAGCCAGCATCCAGCACAGCAAAGCGAAACGCATCAAGGTACTCATGCTCTCATCAACTCCTGTTCAATGTCTCTCGAACGGTGCCGTGGCACCGTTGCTCATTTCAAACCCGTGAGGCCTTTTTCCATGCTCGCCGCGTCGGGCCCCGAAGCGGCGAAGGCCGGCTCGGAAGCGATCGGCGAAGCGGCCGTGGCCACAGGTGCTGACGCGGCCGCCGAAGCGAATTCCCCGACGTACTCTATCTTCGCCGCAGCACGCAATGCCTTGATGTCATCGTCGACGATTTTGCGGCGGCGCTCATTGAGCAAGAACTGCTCGATCGCCGGCTTTGCGCGCTCTTCATCGACCGGCTGGCTGCGCGAACCGGCGAGGAACACAACCTGCACCCCGGTCGCGTGGGCGTTGAACAGCGCCTGGCCATCTTTCATGCGGGCAAAAGCATCGAGACTGGACAGCGGCAGTTGCTCAGCCGCCTTCGTCTCCTGATTGCCCGCGAACTTGTAACCATTGGCCTTCAGGAAGGTGACGAATTCGTTGACGTCTTGCGCGGCCAGCACCTTCGCACGCAGCACTTCGACCTGCTCGGGCTTGGCTTCGACCACCAGTTCCTGCAGGCTGTAGATACGCCGCTCTTTGAAGAGCGCCGGCTTGGCGTCGTAATACACCTTCACCTCTTCGGCGGTGGGCTTGGGAGCGGTAGCCCCCACCTTCTCGAGGTAAGCACGGGCAAGGATGTCGCGGCGTGCGGCTTCGAGCTGCTGAACGATGCGCGGATCGCGCTCCAGCTTCTGCTCCTGGGCTTGCTGGATCGCAAGCTCCTGATCGACCAGACGGTCAAGCACCTGCTTGCTCGTCGGCAGCGTTGGTGAGCCGGCAATGCCGCGCTGCTGCAGCACGAAGTTGATCTGATGGACGGTGATCTCTTCTTTGTTGACCTTGGCGGCCGTTTGCGAGGCGGGCTTGTCTTTGTTTTTTCCGCCGCAACCGACCAGCAATGCCGCACTGCAGGCCACGGCCATGGCCAGAAGTCGACCGGAGTTGAATGCGAAGCGCGACGGCGTCGAAAAGGCAGTCATCGGCAAGAGGCTCCTGGAAGTTCCGAGCGAGGGATCGGTCTGATCAACATACCCGAAAGCGCTGACTTTCGAGCGGGCATCCGGGAACAAAGGACGAGTGTACCGGTGATGCGTAACGGCCCTGCGGCCCCGGATAAGGGGTGACTCCGCAGAGACACACTCACTGCAAACATGAGGTCAGAAAATTACGCCAAAGGCGGGATCGAGCCATGCCTCCAACCGGTGGCGAACCACCGCGGTTTTCAGCATTTGATGCCGGCGTGCAGGGCCACCACGCCCGCGCTGAGGTTGTGGACGTCGACATGGCCGAATCCGGCCGTCTTCATCAGCGCCTTCAATTCCTTTTGGCCCGGGTGCATGCGGATCGACTCGGCGAGGTATTGGTAGCTCTTCGCGTCGCCCGCCACCCATTGGCCCAGGCGCGGCAGCACCTTGAACGAATACCAGTCATAAGCCTTCTCCAGCGGCGCTGCCACCTTCGAAAACTCGAGCACGAGCAAGCGGCCGCCGGGGCGCAGCACGCGGTTCATCTCGGCCAGCGCCCGATCCTTGTGGGTCATATTGCGCAGGCCGAAGGCCACCGACACCAGGTCGAAGCTTTCCGATGGAAAGGGCAAGGCCTCCGCGTCGCAGATCGATGTCGGCAGCGCCAGGCCTTCGTTGATCAAGCGCTCGCGGCCCTGGCGCAGCATCGCCTCGTTGATGTCGGTGTGAACGACCAGCCCGCGCGGGCCGACCTTCTTCGCAAACGCGCGTGCGAGGTCGCCGGTGCCACCAGCGATGTCAAGCACGCGATCTCCCTCGCGCACGGCCGCGACCGCCACGGTGTAAGCCTTCCAGGCCCGATGCAGGCCCATCGACATCAAGTCGTTCATCACGTCATAACGCGATGCCACCGAATCGAAGACGCCGCGCACGCGGCTGGATTTCTCTGCTTCGTCGACGGTCTGAAAGCCGAAATGGGTATTGCTCATGGAGGACTCAATGGGTTGCAGTGGGCGATGACGGCATCGGCCCGCTCAGTGATGGTGGCCGCAGCCGGAAGCGGGCTGATCGGCGGACGGATCCGTCGGGCGTTCCGACACGCTGTCTCGGCTCTGCCCGGCTTGCTGCAGCCGCGCTTCGTATTGCGCCCACAGTTGCGCTTCTTGCGAGCCGAGAAAGTACAGGTAGTCCCAGGAAAAAATGCCGGTGCTGTGGCCGTCGGAGAAGGTCGGTTGCACGGCGTAGTTGCCCACCGGATCGAGCGAGATCAGATCGACATCGCGCTTGCCGATCTGCAGCACTTCCTGACCGGCGCCATGCCCTTGGACTTCAGCCGATGGCGAATAGACGCGCATCAGCTCGAACGGAATGCGAAACACCCGCCCGTCCGCAAACGCGACTTCCAGCGCCTTGGACTGCTGGTGCACGGTGATGGCCGTGGGCTGCGGGGTTTGGGGCGTGAGGCCGGCCATGGAGGGTTGTGTTTGCGAGAGCGTCAGGAAAGTCGCTGCAGTGTAGCCAGCACGGCCGCGTCAAGTTCGGCCAGTGAACAGGCGAGGCGGCTGACCGCACCGGGCTCGACTTCCCTCTGGCGCACACCCCAGATCGGCTGCGGAAAATGGCTGTCCCATGCAAAGCGGGCCACGATGTGCCAATGCAGGTGCGGCACCAAATTGCCCAGCGCCGCCAGGTTGACCTTGGTCGGCTTCAACCGCTCCAGCAGCACACGCTCGACTGCGCAAACCAGATCGAGACAGCGCTGCCGTTGCAATTCGGTCAGCTCCGACAGCTCGCTGACGTGGCGCTGGCTGACCACGCGATAGAACGCTGGAAATGCCGCGTCATCGGCTCGGATCACCCGCCAATCGCTGTCGCTCCAGAGCAGCAAGCCGCCCGCACATTCACACAATTCGCAGCCTGCGGCGGCATCAAGACGGGGATGGAAAGAAAGCGGTGTCGTCATCCGCCGGATTATCGCGGGCCGCCCTCGCTCACTGCGTCGCATTGCGTCGATAAGATGATTGACACCCGACTGCTGGAGCTTTGTGATGCTGCCCTCTTCGACCCGTTCATTTCGCCGCTTGCTGATCACGAGCCTAGCGCTGCTTCCATGGGCTGTGCCACTGGCCGCCGGCGCCGAGGCCTGGCCCAGCAAACCGATCCGCTGGGTCGTGTCGTACCCGGCCGGCGGCGGCTCCGATTACCTCGCACGGCAGCTGGCGCCGCAGTTGGGCAAGCAGCTTGGGCAGACACTGATCATCGACAACCGCCCCGGCGCCGCCGCAATCATCGGCACCGACAACGCGGCGAAATCGGCACCCGACGGCTACACGATCATGACCGGCGACAACGGCGCGCTGGTGCTCAACTCGGCGATGTACAAACATCTGCCCTACGACCCGAAAGAGTTTCGCCCGGTCGGCCTGATGGCTCGCTTTCCGCTGATTCTCGCCGTGAACCCGCAGGCCGGCTTTAGCAGCGCTCAGCAGCTGCTGGCGGAAATCAAGAAGAACCCTGGCAAATACAGCTATGCCTCGCCCGGCGTCGGCAGCCCGCACCATCTGGCGATGGAGCTGCTGAAAAGCCGCACCGACAGCTTTGTCGTGCATGTGCCTTATCGCGGTACCGGCATGGCCGTGCAAGACCTGATCGGCGGGCAAGTGCCGATGATGGTGGTCGACACCGCCGGCGGCTTGCCGCACATCCGCTCCGGCAAGCTGCGCGCGCTGGCGGTGATGTCATTGAAGCGGCTGCCATCGCTGCCTGATGTCCCGACGCTCGACGAGATCGGCATCAAGGGCTTCGAAGTCACCGCCTGGCAAGGCCTGTTCGTACCGAAAGGCACGCCGGCCGACATCGTTGCGCGCCTGAGCACCGAGATGAACAAGGCGATCGCCGTACCCGAAGTCAAAGCCCGGCTCGAAGACTTCGGCCTCGAAGTCATTCCCGGCGATGGCCCGGCCCTCGGCGCGTTCATCGAGAAGGAAACGACCTTTTGGCACGCGCTGATCAAGGCGCGCAAGCTTTCCGCCGAGTAAGCGCCTCAAGGGCTAACCGTGCGCATGCTGCGCATCGGCCCGAGTTACCGGATAAGCGCCACCATTCATCGGTGGCGCGCTTGACGGCACATGGGCTCTCCGGAGTTCGGGTCAGACCAGCACCCGCTCAATGCCCCCATCGTTGGCAAGCCGCACGTATTCCGGCATCCAATCTGGCCCGAGGATTTTGTTGGCCATCTCGACGACGATGTAGTCGGCTTCCAGCAAGCCATTGTTCAGGTCGTTGCCATAACGGCTCAGCCCCTGCAGGCAGCTCGGGCACGAAGTCAGGATTTTCAGATCGCTTTTCTGTGTCACGACGGTGGTCGGATTGTCGACGCCCTTCATGCGTTCACGCAGCTTGGCTTCGTCCTTGCGCAGCTCTTCTTCCTTGCGGAAACGCACCTGCGTCGCGATGTCAGGCCGCGTGACACCGAGCGTGCCGCTTTCGCCACAGCAGCGGTCGCTCTTCAGCACGTTGTCACCGAGCAGCGCCTTCACCGTCTTCATCGGCTCCTGCAGCTTCATCGGCGTGTGGCAGGGGTCGTGGTACAGGTAGCCGCCGTTGCCTTCGAGCTTGATGCCTTTTTCAAGTAGGTATTCGTGAATGTCGATGATCCGGCACCGGGGGAAGATCTTCTCGAACTGATAGCCCTGCAGCTGGTCGTAGCAGGTGCCGCAACTCACCACCACCGTCTTGATGTCGAGGTAGTTCAGCGTGTTAGCCACGCGGTGGAAGAGCACCCGGTTGTCGGTGATGATCTTCTCGGCCTTGTCGAACTGGCCCGAGCCTTTTTGCGGATAACCGCAGCAGAGATAACCCGGCGGCAGCACGGTTTGCACGCCGGCATGCCACAGCATCGCTTGCGTGGCCAGGCCCACTTGCGAGAACAACCGCTCCGAGCCGCAACCAGGGAAATAGAACACCGCCTCGGTTTCGGCCGTGGTGGATTTCGGGTTGCGGATGATCGGGACGTAATCCTTGTCTTCGATGTCGAGCAACGCGCGTGCGGTCTTCTTCGGCAACCCGCCCGGCAGCTTCTTGTTGATAAAGTGGATCACCTGCTCTTTGATCGGCGGGGTGCCGTGCGTCGACTTCGGCGCCGCGGTCTGCTTGTTGGCCAGGCCACGCAACACGTTGTTGGCCACGCGCTGTGCCTTGAAGCCGACATCGACCATCGCCATGCGCATCAGCTTGATGGTCTCCGGGTTCGTGGCGTTGAGCATCATCATCGCCATCTTGTTGCCGGGGCGGAAGCTCTTCTTGCCCATCTTGCGCAGCAGGTTGCGCATGTTCATCGACACGTCGCCGAAGTCGATC
>CAXTCD010000024.1:0-35490 GCA_964242145.1 uncultured Rhizobacter sp.
TCCACTCCAGGTAGCTCACCAGGTGAGCCTGCTGAAGTTTGTCGCTAATCAAGTCGGCCTTTTTTGTTCTGCTGCGTCGTTGAGACGTTAGAACTCTTGGAAGGCCGTCTGCCGGTCAGTCGGTGATCCGGCTGCGCGCTTGCTGCGTTTCTGGCGGGGCGGTTTGCTCCATGGCGACCTGCCGCAAACAGGCGAGGCAAAGGCAGCCATTGAACTGCTGACGCAAGCGCTCCCGCGTTGGCAGGTCGAGCCGAACGCCGCTGCAGGCGCAAGGCCCCGTGCTCTGCGCCCCGCAATGGAATGCGGTACCGCAGCGTGAGCAGATGCTGTTCGAGTCCATCGGCCGATTGTGGCCGGGCTCTCATGAACTGACGGGCTCGTGAGCGAAGCGCATCACGGCCCGGGGTTCGTCAGGAGCGTTTGCCTTTGGCCACCAGCAGGGCGCTGGCGGCGGCGAGGGCGGCCAGCCACGCCCAGCCGAGTGCACCGCCGCCGGAGTCGTCATTGCCTGAGCCGCCGGTGGGGAGTGGCGTGGGCGTTGGCGTTGGTGTGGTGGGCGGGAGCGTGGTGCTCGACACCGAGCCATTCAAGGTGACGACGCGGTTGAACGTGACCGTGCCTTGTTTCAGCGAGACCGTCAGGCTGCGGCTTTCTGCGCTGGCGGTGGTCGGTGTGAAGGTCACGGAGAACGAGCATTCGCCGGCGGGGGCCAGCGTGGTCAGGCAGCCGCCCGTGCTGGTGAATTGCGTCGTACCAGTACCGGTACCGAGATCGATCTTGGTGATCTGCAGGTTGTCGGTGGTCGCTACCGAGTGTTTGATCGACAGCGTCTTGGTGACGGCCGAGCCGACGGCGGTTGCGGAGAACGCCAGCGTGTTGGTATCTGACAGTTCGGCTGAGCGGAGCTTGGGCGTATCGGCGATGTAGGCCGCGATGTCGGCGACTTGGCTTTCGCTCAAGACCTTGTATTGCGCCATCGGTGCGCGCGAGCCGATCGCTTGGCCGAAATGATTGAGCGCTGTATCGAAGCTGATGTCGGCAAAGTCGCTGCCGCCAATGGCTTTGCGCCGGTTCTGCACGGCACCGTGGCAGTTGGTACAGCTGTTGGTCACTGAGGTTGGCACGCCCTGGTTGGGCGTGTCGGTATAGAGCAGCTGCCCGGCGACCGGGTCGGCTGAGCTCTGCGCCCAGCTGGGGGCGGCCCACAGCAGTACGCACAGCAACGCTGAGCCGGTCAGCAGCCAACGGGTGGGAATGCGCTCGATCATGCTTGGGGTGGAACTGTGGGTTGAGCGACGGCCGGCCATGCGCTGACGTGGGCGCGTGGAGATGGCGCGCCGAGCAGGTTTGGTGCTTTCGAACTGATTTTTGGATTCTGAGGACATGTGCATGACGCCTCCCTGTTTAGGCATGCACTGCATTTCATACTTTTGGTGTGATGGTGTGGATGGCTCCTTGTTACGCCTTGTGCGATGACATCAGGCGGCAACAAGTTTTTGCTCAGAACTGGCACAACGCGTACCGGGCAAGCCGGGTTTTCACTATCTTCTGTCTGTGATGCAGTTGGCAAACGCAGCGAAATGAGGTGTGTTTCGCTCAGTCACGTAGCGACGCGTCTGCTTACCTGCAATGGATCATTCGGCCAACGCGCTAAAAGGTGCTTCAAGCGCACCTCGTGGCGTTAGCGGGCTGAAGTCAGGGTGTCACGGTGAACAGGTCACGGTAGCGGTCGCGCAGCAGGTTCTTCTGCACTTTGCCCATCGCATTGCGCGGGAACTCGCTCACCACGTCGATGCGCTTGGGCACCTTGAAATGGGCGATGTGGGATTTCAGCGCGGCGATCAACTGCGCGTCATTCAGCACGGCGCCGGGCCGCGCCACAACGGCCGCCATCACCGCCTCGCCAAAGTCCGGGTGGGGCACGCCGATCACCGCGCTCTCGGCGATGCCGGGCAGTTCGTTGATGAACCCTTCGATCTCGGCCGGATAGACGTTGTAGCCGCCGCTGATGATCAGGTCTTTGCTGCGACCGACGATCGTCAAGTAGCCGGCGTCATCGAAGCGGCCGACGTCGCCGGTCTTGAACCAGCTGTCGGCGCTGAATTCGGTCTGGGTCTTCTCCGGCATGCGCCAGTAACCCGAGAAGACGTTGGGCCCGTGGACTTCGATGTTGCCGATGACGCCGGTGGCGCAGGGCTCGCCTTGGTCGTTGCAGATGCGAACCTGGATGCCCGGCAGCGGGAAGCCGACCGTTCCGCCGCGGCGCTCGCCCTTCGCTTCATCACACGGGTTGGACGAGATCATCACCGTCTCGCTCATGCCGTAGCGTTCAAGAATGGTGTGGCCGGTGCGTTCACGCCAGGCATTGAAGGTTTCGAGCAGCAGCGGCGCCGAGCCCGAAATGAAAAGCCGCATGTGACGGCAGCTTTCGCGCGTCAGCGTGGGCTCGGCGAGCAGGCGCACGTAGAGCGTCGGTACGCCCATGAACAGCGTGGCCTGCGGCAGGCGCGCCACCACAGCGCGCGGGTCGAAGCGGCTGAACCAGATCATCTTGCTGCCGTTGAGCAGCGCACCATGCGAGGCGACGAAGAGTCCGTGCACATGAAAGATCGGCAAGGCGTGGATCAGCACGTCACCCGGCTTCCAACCCCAATACGACTTCAAGGTCAGCGCGTTGCTGAGCATGTTGCCGTGGGTCAGCATCGCGCCCTTGCTGCGCCCGGTGGTGCCGCTGGTGTATAGGATGCAGGCCAGGTCGTCGCTGCGTCGCTGTGCGGGCTCGTGCTGGTCGGAATGGTGCGCCGCGCGGTCGAGCAAGCTGCCGCTGCGGTCTTCGTTCAGTGTGAAGACGTGCGCGGCGCCGACCTTGAAGGCGGCCTGGCTGACCCAGCCGAAGTTCTTTTCGGCACACACCACGACGGCGGGCTCGGCGTTCTCGAGGAAGTAGCCCACTTCAGCGACCTGATAGCCCGAGTTGAGCGGCAGATGAACGTGGCCGGCGCGCAGCACCGCGAGATAAAGCATCAGGGCTTCGACCGATTTTTCGGTCATCACCGCAATCCGGCTCTGCGGCGGCAACGCCAGCGAATCCAGCAGGTTGGCGATCATCGCGGTGGCACGATCGAGATCGGCCCAGCTGTAGCGCGCGCCTTCGCCATCGGCACATTCGATGGCGGTCTCGTCCAGCGAGTCAGGAAAGCTGCGGCGTAAGGCCATGAACAGATTGGCGTTGTCAGACATGTTGGATGCGGGCTTCAGCCGCGTTGAAAACGGGGAGGGCGTTTGGCGATGAAGGCGGCAATGCCTTCGCGGTGCTGTGAGCTGTCGGCGTAGCGGTAATGCGCCGCACGCTGGGCCTCGTTGAGGCTACCGCGGCCCAGCAGGCGCAAGGTCTGCTTGTTGATGCGCGACGCCTGCGGCGACACGGATGACACCAGGGTCTGAGCGCGTTGCAGTGTGATGCTTGCCACCTGGGCATCGTCCACGCATTGATAAACCAAACCGTGTTGAAGGGCCTCGCCGGCATCGAGCAGGCGGGCTTCCAGCAACAACTCGCGCAACAGCGGCTCGGGGATCAGCCGATACAGCACTTCCAGTTCAGCCGGCGCCATTGGGAAGCCGAGTTTGGCCAGCGGCGTGCCAAAGCGGCTGCTTCGCCCGCAGACCCTGATATCGCAACAGGCCGCCACTTCCAACCCGCCGCCAATGCACGCACCTTCGATCTGCGCGAACAGCGGAATGTCGCAGTCGAGCATGGCGTGCAGCGCAGGTGCGAGGATGTTCTCGTGGAAATCGTGCAAGCGGACTTCGTCGAAACGAAAGTCGGCGAATTCGGAGATGTCTCCGCCGGATGCGAACTGCCCATCCGCGCCATGCACGATCACCGCCAGCGGCGCCTCGCTGAGTGGCAGGTGTTGAAGGCGCTCGAAGATGTCGCGCAACTCACGCCACATCGAAAGCTTGATCGCATTGCGCCTGCCGGGGTTGGCGATTTCCACCCGAGCGATACCGCTGACGCTGTCGATCTGACAATGGATCGATCCCTCGCTCACTCGAGGCGAGCTCCCGAGCTTTTCACGACCTCGCTCCAGCGCATGAGCTCGCTGCTGACGAACTTGCCAAATGCATCGCCGTAGAGCTGTGGCACTTCGGCGCCCATGCCATGCCAGATCTTGCGCAGGTCTTCGTTGGTGAAGGCCTTGGTCATCTCGGCGCGCATGTGATCGATCATTTCCTGTGGCGTGCCTTTAGGGGCCCACAAGCCGTACCAGCTGGACACTTGATAGCCGGGAACGCCGCCCTCGATGGTGGTCGGAATGTCCGGGAAGCCCGGAGCCCGTTTGCTGGATGCGACCGCCAGCGCCTTAATGCGCCCGCTCTTGATGTGCGTGGCCGAAGAGCCCAGCCCGTCGAACATCATGTCGACCTGGCCGGCGATCAGATCCTGCAGCGCAGGCCCGGCGCCGCGATAAGGAATGTGGGTGATGAAGCTCTTGGTCTGCAGCTTGAAAAGTTCGCCGGCCAGATGGTGTGAGGTGCCGTTTCCCGCCGAGCCGTAATTCAGCTTGCCCGGGTTCTTCTTGATGAAGGCCACCAGGCCGGCCAAGTCGGACACCGGCACGGTCTTGGGGTTCACCACAATCACCTGCGGCACGCTGGAGATCAGGCCCACCGGGATGAAATCGGTCTCGATGTTGTAGTCGAGCTTGGGGTACATCCAGGGGGCGATCGCGTGGTGAACGGCGCCCATAAAGAAGTTGTACCCATCGGGCGTGGCCTTGGCCGCAATCGTCGCCCCGAGCGTGCCGCCCGCACCGCCGCGGTTGTCATTGAGGAATTGCTTGCCGGTGTTCTTGCTGAGCACCGCTGTCAATGGGCGGGCAAAGGCGTCGGTGCCACCGCCTGCGGGAAACGGCACGACGACGGTCACGGGCCGGTTCGGCCAATGCCCGCCCTGGGCCCATATCCAGGGGCTGGAGAGCAGAGCTGCAGTCGCCGTGCCACGGCGGGAGGTGGTGCTCAAAAACTTGCGGCGCGACAGCGCTGAGCGGTCATCTGGCATGAGTCTCTCCTGAAAGGTATCTCAAACGATTCAAACGCCGGGCCTGCGCACCTCAGGTCCAGCGCGTAGGTGCTCGCGAGTAAGCCACTACGCCAAGCCTGAATTTCTCATGATTGACCCCTGCTTTTCCGCGAGTCGCGAAGAAATTGAGGCTGCCATGGCCTCTGTTTCATTTGCTGGCAATGAGCGCAGCCCGACAGCGCACACCGCGCGCGATGAGCGGTCACTGGCGCCAGCTCGGAACTCCCGGCGCCAAAGCCGAGCCAATGTTCGTGGGCCGGCGCTTTTGGCCATTCGCCAACGACCTTACCCATGGGCCTCTCGCCATGGGGCAGCCTGTGAAACCTGGAGCCGATCGTGTTCGGCCAACAGGAAAAAGATGTTGCGACTTCGTGCCGCAAATTTAGCGTGCGACTCAGCCCGAAGCGGCGTAGGGTCAACCTATGGACGCCTTACCTGAGCGGGTCGCAGAGTGGGTGAATGCCCGCTCAATCTATGAGCAATAATTCATATTTTTGCATTTTCATAGCAAATATTACTTTCTATGAAACTAAACATTATTTCGCTGCAAGACCCTTCTGCGGGGATCACTTTCGGCTTGCCGAGAGCCTTCTGAGTTCTATGCTTGCTGCGGCGCAACAAAACAAAGGTGTCACTCATGGATGATGCACAGAAGCCGATACACGATGTACGTGGCACCGTGCTCTACATCGAGGACCAGGAGATCAACATCCTGCTCGTCCAGGCCCAACTCGCGGCCACGCTCCCAGCAGTGCGGCTGCTCAGCGCGCGCACGGGGGTCGAGGGGGTCAATCTGGTCCGGGTCGAGCGGCCCGATCTCGTATTGCTCGACATGCACCTGCCCGACCTGGGTGGGCTGGAAGTCGTGCGGGCATTGACGCTCGAGATTTCCGAAGGTTTGAAGGTCGCGCTATTGACCGCCGATCAGCTGTCGATGGACATCCTGAAAGCGATGAGCCTCGGCGCTTATGAATATTGGGTCAAACCGGTCAGCGCGAGCCAGCTTGAAAAAGGCGTGCGCCGCGGCTTGGCAGGTGTTTCGGCCATTGCCGGCGGCGAGCGTTCGTCGGCGGCAATGGCTCGCGCGAGCCACCACCATTGAGGCCGGCCGCGCAGGCCTAACGGCTCCATGGCGCGGCATGCCGGTCTGAATCACAGGCCGATCTGGGTGATGAACTTGGTGTTCAGGTACGACTCGATGGCCTCACTGCCGCCTTCGGTGCCGTAGCCCGAGTCTTTCACGCCGCCAAACGGCGTTTCCGGCAGCGCCAGGCCGAAGTGATTGATCGACACCATGCCGCTTTCGATCGCCGCGCCGATCGCTGTTGCCATCTTCAGCGACTTCGTGAATGCGAACGCAGCGAGGCCGTAAGGCAGCCGATTGGCTTCCGCCACCACCTCGTCGAAGCTTGCGAAGCTGACGATCGGTGCAATCGGGCCGAAAGGCTCTTCATGCAGGATGCGCGCGTCTTTCGGCACGTCACTCAGCACGGTTGGCTCAAAGAAATTGCCCACGGTTCCGATGCGCTTGCCGCCGAGCAGGAGCTTGGCGCCCCTGCTTACTGCGTCGTCCACCAAGGCTTGCATGGCTTCGACGCGGCGGCTGTTGGCCAGTGGCCCCATGCGGGTGTCGGGCAGCAGACCGTCGCCGACCTTCACGGCCGAGGCGGTGGCGACAAAGCCGTCAATGAACTGCGCCTTCACCGACTCATGCACCAGGAAGCGCGTGGGTGACACGCACACCTGCCCGGCGTTGCGGAACTTCGCGGTGGCCATGGCCTTCGCTGCAGCGGCCACATCGGCGTCTTCGAACACGATCGCCGGCGCGTGGCCGCCCAGCTCCATCGTGATGCGCTTCATGTGCTGACCGGCCAGCGCAGCGAGCTTCTTGCCGACCGGTGTGGAGCCGGTGAAGGTGACCTTGCGAATCACCGGGTGCGGGATCAGATATTCAGAGATCTCGGAAGGCACGCCGAACACGAGGTTCACGACGCCGGCCGGCACACCGGCATCGGCATAGGCGCGAATCAGCGCGGCGCAGCTCGCCGGCGTTTCTTCCGGCCCTTTCAAAATCACCGAGCAGCCGGCCGCCAGTGCCGCCGACACCTTGCGAACCGCCTGGTTGATCGGGAAGTTCCAGGGTGTGAATGCCGCGACCGGGCCGACCGGCTCTTTGATCACCAACTGGCGGATGCCATCGGCACGCGCCGGAATGATCTGGCCATAGGTACGGCGGGCTTCTTCGGCGAACCAATCGATGATGTCGGCCGCCGCGGTGACTTCGGTCTTCGATTCGGCCAGCGGCTTGCCTTGCTCCAGCGTCATCAACTCGGCGATCTGCGGAATGCGTTCGCGCAACAGGTTGGCGGCCTGGCGAAGCGTTTTATAGCGCTCATGCGCCGACACGGCGCGCCATTGCTTGAAGCCCTTGTCGGCCGCGGCCAGTGCCCGGTCGAGGTCGCTCTTGCCGGCATGCGCCAGCCGTGCCAGCACCTGGCCGGTCGCGGGGTTGAGGATGGGCTCGCTCTTGCCGCTTGAGCCGTTCGTCCATTCGCCATCAATGAAAAGGGAAACGTCGGAATACATCGCGGGGTTCCTTGAGATCTGGGATGGCGGGATTGTCCTCCGGTGATTGGTTCATGGCGCGCGCATGGGCATCGCCACGCTTCGGCACAGGGCGTGCTGAGTGAGCGTCTGGCCTGCTTGGCTCATTCCTTCGGTGGGCCTGCTCTGCCGTCCAGCCGCCGCCCGTGATATCCCTTGGCGCCGATGGTCTGTGACAGCTGGCTGAGCACCGGCCGACCCGCGTTAAGCTGTTCGAGCACGCTGGCAAAGTCATGGTTCGGCCGCCAGCCCAACTCGCTGCGCGCGAGTTCATTCACATACACGCGGTCGATGCTGTCGAACATCGTCCAGCCACGTTGCGCATACAGCGACGCATAGCCCGGTACATGGCGCGTGAGCACCGCGACCGCATTGCTTCGCAACTCAGCCAAATCGTCACGAGTGAAGGGCGACGTGGCGCTGATGATGTAGCGCGCAAAGCCCAGCGTGGGCGCGCGTTCCAGCGCCAGCAAGTGGGCCTCGACCACATCTTCGATATCGACCCGGCGGTTCAGAAATTCATTCGCCTGGATGTTGGCGTCGGTGTGGCCGAGCCGCACCGCATCGTCATCGTCCTGCTCGGGAAAGAAACGCGAGGTGCGCAGAACGATGCACGGCAGGCCGCGCTCGCGGTGCGCCAGCTCGCAGAGGTTTTCCGCTGCCACCTTGGTCACGCCGTAGATGTTCTTGGGCAGCGCCGGTAAGGCCTCCGTCACCCAGGCCGCTGGCTCGCCGGGCGGCGGGGTCAGTGCCCGGCCGAACGCGCTGGTCGTGCTGGTGAAGACAAAGCCGTGCACCTTGGCGGCGACGGCGGCTTCGAGCAGGTTCAGCGTGCCGCTGAGGTTGACGTCGATGAATTGCTGCGCGCTGTGCGTTGCGACATGCGGCTTGTGCAAGGTGGCGGCATGCAACACGCCTTCATCGATGCCAACCATGCAGCGCTGCACAAAGCTGCGGTCGGCAATGTCGCCGACGTGGTGGGTGAAGGGCGATGGGCGCCGGTCGATGCCGCGTGCTTCGCGCCCGGCGTGTTGCAAGCTGCGCATCAGCGCTTCGCCGAGATGACCGGCACTGCCGGTAACCAAGATCGTCATGTGCGATGTCCTTTCTGAAGGGCTTGAAGTGCGGCAAGTGTCGTCGTGAGCGGGCGATCAGCGCCGCGTTGCAGTGAGTTGGACGTCGTATTTGTTTTTTGATCAAGCAAAGCCGTTTTGCTTCGTTCTCCGCAGCGATGGGGCTCGTTACTGTTCGCCACCTGTTGGATTTCCTGCAGTTCGTTTCAGCGCGCCGCCCCCTTTGAGATCGAAATCGCCATGAGTCACCCCCTTCATTCTTCGCGCCGTCAGGCGCTTCTCGCGGCCGGCGGGTTGGGCTTGGCACTGAGCGGCGTCAGCCGCCTGGCCATCGCGCAAGAAAAGAGCGTGCTGCGCATCGGCTTTCAGAAGTACGGCACGTTGACCTTGTTGAAAGGCCGTGGCGATCTGGAAAAGCGCCTGGCTCCGCAAAACATCGAAGTCAAATGGGTGGAGTTTCCAGCAGGCCCGGCCTTGCTCGAAGGTTTGAATGTCGGCTCGATCGACTTCGGCACGGCCGGTGAAGCACCGCCTGTGTTTGCCCAGGCCGCAGGTGCCGATCTCGTTTATGTGGCGAACCAGCCGCCTGCACCGAAGGGTGAAGCGATCCTGGTGCCAAAAGACTCGCCACTGAAGACGGTGGCCGATCTGGCCGGCAAGAAGGTCGCGCTCAACAAAGGTTCGAACGTGCACTACTTGTTGGTCAAGGCGCTGGCCAAGGCAGGTGTGCCTTACCGCGCGATTCAGCCGGTGTACTTGCCGCCGGCCGATGCCCGCGCCGCGTTTGAAAAGGGCGCGGTCGATGCCTGGGTGATCTGGGACCCGTTCTTCGCCGCGGCCGAAAAGCAGCTGGGTGCGCGCATCCTTGCCGACGGCACCGGGCTGGTGTCGAACCTTCAGTTCTATCTGGCCTCGCGTTCGTATGCCGACAAGAACCCGCAGATCGTGCAGGCCATCGTCGATGAGCTGTCCAAGCTGGATGTTTGGGCCGTGAAGAACCCGACCGAGGTGGCCAAGGTGCTGTCACCGTTGGTGGGACTGGACCTTGGCACCACCGAAGTCGCGGCAGGCCGCTTCGCTTACGGCATTCAGCCGATCACGCAGGCCGTGGCGGCCGAGCAGCAGAAGATTGCCGACGCGTTCTTCGAACTGAAGCTGATTCCGAAGGCGATCAAGGTGATCGATGCACTGCCCAAAGCTGCGCTCTGAGCGCAGCTGATTGCTGACCTGATGGATTGCGCATGAACATCTCGCGCCGACACGCCACCCTTTCATTGGCCGCCGCGGGGCTCGGTTGGGCGCTGCCTTCGTGGTCGAGCGCACAGGAGCCCGCCGCGCCGGAATCGTCATCGGCCTTGCCTGCGCTGCGCCTGGGCTTTCAGAAGTCGGCCGTCAATCTTGTGATCGTCAAACAGCAAGGGGCCTTGGAGCGTCGCTACCCGAACACGCGAGTGCAGTGGATCGAGTTTCCGGCCGGGCCGCAATTGCTGGAGGCTTTGTCGGTCGGTGCGCTCGAGTTCGGGTTGACCGGTGATTCGCCGCCGGTGTTTGCGCAGTCGGCTGGCAAGGAGTTGCTGTATGTCGGCGCCGAACCGTCGAAGCCGCGCAGTTCGGCGATCGTGGTGCCGGCCAACTCGCCGCTGCGCACGCTGGCCGATTTGAAGGGCAGGCGCGTTGCGCTGCAAAAAGGTTCGAGCGCGCACTACCTGCTTTTGCGCGCGGTCGATCAAGCCGGGTTGAAGTGGGCCGATATCACGCCAATTTATCTGCCGCCTGCCGATGCGCGGGCTGCGTTTGAAAAGGGCGCGGTCGATGCGTGGGCGATCTGGGATCCGTTCTATGCCGCGATCGAGTTGGCCAACAAGCCCCGGGTGCTGAGCAACGGTGAAGGGCTGTCGGGCAACAACTCGTTTTATCTGGCGTCACGCCCGTTCGTCGACAAGTACCCGCAGGTGCTGCAGGCGCTGTTCGACGAGCTGACGCGTGCCGATGCCTATGTGCAGGGCAGCCGCAAGGAAGCGGCACAGCTGATCTCCGACTTCAGCGGGCTGAGCCTCGCGACCGTGCACCTGTTTCTCTCGCGCCGGCCATCGTCGCCCGTCGGCCCGATCAGCCCGGCCATGGTGCTCGACCAACAGCGCGTGGCCGATGCGTTTCATCGCATCGAGTTGATCCCGCGCGCCGTCAAGGTGTCCGACATCGTCTGGCACCCGACTCGCGTTCGATCCGCCCCGGCCTGAGTTCAAAGCTTCTTTCACAGCCTACCCAGCCTCCGCACGATCATGAAAATTCTCTGGTTCATTCCCACGCACGGCGATTCACGCTACCTCGGCACCTCGCATGGCGCGCGCGTGGCGACCTTCGATTACTTCAAGCAAGTCGCGATTGCCGCCGACAGCCTCGGCTACGAAGGTGTGCTGTTGCCGACCGGCCGTTCCTGCGAAGACTCATGGGTGGTCGCGGCCAGCCTGATCGACGCGACCAAGCAGCTCAAATTCCTCGTGGCCCTGCGGCCCGGCCTGGTTCAGCCTTCCCAATCGGCGCGCATGGCTGCCACCTTCGACCGACTCTCCGGGGGCCGATTGCTGGTCAACCTCGTGACCGGTGGCGATGCCGAAGAATTGGAAGGCGATGGGCTGTTCTTGTCGCATCCCGAGCGCTATGAGCAATCGCGCGAGTTTCTGACCATCTGGCGCGAGCTGTTGACGCACAGCCATCAAGCCGAATCGTTCGACTTCGAAGGAAAGCACCTCAGCGTCAAAGGCGGCAAGGTGCTGTACCCGCCGATCAACAAGCCTTATCCGCCCGTGTTCTTTGGTGGCTCGTCGGAAGAGGCGCATGAACTGGCCGCGCAGCAGCTCGACACCTACCTGACCTGGGGTGAGCCGCCGGCTGCGGTGGCAGCCAAGGTCGCCGACATCCGCCAACGTGCCGCGAAATACGGGCGCACGCTGGAGTTCGGCATCCGCCTGCACGTGATCGTGCGCGAGACCGAAGAGGAAGCCTGGCGCGCCGCCGGCGAGCTGGTTTCTCATCTCGATGAAGCCGTGGTGGCGACCGCGCAGAAGAAGTTTGCGCAGATGGATTCGGTGGGCCAGCGCCGCATGGCCGAGCTGAACAAGGGCAAGTTCAACAAGGCCAACATCCGCGAAGGCCTGGAGGTGTCGCCCAACCTGTGGGCTGGCGTTGGCCTGGTGCGCGGCGGTGCCGGCACGGCGCTCGTTGGCAACCCGCAGCAGGTGGCCGATCGCATCAAGGAATACGCCGACCTCGGCCTCGAGTACTTCATCTTTTCCGGCTATCCACATCTCGAAGAAGCCTATCGCTTGGCCGAGTTGGTGTTCCCGCTGCTGCCGCTGAAGCTGCGCGACAAGCTGGCCTCGCAATCCCTCACCGGCCCGTTCGGCGAGATCGTCGCCAACAACTACGTGCCGAAGCTGTCGCAAAGCTGAGCATGCGAACACGCTGGTTTGACGAGCGGCTGAACAGCCAAGGGAAGGCAGCCGGGGCAAGCGCCGGGCCGCTCCCAAGCGCGGCCCGCATCCCCTCGGGGGATCGGCGAACGTACCCGTTCGGCGAGGGGTCGAGCGTGTACGGCAAGCGATCGAAGGCAGCCGGGGAAAGCGCCGGGCCGCTCCCAAGCGCGGCCCGCATCCCCTCGGGGGATCGGCGAACGTACCCGTTCGGCGAGGGGCTGACATGATCCAAGGCGTCGACCACGTTCAGTTGCCCATCCCGATTGGCGCGTCGGCGCGAGCCCGCGCCTTTTATCAAACCATGCTCGGCCTCGCTGAAGTTCGCGATCCACTGCTGGATCGGCCAGGCACTTTGCATTTCAGCATCGGCTGGCAGCGGCTCGATCTGAGCGAAGGGCATTACACCGGCGTGGCACCGCAGGCGCACATCGCGTTGCGGGTCCATCGGTTGCGGGCGCTGTCACGCGAACTCATCGCCGCGGGTCACCGCATCGAGGTGTCACCGTTGCCCAGCGGTGAAGACCGCATTTTTGTCGAAGACCCATTCGGCAACCGGCTGGAGCTGATCGAGCCGGCCGACCACAGCATCGATTCCACAAAGGGTCACCGTGTCACAGACTTTCAACTCTCCATCTGATGCCGGCGATGGCGCGTGGCGCCGCCGCATCGCCAGCCCCACGGTGCAGCGTGTGCTGCCGTGGATCGTGCCGGCATTGACGATTGCGCTGTGGCAGCTTGCATCGCAGGCGGGCTGGCTGTCGACCCGCGTGCTGCCTGAACCTTGGGCGGTGCTGAAGGCCTTCTGGGCGCTGACCGTTTCCGGTGAGATCTGGACGCACGTGGCGATCAGCACCTGGCGCGCCTTGGTGGGCTTCGCGATCGGTGGCGGCCTGGGCTTGCTGTTAGGCCTGTTGACCGGCACCTTCCGCGTTGCCGAGACCTTGCTTGATTCCAGCCTGCAAATGATCCGCAACATCCCGGCGCTGGCGCTGATTCCGCTCGTGATCCTGTGGTTCGGCATTGACGAGTCGGCCAAGCTGTTTCTGGTGGCGCTCGGTGTGTTCTTTCCGATCTACCTGAACACCTTCCATGGCATCCGCTCGGTAGACAAAGGGCTGATCGAAATGGCCCGCAGCTACGGGCTGAGCGGCTGGCGCCTGTATGCCCATGTGATCTTGCCGGGCTCGGTCGCATCGATCCTCGTCGGCGTGCGTTTCTCGCTGGGGCTGATGTGGGTGCTGCTGATTGTCGCCGAGACCATCTCAGCGCAGTCGGGCATCGGCTATCTGACGATGAACGCCCGCGAGTTCCTGCAGACCGACGTGGTGCTGGTCGGCATTCTTCTGTATGCGCTGCTCGGCAAGTTGGCCGACGTGGCCGCCAAGGGGCTGGAGCATTGGTGGCTGCGCTGGCACCCCGGTTATCAAAACTTGGCCAAGGCCTGAGTGGTGAGCACCCTTCCCATGAGCAGTCATACCATCGAATTGCAAGGCGGCAACGCCGCCGCCTTCACGGGTCACCCGCCCTCGACGTCCACACAGCCTTCCTTCCCATCGGCGCCGAAGGCTGCCGTGCCGGAACCTGCGTCCAATGGCGGTGCCGCCGTGCGCGCGCAAGGGGTCGTCAAACGCTATGGCGAACGTGCCGTGCTGCGCGATGTCGATTTGCACATCGCGCCGGGCGAGTTCGTCACGATCGTCGGCCGCAGCGGCTGTGGCAAGAGCACCTTGCTGCGCTTGCTGGCCGGGCTGGAATCACCGAACGCCGGCACGATCACGCTCGATGGCGAAGCACAGAGCCGCCATCAGGCCGACATCCGCATCATGTTTCAAGACGCGCGCCTGCTGCCCTGGAAACGTGTGCTTGACAACGTGGCGTTAGGCTTGAGCGGCCCCGAAGTGAACGACCGCGCGCTCGAAGCGCTGGCGCAAGTGGGGCTGGCCGATCGCGCGAAAGAATGGCCGGCCGTGCTGTCGGGCGGGCAGCGTCAGCGGGTGGCGCTGGCGCGCGCGCTGGTTCATACGCCACGCCTACTCTTGCTCGATGAACCCCTGGGTGCACTCGATGCGCTGACCCGCATCGAGATGCACCGCCTGATCGAGCGCCTGTGGCTGCGCCATGGCTTCACTGCGCTGCTGGTCACGCACGATGTGGCCGAGGCGGTGTCGCTCGCCGATCGCGTGGTGCTGATCGAAGAGCAGCGCATCGCTCTGGATGAGCGCATTGCGCTGCCTCGGCCGCGCTCGCATGGGCAGGCCGGATTTGCGGCTTATGAGGCGCGCATCCTGGAGCGCGTGCTGCAGCAGCCGGACGGCGAGAGCGCGCCGCCGGCCGAGCCGGTGAATCAGCTGGCGCATGCGCTGCGCTGGGCCGTTTGACATGCCGATGGCCTGGCATCGGTCAAGCTCCGCTGGCGTCGCAAACTGTGCGGAAATGCCAAAACACGGGGGCGCTTAACTGTTTTTCTTATAAGCATGGCGCCTTTGATTTGTTCTCCATCGGCTTGCATCCCCCTAGGATCTGCGGCAGTCAGGCGTGTGCCTGATGTCCATGAAGGAAAGATTTCGATGATTTACCGCCGCACCTTATTGAATCTGCTGACCGTGACTGCTCTGGCGGTGACCGCAGGCGCTGCCTGGGCCAAGGACATCACGCTGCTCAACGTGTCGTACGACCCGACGCGCGAGCTCTACCAGGACTACAACGCCGCTTTCTCCAAATACTGGAAGGGCAAGACCGGCGACACCGTGACGGTCAAGCAATCGCACGGAGGCTCGGGCAAGCAGGCACGCTCGGTGATCGACGGCATCGATGCCGATGTCGCGACCCTGGCGCTGGCTTATGACGTCGATGAAATCGCCGCACGCGCCAAGCTGCTGCCGGCCGATTGGCAAAAGCGCCTGAAGCACAACAGCTCGCCGTACACCTCGACCTACATCTTCCTGGTACGCAAAGGCAACCCGAAGGGCATCAAGGATTGGGGTGACCTGATCAAGCCGGGCGTGTCGGTGATCACCGCGAACCCCAAGACGTCGGGTGGCGCACGCTGGGGCTACCTCGCTGCTTACGGGTATGCACTGAAGCAGTCGGGTGGCAATGACGCCAAGGCACGCGAATTCATCACCAAGCTGTTCCAGCAGGTGCCCGTGCTCGACTCGGGCGCCCGTGGATCGACCGTGACTTTCGCAGAGCGCGGCCAGGGTGACGTGTTGCTGGCCTGGGAGAACGAGGCTTACCTGTCGCTGAAGGAATTCGGTGCCGAGAAGTTCGACATCGTCTACCCACCGAGCAGCATCCTGGCCGAGCCGCCGGTGGCGCTGATCGACAAGGTCGTGGACAAGCGCGGCACGCGGGAAGTCGCGACGGGTTATCTCGAATACCTTTACGGCCCTGAAGGCCAGGAGATTGCTGCACGCAACTTCTATCGCCCGATCGACCCGAAGGTCGCGGCCAAATACGAGAAGCAGTTTCCGAAGCTGAGCCTGTTCACGATCGATGAGGTGTTTGGCGGTTGGGCCGCCGCTCAGAAGACGCACTTTGCCGATGGCGGTGTGTTCGATCAGATCTACACCAAGAAGTAAGCACCATGAGCAATTCGACGCGCAGCGCTTGGGGGCTGACATGAGCGGCCTGAGCTTGGGGATCGAATCGGTCGTCGCTCAACTTCGCGATCTGCGAGTCGAGGCCCTACAGACCCGGCATCGAGACGACAAGCCGCCGAAGTTGCCGTCACGCAAGGTGTTGGCACCCGTGCTGGAAGGGTTGGCGGCCGCGCTTTTTCCGAATCGGCTCGGCCAGCCCGACCTGACTCCTGAGGGTATCGACCATTACGTCGGCCACACCTTGGACGTGGCCTTGCGCTCGCTGCATGAGCAGGTTCGGCGCGAGCTGCATTTCGCTTCGGGCCTGGCCGACATCAGCGAGGCCGACGCAGCACAGGCGCTGTCGGTCACGCGCCAGTTCGCGCAGACGCTGCCACGCATCCGCTCGCTGATCGACACTGACATTCAGGCTGCTTATCAGGGTGATCCGGCGGCGCGCAGTGTGGACGAAGTGTTGGTGTGCTACCCCGGCATTTCCGCGATCACGCATTACCGCCTGGCCAACGTGCTCCATGAATTGGGGGCGCCGCTGACGGCCCGCATCATCTCGGAGCTGGCCCATTCCGCGACCGGCATCGACATCCACCCCGGCGCGCGCATCGGTGACAGCTTCTTTATCGACCATGGCACCGGTGTCGTGATCGGCGAGACGGCGGTTATCGGCCGACGGGTGCGGCTCTACCAGGCCGTCACGCTGGGCGCCAAGCGCTTTACCTCCGATGAGAGCGGCACGCTGATCAAGGGCGAGGCCCGGCACCCGCTGGTCGAAGACGACGTCGTGATCTATGCCGGCGCCACGGTGCTGGGCCGCGTGACCATCGGACGCGGCTCGGTGATCGGCGGCAATGTCTGGCTGACGCGCAGCGTGCCGCCGGGCAGCACCGTGTCTCAGGCCCAGGCGCTGACCGAAGCCGTGATCGGGCCGGCCGCACGCTGAGGATGCACCCGCGCGTCACATTGGGTTCAGTCTCTTCCGGCACGGCGGTTTCGCCTTTGTCTTTTTGTTCCATCTCCACCGAGTTCGTCCCCCGCTTGTTCGAGTTCCCAACCTCAGCCCTTTCATCACCATGACCGATATTGCAGACAAGCCCACCGCCCTTGGCGACGTGGCAGCCCGTACCCTTGCCAATGCCACCAAGACTGTTCCCCAGCTGTCGGCGATCACGCCGCGCTGGCTCGTGCACCTGTTGCAGTTCGTGCCGGTCGAGGCGGGCATTTACAGGGTCAATCGCGTCAAGGACGAAGCGGCCGTGGCCGTGGAGTGCTCGGGGCTTGACGAGCGTGTGCTGCCCAAGACCTTCGTCGACTACGAAGAATGGGGCCGCGAGTACCGCCTGAGCGCGGTCAACACCGTGGTGGACGTGCACACCCGCGTGTCCGACCTCTACAGCAGCCCGCACAACCAAATCAGCGAACAACTGCGCCTGACGATCGAGATCATCAAGGAGCGCCAGGAAAGCGAGCTGATCAACAACAAGGAATACGGCCTGCTGAACAACGTGGCCGATGCCCAGCGCGTGCAGCCACGCACCGGCGCGCCGACGCCTGACGATCTGGACGAGCTGATTTCGCGCGTCTGGAAAGAGCCGGCTTTCTTCCTGGCCCACCCATTGGCGATCGCCGCCTTCGGCCGCGAATGCACACGCCGTGGCGTGCCGCCGCCGACCGTGTCTTTGTTCGGTGCCCAGTTCCTGACCTGGCGCGGCCTGCCGCTGATTCCGTCGGACAAGGTGCCCGTGGTCAATGGCAAGACCAGCATCCTGTTGCTGCGTGTCGGCGAAGCCAAACAAGGCGTTGTGGCGCTGTATCAGCCTGACCTGCCGGGCCAGCAAAGCATTGGCCTGTCGGTGCGCTTCATGGGCATCAATCACAAGGCGATTGCTTCCTACCTGATCTCGCTGTATTGCTCGCTGGCCGTGCTGACGCCGGACGCGCTGGCCGTGCTTGAGAACGTCGATGTGGGCAAATACCATGTCTACAGCTGATCTGCCGGGGTCTCCTTCGCTGTCGGAGGTGGATCTGATCCAGCGGATTGCCAACGATCTGTTCCGCGCGTTGCCGGGCGCAAGCTCGGTGCCGAGCGGACCGGCGGGTGTTTCCAGCCTGCCTGGTGGGCTCGGTGGCGGTTGGCCATCGGCCGCCAGCTTGCCTGCTCCGGCATCCGCGCCGGCGCCTGCCTCTTTGGCGACGCCGGCCATTCCTGCGGTGGGCGCTTTGCCGGGTCGATCATTCACCAGCGTGAGCCCGGCGCAGCGCGAGACGGTGATCAACCTGCCTTACGCGCAAGAGCTGAACAGCTTGCTGGCGCATGCTGCGCCGAGCCGTTCGACGGCTTCGCCGGCAGGTGGTGCATCACCCTCGTCAATACCCAGCTTCTACTTTCTGCAGGATGCGCCGGCCCACAACAGCCACGCACCGACGGGCATCAGCGTGCCTGGACGAGCGGATACGCGCAACGTGACACCGGGCAAGGCGCAACTGCCGTTCGACGTCCATGCTGCGCGGCGCGACTTTCCGATCCTGCAAGAGCGGGTCAACGGCCGTCAGCTGATCTGGCTCGATAACGCGGCAACCACGCAGAAGCCCCGCTCGGTGATCGACCGGGTGTCGTACTTTTACGAGCACGAGAACTCGAACATTCACCGCGCCGCCCATGAACTCGCGGCGCGCGCGACCGATGCCTACGAAGGTGCGCGGGAGAAGGCCAGAAGCTTTCTCAACGCGAAGTCGGTCGATGAAGTCGTGTTCGTGCGCGGCACCACCGAGGCGATCAACCTCGTGGCGCAGAGCTGGGGCCGCCAGCACATCGGTGCGGGCGACGAGATCATCGTCACCTGGCTCGAACACCACGCCAACATCGTGCCCTGGCAGCAACTGGCGGCTCAGACCGGTGCCAAGCTGAAGGCCGTGCCGGTCGATGACAACGGCCAGGTGCTGCTCGACGAGTACCGCAAGCTGCTCAGCCCGCGCACGAAGCTGGTGTCGTTCACGCAAGTCTCGAACGCGCTGGGCACCATCACGCCAGCCAAGCAGATCATTGACCTCGCGCATGCGGCGGGGGCGAAGGTGCTGCTGGATGGCGCGCAATCGGTCTCGCATCTGCGAGCCGACGTGCAGGCATTGGGCTGCGACTGGTTCGTGTTCTCTGGTCACAAGGTCTTCGGGCCGACCGGCATTGGCGTGCTCTACGGCAAAGAAGATCTGCTGAACGCGACCGACCCCTGGCAGGGCGGCGGCAACATGATTGCCGACGTCACCTTCGAACACACGGTGTACCAACCCGCACCGTCGCGCTTCGAAGCCGGCACCGGCAACATTGCCGATGCCGTGGGCCTGGGCGCGGCGCTTGACTACGTGACACGCATCGGGCTCGACCACATCGCCGAGTACGAGCACAGCCTGCTCGACTACGCGACGTATCACCTGAAGCAGATCCGCGGTCTGCGGCTGATCGGCACGGCGCCTGACAAGGCCGGCGTGCTGTCATTCGTGCTTGCCGGTCACGAGACGCCAGCGGTGGGCGCAGCGCTGAACCGCGAGGGCATAGCGGTGCGCTCCGGCCACCACTGCGCGCAACCGATCCTGCGCCGCTTCGGCGTGGAGGCCACGGTGCGGCCTTCGCTTGCGCTCTACAACACGCATGCGGAGATCGATGCGCTGGTGCGGGCAGTGCACGCGATCGCAAAGTCATAACCAGGCGTTAGGCACACACGCCGCCGATCGCCCGTTACAGCAAGGGTTATTCGGCGGCGTTTTTGCTTTATCTGCATTCGTTATTAACAAGGTCCAATCAAGTTGTTTATTGAACGGGGCTGTCTCGCTAGCATGCGGACCTCGCGCCCCTTTCGACGCGCCTCACTCTTGATCCAGTCCATGACGCACTCCACTGAATTTGTCCGCCCTTTGACGCGCCGCACCGGGCTGGCCTGGGTGGTGGCTACCGCTCTGCTGGCCGCAGCACCGTGGGTGCAGGCGGCGGGGCCGACGCTGCTGAACGCCAGCTACGACGTCTCCCGCGAGTTTTTCAAGGAATACAACCCGCTGTTTGCCAAGCACTGGAAGGCCACGGCCAGCGAAGACATCACGATCAATCAGTCGCATGGCGGCTCCAGCAAGCAGGCCCGCGCCGTCATTGATGGCCTGGAGGCCGATGTCGTGACGATGAACCAGTCCAGCGACATCGACGCCATCGCGTCGCGCGGCAAGCTGCTACCTGCCGACTGGGTCAAGCGCCTGCCTGACAACAGTGCGCCCACCACGTCGACCACGGTGATTCTGGTCCGCAAAGGCAATCCGAAGGGCATCCAGGACTGGGCCGATCTGGCCAAGCCAGGCACGAGCGTCGTGATCCCGAATCCGAAGATCACCGGCAATGGCCGCTACACCTACGTCGCCGCCTGGGGAGGGCTGGTGAAGGGCGGCGCCACGCCGGCCCAGGCCCGTGAAACACTGCAGAAGATTTTCGCCAACGTGCCGGTGTTCGATGGCGGGGGGCGTGCGGCCACCACCACCTTCGCGCAACGCAACATCGGTGATGCGTTGGCCACGTTCGAGAGCGAGATCAATCTGATCAAGGCCGAGTTCGGCGACAACTTCGATGTGGTCTACCCGAAGTGGAGCATCCTCGCCGAGAACCCGGTGGCGCTGATCGACAAGGTGGCTGACAAACACGGTACGCGCAAGCAGGCCGAGGCTTATCTCAAATACATGTGGTCCGACGAAGCCCAGGAAATCGCGGCCAAGCACCAGCTGCGGCCGCGCTCGCCGGCGCTGCTGGCGAAGTACGCCAAAGACTTCCCGAAGGTCAAGCTCTTCACGATCGATGAAGGCTTCGGCGGCTGGAGCAAGGCGCAGAAGGAGCATTTCGACGACGGCGCCATCTACGACCAAATCCTTCTCGCGATCAAGAAATGAATGGTGTGCGGAGCCATTCATGATCTTCACCAAATTCCTGCTGAAACGGCACAGCGTGCTGCCGGGCTTCGATCTCGCGCTGGGCTTCACGCTGCTGTACCTCAGCTTCATCGTGCTGATCCCGTTGTCAGCGGCCTTCCTCAAGACCTTCACGATGACGTGGCCCGCGTTCTGGGACGCCGTGACGTCGCCGCGCGTGCTGGCGTCTTACCGGCTGACCTTCGGCGCTTCGTTCGCTGCAGCCGTGTTCAACGCCTTCTTCGGATTGATCGTGACCTGGGTGTTGGTGCGCTATGACTTTCCGTTCAAGCGCTTGGTCGATGCCCTGGTCGACCTGCCGTTTGCATTGCCCACCGCCGTGGCGGGCATCGCGTTGACTTCGCTTTATGCCGCCAACGGCTGGATCGGCAAGTACCTTGCTTGGTTCGGCATCAAGGTGTCGTTCACGCCGCTGGGCGTGTTTGTCGCGTTGACCTTCATCGGCCTGCCGTTTGTGGTTCGCACCTTGCAGCCCGTGCTCGAAGACGTGCAGAAGGAATTGGAAGAAGCCGCCGCCACGCTTGGCGCGACGCGTTGGCAGACCTTCTCGCGGGTGATCTTTCCGATCCTCGCGCCGGCCTTGCTGACCGGCTTTGCGCTGGCTTTCGCACGGGCGCTGGGCGAGTACGGCTCGGTGATATTCATCGCCGGCAACATGCCGATGGTGTCGGAGATCACGCCGCTGCTGATCATCACCAAGCTCGAACAATACGACTACGCCGGCGCGACTGCGATCGCCGTTGTGATGCTGGTGTCGGCCTTTCTGATGCTGCTCGCCATCAACCTGTTGCAGGCCTGGACGCGCAAGCGCCAGGGCCGCTAACCCCATGTCGACCACCATGACTTCGCCTTCCCCCGACGCGCTGGCCGCGCCCGACAAGCGCGTGGCGCCCCGCACCGCGCTGGCCGCCACGGCCGAGCCGCCTTGGGTGCGCCGCGTGTTGATCGGCATCGCACTGGTCTTTCTGACGCTGTTCCTGTTCGTTCCGCTGGCGGCCGTGTTCGTCGAAGCGTTCAAAAAAGGCCTGGGTGTCTACCTGGCTGCCATCAGTGAGCCCGATGCGCGATCGGCGATCTGGCTGACGCTGATCGCGGCCGGCATCTCGGTACCGCTGAACCTGGTGTTCGGCATGGCCGCAGCCTGGTCAATCGCGAAGTTCGATTTCCGTGGCAAGAACGTGCTGCTGACGCTGATCGACTTGCCGTTCTCGGTCTCGCCGGTGATCGCCGGGTTGATCTACGTGTTGATCTTCGGCCTGCAAGGCTGGGTCGGCGAGTGGATGCGCGACCATGACCTGCGGGTGATTTTTGCGCTGCCGGGCATCGTGCTGGCCACGGTGTTCGTGACCTTTCCATTCGTGGCCCGCGAACTGATCCCGCTGATGCAGGCGCAGGGCCAGGAGCAGGAGGAAGCCGCCCGGGTGCTGGGCGCTTCGGGCTGGCAGCTCTTTCGGCGCGTGACCTTGCCGAACGTCAAATGGGCGCTGCTGTATGGCGTGATCCTTTGCAACGCGCGGGCGATGGGCGAGTTTGGCGCGGTGTCGGTCGTCTCGGGCCACATCCGCGGCCAGACCAACACGATGCCGCTGCACATCGAGATCCTCTACAACGAATACCAATTTGCCGCGGCTTTCGCGGTGGCCTCGCTGCTGGCGCTGTCGGCGCTGGTGACATTGGTGTTGAAGTACGTCGTCGAACAACGCGTGAAGCGCGAAAAGCGCAGCGCCTCGGAGAACTGAATGAGCATCGAGATCCGCAACCTCAACAAGCGCTTTGGCAAGACGGTCGTCTGCGACAACCTCAACCTCGACATTCCGTCGGGCGAGCTGGTCGCTTTGCTCGGGCCGTCGGGCTCGGGCAAGACCTCGTTGCTGCGCATCATTGCCGGCTTGGAGCGGCCCGACTCCGGCTCAGTGCTGTTCCATGGCGCCGATGCCACCTTCGATGACGTGCGCGATCGCCAGGTTGGCTTCGTATTCCAGCACTACGCGCTCTTTGCGCACATGACCATCTTCGAAAACGTGGCCTTCGGGCTGCGCGTCCGTCCGAAGGCCACACGGCCGAGCGAAGAGAAAATCCGCGACAAGGTGATGGAGCTGCTGAAGCTCGTGCAGCTCGATTGGCTGTCTGATCGCTACCCACACCAACTCTCGGGTGGCCAGCGCCAGCGCATTGCGCTCGCGCGGGCGCTGGCGGTTGAGCCGAAGGTGTTGTTGCTCGACGAGCCCTTCGGTGCGCTCGACGCGAAGGTGCGCAAGGAGTTGCGCCGTTGGCTGCGCCGCCTGCACGACGAGATGCATATCACCAGCGTCTTCGTCACGCATGACCAGGATGAAGCGATGGAAGTTGCCGACCGCGTCGTCGTGATGAACCTCGGCCGCATTGAGCAAGATGGCCCGCCGGACGAAGTTTATGACCGGCCAGCCACGCCGTTCGTGTTGCAGTTTCTCGGCGACGTGAACCTGTTCCATGGACGCTTCGGCCATGCGCCGGGCGGGCATGTCGATCCGGCGGAAGTCAGCTATGTGCGCCCGCACGAACTCGAAATCGTGCTGCATGCCGAAGACGGAACCTTGCCGGTGACCTTGTCGCAAGCGCTGACAGTGGGGCCGCAAACCCGCATCGAATTCAAGCGCCAGGACGATGGCAGTTATGTCGACGTCGAAATGGCACGCACCGACTACGCTTTGCTGCGCGACAAACTGGGCCTGCAAAACGGCAGCCAGGTGCACCTGAAGCCGCGACGCGTGACCCGCTTCACTGCAGGCAACAACGGCTCGCAGCCCGAGTTGGCCGACCCGGCCGCGATGATTTGAGCCGAAGCGGCAAGCGCCGTTTCGGCCATTCGGCCGTGGCGCTTGCATGGACGGTCGCGACGCCGGAGCTTGATCTCAACAGTGCGGCTCGGAGGTCTTTAGCCCGAAAGGTTGGCCATGAAGCCGAGTTCTCGTGGCTTAACGCTCGGCGCTGCCGCCTGGCTTGAGTCGCTGTAGGCGAAGGCTGGCTCGCCTTGCGGAACCGGCCGTTGCCGGCGTAACTCGTACTCGGTCTGACCCGGGAAAGCTCAGCCCTCGGCCGGCTCGCTCGGCGCAGTCGCCATCGCTCGCTCGACGACGTCACGCTTCAGCGGTGCGGCGAATGTCTCGATGAAGTCATACACATAGCTGCGCAGAAAGCTGCCGCGGCGCACCGCGAGCTTGGTCAGGTTGACGGCAAACAGGTGCCGCGCATCCAGTGCGTGCAACGTGCGGTCGCGCTCATCGTCGAAAGCGATCGAAGCGACGATGCCGACACCGAGACCGAGTTCGACATAAGTCTTGATCACGTCGGCGTCCATCGCGGTCAAAACCAGATCGAAAGAGATACCGGCCTTCTCGAAGGCTTCATCGATGTGGGTGCGACCGGTATAGCCTGCGCCGTAAGTGATGATCGGGAATTCCGACAGGCGCTGCAGCGTCAACGGCTGACCATCCAGCAGCGCATGTCCCGGCGGCACGACCACGCTGTGCGTCCAGCGGTAGCAGGGCAGGGCAACGAGGTTCTCGTATTTGGTCAGCGCCTCGGTGGCGATTCCGATGTCGGCCTCGCCGGAGAGCAGCATTTCGGCCACTTGTTTCGGCGAGCCCTGGTGCAGGTTCAAGGTGACTTGAGGGTAGCGCTGCCGGAAGTCGCGCACGGCACCCGGGAGCGCATAACGCGCTTGTGAGTGGGTTGCTGCAATCGACAGCCGGCCGTTGGCCTGCTGGGTGAATTCTTCGCCAGCGCGCCGCAGATTCTCGGCGTCGTTCAGCATGTTCTCGACGATCGGCACGATCAGCGCGCCAACTTCGGTCAGCGCAGTCAGGCGTTTGCCGGCACGAACGAACAGATCGACGCCGAGTTCTTCCTCCAGCTCCCGGATCTGCCGGCTCACGCCGGGTTGGGATGTGTGCAGCGCCTTGGCCACCTCGGTGAGGTTGAAGCCGCAACGCACGGCTTCGCGCACGGAGCGCAACTGCTGGAAATTCATGGCAAATGGGTGCAGGCGGCGCAAGCCGCCTCGCTCAACAAAGTCTGACGAAGGGAACGCGCGACAAAACGGTTTGGAACGTGCGTCGTGCGTGCGGGTTATTTGTTAGGTTGAGGTGTCAGCCGGAGGTAAGGGCGGACCGCGGTGTAACCCTTCGGAAACTTCTGTTTGATGATTTCCGGGTCTTGCAGCGAAGGAACGATGACGACATCGTCGCCGTCTTTCCAGTTGCCGGGTGTGGCCACGCTGTGGGAATCGGTCAGCTGCAGCGAATCGATAACGCGCAGGATTTCGTCGAAATTGCGGCCTGTGCTGGCCGGGTAGGTGATGATCAAGCGGACCTTCTTGGCTGGGTCGATCACGAACAGCGAGCGCACCGTCGCGGTGGTGCTGGCGTTCGGGTGGATCAGGTCGTACAGCTCGGAGACCTTGCGGTCGGCGTCGGCCAGGATCGGAAAGCCGACCACGGTCTTTTGCGTGGTGTTGATGTCGTCGATCCATTTTTCATGGGACTCGACGGCGTCGACCGACAACGCGATCGTCTTGACGTTGCGCTTGGCGAATTCGTCTTTCAGCTTGGCTGTCAGCCCGAGTTCGGTTGTGCATACCGGTGTGAAGTCGGCTGGATGCGAGAACAAGACGCCCCAGCTGTTGCCGAGCCAGGAGTGGAAATGGATGTCGCCGATGCTTGATTTCTGAGTGAAGTCGGGCGCGGTGTCGCCCAGTCGGAGACTGGCCATTTGCAACTCCAAGAAAGTGTTTGGCTCGTCAGTATCGCAATCAGATTCGGATGAAGAAGCAAATAAATAGTGCTTTCCTTATCCATAAAACGACTAACGGCAGGGCTGATGGGTGCTTGGTGGAACTCTGCAAGTCGCTTGCATTCACTGGCTTGCGCTGTCTATTGCCATATCAGAGCGCGGCATACAATTCCATCCTTTCACTCCTGGCTCCGTGCCACCGGCCTGCGCCGGCCTTCAGAGGATTCTTCACGTGTTCATTTCAGAAGCTTTTGCACAAGCGGCCCCTGCTGCTGGGGCGGCCGATTCGCCCTTGGGCAGCATCACCGGGATGCTTCCGATCATCCTGATGTTCGTGGTGCTGTATTTCGTGATGATTCGTCCGCAGATGAAGCGTCAGAAAGAACACAAGGCCATGATCGAAGCCATCGCCAAGGGCGACGAAGTGGTGGTCGCTGGTGGCCTGCTCGGCAAGGTGGCGAAGTTGGGTGAATCGTTTCTGCACATCGAAGTCGCCAACGGTGTAGAGATCCAGGTCCAGCGAAGTGCGGTGGTTCAGGTTCTGCCCAAGGGCACTGTCAAGTAATCGTTCAGTCAACCAACGACCTCGGCGCGGCCTCTGTCTGGCTTAGCGCCGATGGCTCGCAGGGGGATCTCCCCGCGAAAGAAACGTCATGAATCGCTATCCGTGGTGGAAGTACGCGGTCCTCGGGATCGCCTTGCTGGTCGGCTTTATTTTCACGCTGCCCAATTTCTTCGGCGAAGCGCCGGCCGTGCAGATCAGCAGCAACAAGGCCACGCTGAAGATCGACAGCTCGCTGGTCGATCGTGTCTCGAAGGCTTTGAGCGCAGCCAACCTGCAGCCTGATTTCGTTCAGTTCGAGGGCAACACGGTGCGCGCGCGCTTTGGCGATCTCGATTCACAAAGCAAGGCCAAGGATGCGCTGAACAAGGCGCTGAACCCCGATGCCGCCGACCCGTCGTACATCGTTGCGCTGAACCTGCTGTCGCGCTCGCCGCGTTGGCTCACCGCGATGCATGCCTTGCCGATGTACCTCGGCCTGGACTTGCGCGGTGGCGTGCATTTCCTGCTGCAGGTCGACATGAAGGCGGCACTGTCGAAGAAGGCCGAAGCACTGAGCGGAGACATCCGCACCATGCTGCGCGACAAGGACTTGCGCCACGCCGGCATTAGCCGCGATGGCAACAATGTCGACGTTCGCTTTCGCGACCAGGAGACGCTGGCTGCGGCCCGCACACTGCTGGTCGATCAGCTGCCTGATCTGCAATGGACCGACGCACCGGACGGCACCGACTTCAAGCTGAGCGGCGTGCTGAAGCCCGAGGCGGCTCGCCGCGTTCAGGAAACAGCGATCAAGCAGAACATCACGACCTTGCATAACCGGATCAATGAGCTGGGTGTGGCCGAGCCGGTGATTCAGCAGCAAGGGCTGGATCGTGTGGTCGTTCAACTGCCCGGCGTGCAAGATGTGGCTCGCGCCAAAGGCTTGATCGGCCGCACGGCCACGCTGGAAGTTCGCATGGTCGACGACAGCGCCGAAGCTTCTGCCGGCGCTGCCGGCACGGGGCCGGTGCCGTTCGGCACCGAGCGTTACCTGGAGCGCGGGGCTCGCCCGTTGATCGTCAAGCGCCAGGTCGTGTTGACCGGTGAAAACTTGATCGACGCTCAACCTGGCTTTGACAGCCAGACTCAGGAACCGAACGTCAACCTGACGCTCGATGCGAAAGGCTCGCGTGTTTTCAAAGACCTCACCCGCGAGAACGTCGGCAAGCGCATGGCGATTCTGTTGTTCGAGAAGGGCAAGGGCGAAGTGGTGACCGCGCCGGTGATCCGCAGCGAAATTGGCGGCGGGCGTGTTCAGATCTCCGGTTCAATGAACACGGCAGAAGCCAACGACACCGCGCTGCTGTTGCGCTCAGGCTCGCTGGCCGCGCCAATGGAGTTCATCGAAGAAAGCACGATCGGCCCAAGCTTGGGTGCTGAGAACATCACCAAGGGTTTCCACAGCGTGGTGTACGGGTTCGCCGCCATCGCGATCTTCATGTGTGCCTACTACCTGCTGTTCGGCATGTTCTCGACCTTGGCGCTGGCGTTCAATCTGTTGCTGCTGGTGGCGATGCTGTCGATGCTGCAGGCCACGCTCACACTGCCCGGCATTGCCGCCATCGCGCTGACCTTGGGCATGGCCATCGATTCCAACGTGCTGATCAATGAGCGGGTGCGCGAAGAGCTGCGGTCGGGTGCTTCGGCGCAGGCCGCCATCCATGCGGGTTATGAGCGGGCGTTCGCGACCATTCTCGATTCCAACGTGACGACGCTGATCGCCGGTATCGCGCTATTTGCTTTCGGCTCCGGCCCGGTGAAGGGCTTCGCGGTGGTCCACTGCCTCGGCATCATGACTTCGATGTTCTCTTCAGTCGTGTTTTCGCGCGGCCTGGTGAACTTCTGGTATGGCCGTCAGAAGAAGCTGAAGTCGGTGTCGATCGGTCAGATTTGGAAGCCCAAGGCGGACGAAGCGCCTGCGGTGGACCTCTGATCCCTCAAGAACTCAAACAGGACCAATCACATGGAGTTCTTTCGAATCAAGCGCGACATCCCGTTCATGCGGCATGCGCTCGTTTTCAACGTTATCTCGCTGGTGACCTTTCTCGTCGCCGTGTTCTTCCTTGTCACGCGAGGCCTTCATTTCTCAAACGAGTTCACCGGCGGTACGGTGATCGAGATTCAGTATGCGCATGCGGCAGAGGTGCCGAAGGTGCGCGAGGCTGTAGAGAGTCTCAAGTTCGGCGATGTGCAGGTGCAGAACTTCGGTACTTCGCGTGGCGTGCTGATTCGCTTGCCGCTGAGTGCCGATGGCAAGCAGTCGGACGCGGTGAAGCAGGTCTTCGATACGTTGTGCAAGGCCGAGAGCGGTACCAGCAGCGTGAAGTCAGTGACCTCACCGAAAGGTGAGGTGGTAGACCGGCCTACCTGCGATGCGCAAGGTGCTGAGCCGTTGGAGCTTCACCGCACCGAATTCGTCGGGCCTCAAGTCGGCAAGGAGCTTGCGGAAGACGGCGCCAAGGCGCTCGCCTTCGTGATCATCGGCATCATGATTTACCTCGCCTTCCGCTTCGAGTGGAAATTCTCGGTGGCGGCCATCATCGCCAACCTGCACGACGTCATCATCATCCTGGGCTTTTTTGCGTTCTTCCAGTGGGAATTCAATTTGTCCGTGCTGGCTGCGGTGTTGGCCGTGCTCGGGTATTCGGTCAACGAATCGGTGGTGATCTTCGACCGAATTCGCGAAGCGTTCCGCAAGTACCGCAAAATGAATACGCATGAGGTGATTGATCACGCGATCACCAGCACGATGAGCCGCACGATCATCACTCACGGCAGTACGCAGATGATGGTTTTGTCGATGTTGATCTTCGGTGGGCCGACACTTCATTACTTCGCGATTGCGCTGACGATCGGTATTTTGTTTGGTATTTATTCGTCGGTTTTTGTGGCCGCCGCCATTGCGATGTGGCTCGGCGTCAAGCGCGAAGATCTGGCTCGCCAGGCGACGAAAGACATCGATCCCGACGACCCCAATGCAGGGGCGGTGGTGTAGAGTAAGGTCATCCTATTTAGAGAAGCGAACCACCATCTCATGGCGACCGCCGCCGATTCGTTGGCCTTGGCCGCCCAGGCCCGGCGCTCCTATGTGGAGCGCTTGTTGAGCGGCGTGCCCAGCGTGGTTCATGCCGTGGAAGATGGTGCCAAGCTGCTCGCAGCACAGTCTGCCGAGCACGGGCTTCAATATAAGCGCCGCGACCTTGCAACGGATCTGCGCAAGGCATCCCCGCAGTGGATCAACGGCATCATCTCTTCGCTGCGCGGTGCGTTGGCCAGTGGCTTGGTGTCGGCTGTTCGCCTAACGTATCTTCCACAACCCGGTCGGGTGGCTAGCATGTCGCTGGTCGATGATGACACTATCGAAATTGAGATCCTCAGTTCGCGGCTGGCGCTTGCGATGATGGACAAGGCATCGTGGGAGTTCACTGACCTTCGTTCGCGGATGTCGTCGTTGGAGCAGCGCGACGAACTCGACACCACTGACATCCTGCGGCCGCATGTCTTTGCCCGTATCGTGACCAGCGCATGGCGGACAGCACCGTTGAATCAGGAATCATGGCGGCTGCTGCAGACCGTTCTACATGAAGAGTTCGCGCACTTTGCCGAAGAGGCTTATCACGAGACCAATCGGTGGTTGATCCAGCAAAAGGTTTTGCCTGATATCGATTTGCGGCCGTTTATTCGCCGTACGCGCAATGCTTCCTATGGAAGCGGTGTGACGACCGGGTCTGGTGTCGCGCCGATTGCTTCGCCTCCCAACAGTGGCGTAGGTAGGCTGAATGGTGTTAGCGAAGAAACTCGGATGATGACCCGCGCTGGTGGCTTTGCCCGTGGCTCTGACCATGCCGAGGCGGTGCTTGGGCGCTTGAATCGGCTGGTAGGACGGCAGCTTCCTGATTTCGTTGGTACGGCGCCGATGCGGGCGCCGTCCAATGAGTTAAAGGCTGCCATCTCGGATGCTCAGCAGTTGATTCAGCGGCGAGGCCTGTCCGGTATTCCTGGCGCAGCATCAGGTGCGGCGGAAGGTGGTGCTCGTGCCAGTGCGCCTGGTGGTTTGCTGGAGGAATTGCACGAGCGCAAGCAAGCGCTCAAAAAGGCTGCTACCTCTCCGGTTGAGCGGGCCACCATTGAGATCGTGGCGTTGCTGTTTCAAAGCATCTTGATGGAAGAGCGCATTCCTGCGGTAGTGCGAGTCTGGTTTGCTCGGCTTCAAATGCCGGTGCTGCGGGTTGCTGTGACCGAGCCTGATTTCTTTGCCACGGTTGATCATCCGGCGCGACGCTTGATCGATCGTATGGGCGCTTGTGTGATGGGGTTTGATGCGACGAGCCGCGCGGTGGCCGATACGCTCGAAAAGGAAATCAAGCGCATCGTGCAGGTGGTGGAAGCCTACCCGGATACCGGGCGACGTGTATTTCAGACAGTTCTCACCGAGTTCGAAAAGTTTCTCGAGCATTACTTCAAGAACGAGAACGAGACGACGCGCAAAGGCGTCTCACTCGCTCAGCAGGTTGAGCAACGCGAAACGCTGGCCATCCAATACACGATCGAGTTGCGCAAGATGCTCAATGAGGTGCCCGTGCAAGAGGGGGTGCGCGAGTTTCTGTTTCAGGTCTGGGCTGACGTGATGGCAATGACCGCCGTGAAGTCGGGAGCGAACAGTCCGGAAACTAAGCTGATGAAACGTGTGGCGGCTGACTTGATTTGGTCGGCCAGCGCGAAGGTCTCACGTGAGGAGCGCGCAGAAGTCATCCGTCGCCTGCCTCCGCTGTTGAAAACGCTGCGTGAAGGTATGGACCACGCAGGCTTGAACAGCGAGCGGCAAGATGAGCGTATTCAAAAGCTGAACAACTCACTCGCGGCAGCATTTACTGCGAAGACGGCCGCCATTCCTCGTGAGCGACTTGAAGAGTTGATGGTGAAACTTGAAACCCTCGAAGAGTTGCTTCCTGAAGCCGAGGACATGGAGATCGACGAATCGCTGGTGTTGGATTTGTCTGGGCATGAGAGTTCGGAGCTTGAGGTCGTCGGTGAAGGTGGCTCGATGCCTACGCCGGCGATGTTGGCCTGGGCCCGTGAACTTCAAGTGGGTGGCTGGTACATGCTGGACTACCGTGGCCGCAATGAGGCTGTTCAACTGGTCTGGCAAGGCATGCGCCGGCAATTGACGCTCTTTGTGTCACCGCATGGTCGCGGAATTTTGTTTCAGCAACACAGACTGGCGGCGTTCCTGCAGGCGGGCTTGCTTGTCCCCGCACAGGAAGAGGCACTGACGGTACGTGCAACTCGCAGTGCGCTTGCGAAGCTCGATGTTGATCCCGGGCGCCTCTTGAACTGAAGGGCGTTGAGTTCATCCCAACAAAAAGCCGCCTTATGAGGCGGCTTTTTAATCGAGTGAGGACGTATCAGTGAATCAATCGATCCTCTTCGGCAACGAACAATTCATCCAAGATCAAAGCGTCGGGTTCCTCGCCCAGGCTCCAGAACACCATCAAAACGATGATTTTCAGATCTTCGAGATCAACCGGGCCGCCGGGAATTGCCGTCGCACGGTCAATGACCATCTCGCGCATTGGCGGAGGTAACACTCTGGCGGATTCAAGGAAACTCACAAAACCAATGCAGTCTTCCCCGAGGTGCTCTTGTTCTGCAGGAGAGTACACGCGCAAGCTGAATTCGCCCTGTTCACCTGAATAAGATTGAGCAGCATTGGCCAGACCGTCGAGCCAAGATAAGGCTTCCTCGATCTCGTCGGACTCGAATCCCATGGCAGACAGCTTGCGCGCCAACTGCGCATGGTCCGGACAAGCATCAGGCCGCCAGTAGTTTTCGTACAGGTATACCAGCACATCAAACATGAAACCACTATACCCCAGGGTGAAGCGGACGACATTTTGATTAAGCCGGGGAATACCGCTTGATTTGAGTATTCGAAAGCTATGCGGCGTTGATGCGTTGGAAGAGTTGGCCAGGAAGGCGAGCCACTTGACTTGTCAGCTCCAACTCCAACAAACGCGCACTTAATTCGGCTGCCGGCCACCCGACTCGGGCGATCAGGGCATCAAGATTAATGGGCTCAAATCCCATTGCATCCAATATTGGATCGCTTGTGGCGGGTTGCACCGCCTCGCTTTCAGAAAAAAGCTGGCGCTGACCTGAGTGAAGTTCTTCAAGAACATCTTCTGTGCATTCAACCAGTTTTGCGCCTTGCTTGATCAACGCATGACAGCCCCTGGATTGCGGCGCATGAATCGAACCTGGGATTGCGAACACGTCACGTCCGGCTTCCGATGCGAGTCGGGCCGTGATCAGCGAGCCGGATTGCAAGGCCGCTTCGACCACGAGCGTGCCGCGCGATAGGCCAGCAATGATCCGGTTTCGCATGGGAAAGTGCGCAGCAATCGGTGGGGTGCCGACCGAGAATTCACTGACGATGAGTCCGACTTTGGCAATGCGTCTGGCAAGACTTAAATGTCGGCGGGGATAGACGCGATCCAATCCAGTTCCGACGACCGCGATCGTGCTCCCTCGAGCCATCAAGGCGCCTTCGTGTGCTGCGCCATCGATACCCATCGCCAGGCCAGAAACCACGGTGATGTCGGCTTCACTGAGCTGCGTGGAAAAGGCTTTGGCATTCTCCAGCCCTTGAGGAGTAGGGCTTCGACTTCCGACCATCGCAACAGACAGGCGTTGTAATAGCGTTACCTCACCCTGTGCGTAAAGCAGCAATGGAGGATCCGCCGTTTGGAGTAGTTCGGACGGATAGCGAGGATCACCAAGGGTGACGATCGATCGTGGCTCCTCCGCGCTGGGGTCACCAAGCCAAAGCTCCGTTTGATGGAGCAAGTCGTACAACTTGGGGTCGGCCGTCGAAAAAGCCGATGCGACTGGCGCGGTAACGACTTGCCGAAGGTCAGAAGCGGAGGCCGAAACGACACTCTCTGGAGAACCAAACGCCGCGAGCAGCTTTCTTGCCGACTCTCGGCCGACGCCTGGCGTCTCCAGCAGACGAAGCCAAGCCCTAAGTTCGTCGCGATGCATCACGACAACAACAGAACTCGGCCCGTTTTATCAAGGCTGGGTAAAACGGTCCCCAGGGCTCACAGGTTCTTTGACAGAAAGAATCAACGCATATGACATGCGGTTGAAAACCCGGAACACGAAGAGATAACCATGCCGTTCGTTAGGCAACTTGATAGGTGTGTTGGCTGCATCAGTTTTGTCGACGATTTTCTCGCCGTCTCTCCACAGCGCCAGCACGTGGCCGCTTTCAATGCCATCGCGGCTGCCTCGATTCAGCGCAACAATCTGGTTTTGTCCCGCCGTCATGCTTTCGCCGTAAATCGAAACGATCTGCCCAGCCAACTCCTTTTGAGGTGCGCGAGGAACGTAGTTGGTGAATTCACGCGGCGGCACGGGCGACAGCCGGTCGGCAGCGCGCATTTCCTGGCGAACGCTTGTCACCGTGAAAGTGTCGGGCACGATCTCGCCTTCGGTGCTTGAGCCTCTTCTCGTCAACTCGGCCGTGCCGAGGTAGGTGGCTTCATAGCCCAGCAATTCCTTGGTGCTTGGGTCATACAGCGGGCGAGGTTCGCGGAAGACGCGGAAGTTGGTGTTGCCGTTCAACTCGCCACGTACATAAGCTAAATCGCCGCGGGACAGCATCACGCGGCCCTCTTGCGAGGCGACGATGCGCGGCGATTGAGCAAGTTCGTTTTCGTCGAAGATCACCGCTTCGTTCAAGAAGGGTTCGATCAGGTTGAGGGCAATGGCGGGAATGCCGTCATTCTTGAGGTCGCCGCTGCGAACCCGTGGAGAAAGCCGCGAATTGCCCCCATCTTGACCGACGCGCAAAGAGGCGCGGCCATTTGCTTTATCGAGATAAAGCATTTGACCTGGATAGATCAAATGCGGATTGCGAATTTGATCCAGGTTCATGCCCCACAGCTCCGGCCAGCGCCAAGGACTTTTCAAAAACAGGCGCGAGATGTCCCAGAGGGTGTCGCCGGATTTGACTGTGTATGAGTCTGGTGCGGTGTCCGAGAGCTCAGATAAGGCAACGCCAGACTGCGCAACCTTTTGTGCGGTGCTGCGTTGCTGTTGTGTGATCGGGAGGTTCGCTGCGCTTTGGGCCTGAACTCCGAGGCAAACGCCGAGGGCCAACGAAAGTGCTGTGGCCCGGTAGATAGGGGCGAAACGGTTGCTTCGGGTCATGAACGTAAGTCTCCGGGCGCCAAGGCAGCACAATGCTGCCATGCGGTTACTGAGCTGACTGCGGCAGCGACGCTGCAGATCGGCGAAAATCTTCATTCAGTTTCACAGATTCTGCCTCTAAACCCTTGATATCGCAACGAAAGTCACCCGTCGATACCTTGTCGAGGCAAGCGTAGCAGTGATCGGCGTTGCTGGCCATCAACGACGGCGACGCGTTTTCTGTGCGGATTACAAGCCGCTTTTTTACTGTTGATTCCATGTCCAAGCTCGTCATTCTTCGTTATCCCGATCCTCGCCTGCACATCGTGGCCAACCCCGTTGCGCAGGTCGATGATCGAATCCGTCGTCTGGTGGACGACATGCTGGAAACCATGTACGCCGCGGACGGGGTGGGGCTGGCCGCGACCCAGATCGATGTTCACGAACGTGTGATCGTGATCGATACGTCAGACTCCCGTGATGAGCCTCGTGTGTTGATCAATCCCGAATTGATCGCGATGAGCAGCGAGATGAGTGTCAGCGACGAAGGTTGCCTGTCCGTGCCCGCCATTTACGACAAGATCGAACGTCACCAGCGTGTCACGGTGAAGGCGCTCGATCGTGCAGGCAAGGCGTATCAGTTCGATGCCGATGGCTTGTTGTCGGTCTGCGTTCAGCATGAGATGGATCATCTGATGGGCAAGGTATTCGTCGAATACCTCAGCACGCTCAAACGCGATCGCATCAAGTCGAAGATGCTCAAAAAGACGCGGGACGAGCAGCGCCCATGAGAGTGGCATTCGCAGGAACGCCGGAGTTCGCTCAAGTCGCATTGGCGCAAATTCATGCGGCCGGCTTCACGGTCCCGCTGGTCTTGACACAGCCCGATCGCCCGGCGGGACGCGGCCTCAAGCTCACGCCGTCTCCAGTGAAGGCCTTTGCGGAGACGCTGTGCATCACCGTGGCCCAGCCGCGCAGCCTGCGCCTTGACGGTAAATATCCGCAAGACGCGGAAGCGGTTCGATTGGCACTTCAATCCGCCAACCTCGATGTGATGGTCGTAGCAGCTTATGGATTGATCCTGCCGCAATGGGTGCTGGACTTGCCACGGCTCGGTTGTTTGAACATCCAT
>CAXTCD010000025.1:0-34885 GCA_964242145.1 uncultured Rhizobacter sp.
AGCGGTGCTCGAACCAGCCGAGGTACCAGAACCAGTCGGTGTAGTAGAGCCACGACTTCTCGTTCAGCGCGCGCAGATGGGTCGGGTCCTGCCATGCAGTGGCGGCATGTTCGTAGGGCACTTCGATGATGAAGTTGCCGCCGGTCTTGAGCAGGCGCAGGCAGTTGCCCATCAACTCCGGCAGATCGGGAACGTGCTCAAGAACGTTGTTAGCAAAAATGATGTCGGCGCTGCCTTCGGCCAGCACCAGTGGGCCGGCGTAGGGCGTATCGGCCCTCGCCGGAAAGGTCGTGGGTTGGCCGAGATCGAGCACGAGGTCGGGCTGGGCGCGGTCCAGCACATCGATGTTCAGCCAGCCGGGCTTGTAGTCTTTGCCGGAGCCGAGATTGATGCGCGTGGGTTGCCAGGCTTCGGTGGGTCGGCGTTCCTGGTGCACACCGCCATAGCCGGAAGCAAAGGCCAAGATGTCGGCATAAGCCTCGATCGGGTCGATCTGTGCGAAGCGTTCGATTTGGGCCAGGGCTTCGTCATAGAAGGCGGGCGTACCGAACTGCGTCGAGAAGAAGGATTCGAGCGTGCCGCTGCTCGCGTTGTTGCCGGGTTCGCCGACCCAGAACACGTTGTCGCTGAAGGCCGGGTGCGGATCGGTTTGCGCGCTGCGCTCCGAGACGACGGGCGTGCCGAGCGACAAGCAATGCGACACCCGCGCCTGCTCGAAGCGGCTGCTGGCGTAGAAGTGCGCATTGAAGACGACCTTGGCCTGAAGGATGACGGCATCCCGTTCGGGGCCGTACAGCGGCGCATCGAACAGGCTGACCTTCAATCCCTGCGCTTCAATGCGTTGAAGCAGTGCGCGCCGCCGCTCGTTCATGCTGCCGATGAACAGCACATCGATCGGCCGCTGCGCCAGCGCGATGCTGTGCTGCGGAACGAGATAAGGCGCGTGCAGCAAGGGAAACACCGGCACGTCGTCTGGATGCGAGCTATAGGCGCTGACGTTGCCCGCGTTGTAGTCGACCACCGCCGAACCTGTCAGTAATGCCACGTAGTCGGGCGTCACGGCTGCGCCGCCGTCACCGAGCTGCTCGAGGTTCACGAAGATGCAGGTGTAGCGCTGGCGCAGCACAGCCTCGAAGCCGAGGTGCGCGCCAAAGATGAAGTTCACCGCGTCATGGCGCAGCCGGTTCTTGGCCAGCGACACATTCGCACCCATGCGCCTGAACTGGTGGCGGAAATAGCGCGCCTGATCGAGAAAGCCCAGTGAATGCACATAGCCCGGCGGCTGGATGATGCACAGGTGAATCTCTGGCAGCTCGCTCATGCAGCACTCCTGATCGTGATGTGGTCGGGGGGCAGGCCTTGCGACCAGCGTTCGGCCAGAGCCCACAGCAGATGGCCGAAGTCGCGGCTATAGCCTTCGCTGTCGAACAGCGGGGCCGTGTCTCTGGCGGCTACCAAATGATCGTGCAGGCGTTGGCGCTCAACAGCATCGTGAGCCAAAGCCAGCGCTTTGGCTTCATAGCTTTCGATCGTGTCGCACGCCAGTTCAGGCAAGCCGACTGAATTCAGCAGGCTTGCCGCGACCCTGGAGGCGAAGCTGGGCCCGGCGTAGGTCACGACGGGTACGGCGGCCCACAAGGCATCGCTCGCCGTGGTGTGGCCGTTGCAGGGCCAGGTGTCGATGAACAGATCGGCCAGGGCCAGCCGGCTCATGTGCTCGCGCACGCCGACTTTGGGTGCGAACACGAGCCGGTTCGGGTCGATGCCGCGCGCAGCCGCTTGCTTGCGCAACTCGGTCGGCGAATGGTCGTTCCACTTCAGCAGCCACAGCACGGCGTTTGGCAGCTTGTCGAGCAGGCGGCACCAGACGTCGAATACCTCAGGCGACAGCTTGAATGGCTGGTTAAAGCCACACAGCACCAAGGCGTTTTCCGGCAGCCCGGCCTGCGCGCGGGTGTAGAGGCCGGGCAGCGCACGCTGCCTGTCGTTGGGTTGGTAACTGTGGGGCATCAGCGCCAGCTTCTCGCTGTAGTGCGCGGCATGCGAGAGCGGCGAGACGATGTCATCGCCGATGAAATAGTCGATGTAGTCGGCCCCGGTCGTGCCTGGAAAGCCGAGGAAGCTGACCTGCACTGGCGCGGCTCGGTAAGCAAAGATCGCCAGCCGCGTATCACGGGTGTGGCCTTTCAGGTCGACCAGCACATCGATCTCGTCGCGCCGTATTTGTTGGGCTACTTCCAGATCGCTGGCTTGCGAGACCTCGGCGAAGTGGTCAGCGCCGTCCTTCAGGCGCTGGCGCATCGGGCTGCCGTCTTCCGGCCCATGCGAATACAAGGTGATCTCGAAACGTTCGCGGTCCAACTTTTCGAATACCTCGGCCATCAGCACCGCAGTGGCGTGCTGATGAAGATCAGAGGAGACGAAACCCACGCGCAGGCGCTTGGGCAGCGGGCGCGGCGCGATCGGCGCAAAGGCCTTGACCGTGCGCGCCTGAAAGCGAGCGCATGAACGGGCCGCTTTCAATTGTTCTTCGGCCGAATCGGTCAGCGTGACTTGTGCAAACACCGAAGCCCACTGCGCAGCATCAGCAGGCAAATCGGCGGCCATGCGGCGCAGCGCGGCCACGTCTTCATTCGCATGATCCCAGCGGCAGAGTTCGCGCTCGACGAAAGCCAGCAAGCCTTGCGCAGCCAAGTCTCCCGGGCCAAGGCCAAGAATCAACGCGGTGCGAAAGCATTCGGTCGATTCCTGCTTCATGCCCAATGAGTTGAACGACAGGCCGAGCCGGTAATGCGACAGCGCATGGTCGATGTTGCGGCTCAGCGCTTCAAACAAGGCGCTGATCGCCTCTTGATGTTTGCCGGCATTGAACAGCGCTTCGCCGAGGTTCTGATAGTGCTCGGCCGTCTTCGGCACGGCATCGGGCTGCTGCTGAAGGCACATCGCGGCTTCGGCATAGCGGTGCTGCAGGCTGAAGCAGTCGGCAGCGATGCGGCGCGCGACGGCATCAGTCGGTGTGATCGCAAGCGCCGCCTGCGCGTTATCGAGTGCGTTCTCGTGCGCGCCGATCTTCATCTGCGCGCGCGCCAGGTTCAATAGATAGACGACATCGCGCGGGCTGCGTTCAACGGCCGCGCGGAAGGCCTGTTCGGCGCGCACCCAATCGCCTGTCTCGGAATGGGCGACACCTTGCTGCCAGCTCAGATGAGCGGTGCGTGCCTGGTGGGCTGGAACGGTGGGGGTGTGCGGCGCGGCTTGTCGTGCCTGCTTGCGGTGCTTGAGTTGCATGTTGTGGCACCACGCGCGGTGCACCTGTGGAAGGTGCATAAATTCTAGAAATGCACCTTGGGCCGCAAGCCTTGAATTAGGCCGTAGAGCCATGCCTGTTCAGGGCTTACCGCATCAATGCGCGTGGTCGCTATCAAGGCTTGGCTGGCGCCATATAGGTAGGGCGCTCAAGTTCCGCGGGGCCAAGCAGATAAACAAGCTTCTATAACACCATGTTTAAGGGGGCGGGTAAGTTTTTTTTAAGCCAGTCCTCAAGTCCGAACAGAGCCGCTCCGATAACCATTTCATCGGGGATGAGCAATCAAAACCGAAGTCCGGAAAGCAGCGATGGCTGGCAGCACCGGGGGTCAAACCACCAGATCCTCAACGATGTCAGAAGCGTGAATCACGCCGGGCGCAGCAGCCGACCACGATGTGGGAAGCAGTTTAGGCAGATAAGTTTTTGGGCAGTAGACAAGTCTGCCGAGGCAATGCCGGCGCTCGTGCCGGGTGTCAGTCAACCATTTGGAGTCTTTGAAATGAGCATGTCAGTCAACACCAATGTCACGTCGCTGAACGCACAACGCAATCTGGCGTCGACGCAAAACCAATTGTCAACGTCGATGCAGCGCCTGTCTTCCGGCCTGCGTGTCAACAGCGCCAAAGACGACGCAGCCGGCCTGGCGATCTCTGAGCGCATGAGCGCCCAAGTGCGTGGCATGAACGTCGCGATGCGCAATGCCAATGACGGCATCTCTCTGGCGCAAACGGCTGAAGGCGCGTTGGGCAAAGTGAGCGATTCGCTGCAACGGATGCGTGAACTCGCAGTGCAGTCACGTAACACCACCAACAGCGGCAGCGACAAGGATTCGCTGAACCAGGAATTCCAGCAACTCAGCTCGGAAATCACCCGCGTTCTGGGTGGTACGACCTTCAACGGCACCGCCATCATCGGCGTCAGCGCGGGTGCCAAGAACTTCCAGATCGGTGCGAACACGACGACCAATGACGTCATCACCGTGACCACATCCGACATGACGGCCGATGCCAGCCTGACCGCTGTGACCGGTGCCACCTCGGTGATCGACAGCACGACCGACCTGGCCGCGCTGAAGACCGTGATCGACAACATCGACGGCGCGATCGACAAGGTCAACAGCGAACGCGCCATGTACGGTGCGACGCAAAACCGTTTCGATTCGGTGATCTCGAACCTGCAGACTTCGGTGGAAAACCAGTCAGCCGCTCGCAGCCGGATCACGGACGCTGACTTCGCCTCGGAAACGTCTAACCTGTCTCGTGCGCAGATCCTGCAGCAGGCCGGGACCGCGATGGTGGCGCAGGCCAACCAGCTGCCGCAGCAAGTGCTGTCGCTGCTGAAGTAAGCGAAATTCGAAAGCCCAGCCGCTTCGGCGGCAGGTTTTCGCCCAGGCCCCACCCGGTTTTCCGGGTGGGGCCTTTTCTTTGGGGCCGATGTTGAAGTGGGCCGCTTTCTTCCTTCATTTCCGCGAATCGCGGTCTTCCTGTTTGGAAACAATGACACCCATCAAGTCCTTCCGCGGGATTTGTGGTCCGGAAACCCCGGGGTTATGAGACATCAGCCCCGACAGGCCCAGCCTGCTGACTGATGTCTTGCAATGCCGGCGCTGTCGCCGGAAGTCACTGATTCTTGAGGAACGCAACATGCCACAGACAATCAACACCAACCTGGTTTCGCTGAACGCGCAACGAAACCTGAACACGTCGCAAAGCTCTCTGGCCACAGCGATGCAGCGCCTGTCTTCAGGTCTGCGTGTGAACTCGGCCAAGGACGATGCGGCAGGCCTTGCGATTGCCGAGCGCATGAATGCGCAAGTGCGCGGCATGAACGTTGCCGTACGCAACGCCAATGACGGCATCTCGCTGGCGCAGACCGCGGAGGGTGCGTTGTCGAAAGTGGGCGATGCGCTGCAACGTATGCGTGAACTGTCGGTGCAAGCGCGCAACTCGACCAACAGTGGCAGCGACAAGGATTCGCTGAACAAGGAATTCCAGCAGCTCTCGGCCGAAATCGGCCGGGTGCTGGCCGGCACGACCTTCAACGGTCAGCCGATCCTGGCGTCGACGGGCACGCAGACCTTCCAGGTCGGTGCGAACACGACGGCCAACGACACGATCGCCATCAACACGATGGACTTGACGGTCGATGCATCGGTGACCGCCGTCACCGCGTCGGTGATCGACAGCACGACCGACACTACCGCGTTGGGCTTGGTGATCGATAACATCGACGGTGCGCTGAACCTGATCAATGACACGCGCGCCAGTTACGGTGCGAGCCAGTCGCGCTTCGATTCGGTGATCTCCAACCTGCAGCAGGCGGTGGAAAACCAGTCGGCCGCCCGAAGCCGGATCATGGACGCGGACTTTGCGGCAGAAACCGCCTCGTTGAGCCGAGCGCAGATCCTGCAGCAGGCCGGCAACGCGATGGTGGCTCAGGCGAACCAGTTGCCCCAGCAGGTGCTGTCGCTGCTGAAGGGCTGATGGCTGAGTGTGTAACCGTGTCTCAAGGTGTGCCTCAAGTTGTCCCTTGAGCCAGCCGATAAAGTGATGACTCGGTCAAATACGAGCTATCTCTCTATTGAAAGGACTGAGGCGGCAATGCAAGTGCGCTCGCCGTCCACCGCGGTGAAAGGACAAATATCATGGCGATCAGTTCAGCTGGCATAGGCAGTGGCCTGGATGTGAAGACCATCGTTGAAAAATTGATGGCGGTCGAGGCTTTGCCGCGCACACGTCTGCAAGAGCAGCAGTCGGCCATCCAGACCAAGATTTCGGCGTATGGCTCATTGCAGTCATCGCTGTCGAGCTTTCGCGATGCCGCTCAGGCGCTGACCCGTGCGACGACCTGGGGTGCGACCACCGCCACCTCGGCCGACGCCAACTCGGTCAGCGTGTCTGGCAGCAGCAGCGCCGCGGCCGGCAATTACGCGGTCGATGTGCAGCAACTGGCCAAAGCCCAGAGCGTGGCCAGCACGGCTTATGCATCTTCCAGCGCGACGGTGGGCGAGGGTGAGCTGACGATCGAGTTGGGTAAATATCCACCTCCGCCCGAGCCTGGCTTCGTGGCGCGTGCCGCGATCAGCGCGCTGAGCATTCCAATTAGCAGCTCCGACAGCCTGACGAGCATGCGCGACAAGATCAACGCGGCTGGCGCAGGCGTTACCGCGTCGATCATCACCGACTCTTCCGGCGCCCGCCTGGTGCTGAGCGGCTCGTCCACGGGCTCGGACAACGCCTTCCGGGTTTCGGGCACGGGTGGTGCGGCCGCCTTCAGCTTTGACCTGACAGACCCGTCTTCTCCCATGAAGAAGACGCAGGAGGCGCAAGACGCCAAGGCCACGATCAACGGGCTGGACATCACGTCGCCATCGAACATCCTGACCGACGTGGTTCAAGGAATGACCCTGACCCTGCAAAAGCCGACCGGTACCTACGGCAAGGGCGACGACGCAGACAAATTTACGAGTTCGGGCGCCATCCAAGTGACCGCGTCGCAGGACAACACGACGATGAAGGCGGCGATCCAGAGCTTTGTCGGTGCCTACAACACGCTGGCATCGACGCTGAAGTCGCAGACCAAGTACGACGAGGCGACGAAAAAAGGGGCCACGCTGCAAGGTGACAACACTGCGGTCAGCCTGCAGCGTCAATTGCGCGAGGTGGTGAGCGGCTCCACCAGTGCATCGTCGGTGTTTTCCAATCTGTCGCAGGCCGGTATCGAACTGCAGGCAGATGGTCAACTCAAAGTCAGCGAGACCAAGTTGACCAGTGCGTTGAGCAAGCTGCCGGAATTGAAGAAGATGTTTTCCGCCAGCAGCTCAGATAAGACACAAGACGGTTTGGCTCAGCGCATGCGTGCCTTTGGTGATCAGGTACTCGGCTCGGACGGCGCGCTCACGACCCGCGTTAGCGGACTGAACGCCAGCATCAAGCTGAAGGACAAGCAAGTGGAAATGTTGGAACTGCGGGAAGCGCAGACGCAAAAGCGTATCCAGGCCCAATACAGCGCACTCGACACGAAGGTGGCGGGCCTGACGGCCTTGAACACCTACATCACGCAGCAAATCACCAACTGGAACAAGAGCACAGGTTGAGGTGGTCATGGTGGCCAGCGCCCGCACCGCTTTCACATCACGCCGCTCCTGAAGCGGCGTTTTGCCATTCTGCCCGCCAGCCTTCGGTGGCCTGGCGCATCGCGAAGCGCTGCCTTGTCGAGATAAGCGCTTTCATAAGTTCAAGCCCCATCGCCTGCAGATTTGCAGCTTGAGTGAGAACAAAGGCGAATGCCGGCCTTGATTGATGCCGTTTAAAGGGCTTGTGTGGAGGGACGGCGCTAAAGGCGGTGAGAAAGCCGACCGATAACCAAAACATCCAGTACACGCAGAAAGCCAGATCCCATGTTTGCCTCCGCCGCCTTTGCCTCCCCGTCCAGCCGACAACGTTCTGCTTACCAGGACGTTCAGGTCACGACCGGCGTCAACGGTGCTTCGCCGCACCAACTGGTCAGCATGCTGTTTGACGGGCTGATCGATTCGATTGCACAAGCGCGCGGCGCCATCCGGGCCAAGAACATCGAGGCCAAGGGGCGTGCGGTGTCTCGTGCCGTCCGCATCATCGACGAAGGCCTGAAGTCTGGCTTGAACCTCGCCGAAGGCGGCCCACTGGCGGCCGGCCTGAATGACTTGTATGCCTACATCTCCGTTCGCCTGACCTACGCCAACCTGCACAGCGATGAAGCTGCGCTGGACGAATGCGTCAGCCTCATCGAGCCACTGCGCAGCGCTTGGTCGGCGATGGGCAAGAACGTGCCGGGGGTTTGAATGAAGCAACTGCAACGTCTGACCTCTCACGCTCAGGGAGCCCCCATGAACTCCGCCTTGTTGAACTATTACGAAGCCATCGAGCAGGCCAGCGCCGACATGCTGAATGCGGCGCGCACTGGTGACTGGGATCAAGTCGTCAAGCTCGAAGGGGCGTGCGCGCTGCTGATCTCTCAGCTCAAGCATGCTGCGAATTCACAGTACCTCGATTCTGAAGCGGCGCAATTGAAATCGCGCATCATGCAACGGATACTGATCAATGACGCCGAGATCCGCCAATTGGCCGACCCCTGGCTCGAAGACCTGGACAGCATCCTCGCCGGCAAGCCCAAGTCCGTTCACTGAACACCCAGGCTTCGCGCCTGACTTTTCCGATACAGAAGGTTTGATCGCATGCAGCCTCTGGACACGTCGCCGATGCCGCTGGATTCACTGGCCGCCGCACACGGCGGTTTAGATGGGTTTCGACTGGGCACGCCCTCCGAAGTGCAGGGCGTGATGAATAGCCTGATCGACGGCAATGTGCTCGTCAATCTGAATGGCAGCGATGGCGCGGCTTACACCACCACGCTGTGGGCGATCGACCCCGGCCGAGGCACCCTGAGCTTCAGCGCCGACGCCGACAACAATGTGGTCGATGCGCTGGTCGAAGCCGAAGATGCCGTGGCCGTGGCCTACCTCGACAGCATCAAGGTGCAGTTCGACGCGCAAGACCTGGTGCTGGTGCGTGGCGGGCGCAGCAGCGCACTGAACTGCGCGATCCCGCGCGAGGTGTTTCGCTTTCAGCGCCGCAATGGCTATCGCGTGCGGCCGTTGCTGCGCAGCACACCGGTGGCCCGCGTGCGCCACCCGATGATTCCCGACATGCAGCTGTCGCTTCGTGTGCTCGACCTGAGCATCGGCGGCTGTGCCTTGTTTCTACCCGACGACGTGCCGCCACTGCAACCTGGTGTGGTGATCAACGGCGTGCAGATCGATCTCGACATCGACACTCGCGTGGCCACCTCGTTGCGGCTGCAGCATGTGACGTCGCTGAATCACGAATCGAAGGGTGTGCGGTTGGGCTGCGAAATGGTCAGCCCGAGCAGCGAGGCGTTGCGCTTGCTGCAGCGCTATATCGACCAGACCCAGAAGCGGCATCGCCTGTTGTCGCTGTAGCGCCTCAGGCCTCGCGCTCCAGCGCGGTGTCTAAGCCTGGCGCGACGCTTCGACCTGATGGCGGTGCGTCATCGCCCAGCGCGCAATCGCCTGCACGGGCACCAAAACTTGCCTGCCCATTGGTCAACTCGTAGTCGACCCTTGGTGGCCTCGTCGGCGTCACTTCGCGCTTGACGAAGCCATCGGGCTCCAGGTTGCGCAGCGTCGAGGTCAGCATCTTCTGTGACACGGTGTTGATGCGGCGCTTGAGTTCGCTGAAGCGTTGGCTGGCGTCTTCGAGCACAACGATGACCATGAGGGCCCATTTGTCGCCGATGCTGGCCAGCACGGTGCTGACCAGATTGCAGCTGGGGGCAGGGACGTCGAGGTGATTTGGTTTCATGCAGGTGGCTTCTTGAAGGGCCGGTGAGCCGCCCGTATTCTTCAAGTATCCGTTGGATGCCGAATCATCTCGGGTGTCACGACAACTCGGGAATGGAACTCGGAATGAGCAAGCGGACGCGGTACTGGTCACCGGAGATTCGGGCTATGTGGCGAGCTGGACGATGGTGGCACTGCTGAAGCAGGGCGATCTCGTGCGGGCGAGCTTGCGCGATCAGAAGCGCGAGGCAGAGATGCGCGCCGCGCTGGCGGGGCAGGTTGATGCCGGCGATCGTCTGAGCTTCGTGAAGGCTGATCTGCTGCAAGATGAAGGCTGGACTGCGGCAGTGCAGGGATGCCGTTATGTGCTGCATGTGGCCTCGCCAATGGGCGCCGGCAACGAAGTGATCGCACCGGCGCGCGAGGGCACTCGCCGCGTCTTGGAAGCGGCCATCCATGCCGGCGTTGAACGGGTGGTCGTGACCTCGTCGCTGGTCGCTGCGCTGCCATCGCACCCGACGCCGGGGGCCGCCAGTGACGAGACGGTCCGGACCGATCTCGAGGCGGCGCATGTGACCCCGTATGCCCGCGCCAAGAGGCTTGCCGAGCAAGACGCGTGGCGCATCGGCCGATGCGGCGCGCAGCGGCTTTTCGCTGGTCATGGTGCTGCCGGCCTTCATCCTCGGGCCGGTGCTGGGCCCCGACCATTCGGCCTCGTTGGCGCTGGTGTCGCAGATGCAGCGTGGCAAGGTGCCTGCGGTGGCGCGTTTGGGCTTCAGCAGGGTCGATGTGCGCGATCTGGTGGATCTGCATCTGCGGGCGATGACCTCACCCGAGGCGGCCGGCCAGCGCTTCGTGGCCAGCGCCCGATTTCTCTGGATGGCTGAGCTTGCACAACTGCTGCGTGAGCACCTGGGCGATCGTAAGGGCAAACCCGGCCGGCTGGCCGTGTCAGGCCGGTTCTGACGCAGGCTGTGGTGCCGAGCTGACTGTGAGCTTGGCCACATGCACCTACAGTGCAGGCCGCGTGGTGCTTTCATCACCACGCGGTGCCGCCCATGACCCTCCATGTTTCCCTGCCTGCCGTGTCAACGTCACTGGTCGATCTCTACCGCCATGTCTGGCTGCATGCGCGTGGCGTGCGTGCCCGGCTGGCGGTCGCGCTGACGATGCTTGGCGGCTCGCAGCTATTGCGGCTGTCGATGCCCTGGATGACCGCGCAAGCCATCAACTCGATCCAGATCGGAGGTGGTGCCGGCCTGCCGGCCGCCGGCCGATGGATTGCCTGGATCTTGGCGCTGAACGTGGCGGTCTGGGCGCTGCACGGCCCGGCCCGCGTGCTGGAGCGATCGGTGGCCTTGCGTGTTCGGCGCAGCCTGGCCGACCAGCTCTACGCCAAGCTGTCGCGCGCGCCGCTGACCTGGCATCAGCAGCATCACTCCGGTGATCTTCAGCACCGCGTCAACCAGGCCAGCACTGCGTTATCCAGCTTCACGCAAAGCCAGTTCATCTACCTGCAGAACTTCATCAACATCGCCGGCCCGCTGATCGCGCTGAGCCTGCTGTCGCCGTTGACCGGCGCGATGGCGGTGCTGGGCTTCGTGGTGACCGCGGTGGTCATCATTCGATTCGATGGCGCGCTGATGGCGCTGGCGGCACAAGAGAACCAGGCCGAGCGCCGCTATGCCGCGCGCCTGCTCGACTTCGTTGGCAACATCTCGGCGATTGCCAGCCTGCGCCTTCAAGAGGCCACCCGTCGTCTGCTCGACACCCGGTTGATGGCGGTGTTCGTGCCGCTTCGCCGCAGCATGGTGCTGGCCGAATGGAAGTGGTGTTCGGTCGATCTGCTGACGATCGGCTTGAGCTGGGGACTGGTTGTTGTCTATGCGTGGTCCACGGGTGCGGCTTCGGCTGCGGGTGGCACGCTGCTGATCGGTAGCCTCTTCATGATTCATCAATATGCGCAGCAGGCCGCTGGCGTGCTGGGCTCGATGGCGGCGAACTACCAGAACCTTGCTCGCAACCAGACCGACTTCGCCAGCGCCCACCTGATCCAGGCTGCGCCGCAGCCGTTGGAGCGCGGCCGCGCCCCCGACGCCAGCTGGCAGCACATCGAGCTGCACGGCCTAGGCTTCGACTACGGCAATGCCCAGCACAGCGGCATCCATGGCGTGACGCTGACGCTGGCGCGGGGCGAGCGCGTGGCCTTGGTCGGGCCCAGCGGCTCCGGCAAAAGCACCTTGCTGCGCGTGATGGCCGGCCTGTATGACGCCCACCGCGGCCATGTGTCGATCGACGGGGTACCGCAGCTGGGCCGTCGCCACGTGGCCGAACTCTCGACCTTGATTCCTCAAGAGGCCGAGGTGTTCGAGGCCAGCATGCGCGAGAACATCACGCTCGATCAGCAGATCGATGAGGCCGACCTGAAGCAAGCGGTGTATGTCAGCGCGCTCGACGTGGTGGTGGGCGGGCTGCCGATCGGGCTGGACACGCCGATGTCGGAGCGCGGCTTCAACCTCTCTGGCGGCCAACGGCAACGCCTGGCGCTGGCGCGCGGTGCCCTGGCCGCGCGAGAAAGCTCGCTGCTGTTGCTCGATGAGCCGACCAGTGCGCTCGATGCGTTGACCGAGCAGGTGGTGCACCAGCGCCTGGACGAATGCCATCCGCAAGCCTGCATCATTGCGGCCGTGCACCGGCTGTCGCTGCTGCCGCATTTCGATCGGGTGGTGTTCATGGTCGAGGGGCGCGTGCTCGACATCGGTACCGCCGATGAACTCAGCGCGCGTCAACCCTTGTTTGACGCGATGCGCCAAGGCAGCGCCGAGCCCGACCGGCCGCCGGTGGAGGCGGCTTGACGAGCAGATGCCGGTTGATGTGGACGGGCTGCCATCCAAGGACGCGATGATGTGAGGTTAGGAAAATTTCGGGCGCGAGGACACCGAGGCAGATTTCAGCGGACCGCGCCGATCAGTGGGCCGAGCGGCCTGCGCATCGGCGCGATGAAGGTCTGCTGAATAGAGGCTGGAGATCGTGCCGTCAAGGTACAGCGCGTTCTGGCAATGCAGGGTGTCGCGAAAGAACACGGCGAACTCATGCAGGCTCACCGGCTTTTCACTGATCACAAAGATCGCCTGCGAGCCCGCCACACCGACGCCATTGCGGATCAGGCGCGAGTTGGAGTTCGGATTCAGCTTCGGGTGAATGGCACCCTGCTTCAACAGCAGTGGGCCCGACTGGGTGGCCCGGCGCGGTGTCTTTTTCAGGGCGCGGTAGTCCACCGCATCCATCACTTGCGGCCCGGTGCCATCGACCAGAAAGACCCCGTTGGGCTTCAGGAAGAAGTTGCCTGGCTTGCTCGCCAGGTTCAGCGGCGACAGCTCGATGCCATCGATCACCAGCAGACCGACCGGTGAAGAATCAGCTTCGTACATTCCGGCGTTCATGCCAAATGCCAGTTGTTTTTGCTGCGCCTGCAGCCACTGCGCGAGCCGGTCCAGGCGGCCAAAAGGAGCACCGCGTTCATCGCGCCAGAACATCCGCAGATCGTCGATTGCGGTGTCGACTCGAACGACGGTGAAGCGTTCGTCGGCCGCGTGGCCGAGGCTGGCGAGGATCAGAAGAACGAGGCCGATGAAGAGCTGCTTCACGGTAGGGCGGGGAGTGGCTTGAAGCGGCATCTTGGCATGGCCGGATGGGCAGAGCGGCGTCTGGGTGGGTCGGTGGATGGGAAGGCGGATCGGGCCGGCGAATCAACAAGCTCATCCATCATCGAGTGGGCGGCGGGCTGGAAAGTGGGCCGGCCGACGCAAAATCGGCACTTCCGGCGGCAGGCCGGGCTCAAGCCATTCAACGAGACCCCATCGATGCCCATCGCCCGCATGCACCATGTCGCGATCATTTGCGCCGACTACGAGCGCTCCAAGCGCTTCTATACCGAGGTGCTGGGCCTGCGTGTGCTGGCCGAGACCTATCGCGAAGCACGGCATTCTTACAAGCTCGACCTCGGCCTGCCCGATGGCACGCAGATCGAGCTGTTCTCATTTCCCGGTGCGCCGCCACGGCCGTCTTATCCTGAAGCGCAAGGCCTGCGCCATCTGGCGTTTGCGGTGGACGACATCGACGCCAGCGTGGCCCGTTTGCAAAGCCTGGGCGTGGTGGTCGAGCCAGTGCGTGTGGACGAGTTGACCGGCCAGCGCTTCACTTTTTTTGCCGACCCGGACGATCTGCCGCTGGAGTTCTATGAATCGACCGTGTCCGAACAAGCGGCGCCCGACGCATGAGTGGAGCAGCCACCGTGCTGAGACCGTGCCGATGAGGCCAGCGAACAGGGCTTGCCGCAGCTGGCCACTTCTTGGGCGAAAGGGCTTTTACGCTGAGTCGGTTCCGTGTGCCCACCCATGCAGACATTGAACGCATGAGGCTGAAAGGTTAGAAAAAATCACCCGCCAGTGCGGCTGGGTGATCAGCCCGCTTAAACCTGCATGTTCATGATTTCGGAATAAGCCTGCACGAACTTGTTGCGCACCTGCATGGTGGCCTGAAAGCCGATCTGCCCCTTCTGCATCGCGACCATCGTGTCTTCCAGGCTCACGGTGGGGTTGCCCATCTGGACCTGGCGCTGCATGTCTTCGGCTTGCAGCTGCGTCTGGCTGACCGATTTCAGCGCCTGGGTCAACTCTTTCTGAAACCCTCCGCCCTGAACGGCTTTGCTGGAATTGGCGAGCGGCAACCCATCGACGCCGAGGCCGGCGCGAGCGGCGGCTTGAGCGAAATTGAAAGGTTTCAGCGTGACGTTCATGGTTCTCTCCCGGCAACACGGCCCGTGCTGCTCGATGACCGGACTTTAGGGAAATTGGCTGGCGTTCATGACAAGAACTGAGCAGGCTTTCAGCGTTTGTTCAACGCATTCGAGGACCTCAGGTTTCCAAATAATCGTTGCTGTCCGGAGCACCTGTCTGCCCGGGAAGGAACAGACACATGGACAACGCGGTCGCGATCGCCAACCCCCAGTACCCCGCGGTGCCAGCGAGCTTCGGCGCACGCATTGCGGCACTGCCGGTGAAGAGCCGTGTCGGCCTGGGCGCAGGCATCGTGGCGCTGATCGCGGTGCTGGCGGCCATCCTGATGTGGAGCAGCCAGGGTGACTACAAGGTGCTGTACGCCAACCTGTCTGACAAGGACGGCGGCGCGATCATTGCCCAGCTCTCGCAGATGAACGTGCCTTACCGCTACACCGAAGGCGGCGGCGCGATCTTGGTGCCGGCTGCGCAAGTGCATGACCTGCGCCTGAAGCTCGCTTCGGCCGGCCTGCCCAAAGGCTCGGTCGTCGGCTACGAGCTGATGGACGGCGCCAAATTCGGCCAGACGCAATTCCAGGAGCGCTTGACTTTCCAGCGTGGCTTGGAAGGCGAGCTCACCCGATCGATCACCGCCATGCCGGCCGTGCAAAACGCGCGCGTTCACCTGGCGCTGCCGAACCAGAACGGCTTCTTTCGCGAACAGCAAAAACCCAGCGCCTCGGTGATGCTGAGCCTGTACCCCGGCCGCACGCTGGAGCGCTCGCAGATCGCCGGTATCGTGCACCTGGTGTCTTCCAGCGTGCCCGAGATGAACCCGAAGGCGGTCAGCGTGCTTGACCAGACCGGCGCGCTGCTGTCGAACACCGAAGACAATGGCGCTGGCCTCGACGCCCAGCAGCTTCAGTACGTGAACCAGATCGAGGCGAGCTACACCAAGCGCATCCTCGACATCCTGGAGCCGGTGATCGGCCGCGACAACCTGCGTGCGCAAGTCACCGCCGATGTCGACTTCTCGCAGGTCGAATCGACCTCCGAGGAATTCAAGCCGAACCAGGGCACTGATGCCAGCGCCACGGTGCGCAGCATGCAAAGCACCGAGCAGAACGGCAGCAACGGTGCCAACGGCGCGACCGGCATTCCCGGCGCCACCTCCAACCAGCCGCCGATCGCGGCCACCGCGCCGCTGACCGGTGCGTCGCAGCCGCTGCAAACCGCGGGTGGCGCGGGCGGTGCCACGTCCAACAGCCGCAAGGAAGCGGTGACGAATTACGAAGTCGATAAGACGGTGCGGGTGGTCCGCAATGCAACCGGCTCGGTGCGCCGATTGAATGCCGCCGTGGTGGTGAACCACCGCACGATGACCGATGCCAAGGGCAAGACCTCCACCGTGCCCCTGACTCCGGAAGAGGTCGAGAAGCTCAACACCCTGGTGCGTGAAAGCATCGGCTTCAAGCAAGAGCGTGGCGACTCGGTGAAGGTGATCAACGCGCCGTTCAAGGTCGAAGTGGCCCCCGTCGACAACACCCCGCTGTGGAAGCAGCCGCAGACGCTGGACATGATGCGTGCCCTCGCGGTGCCGGTGTCTCTCGCGCTGGTGGCGATGGTGGTGATCTTCGGGCTGATCCGCCCAGCGCTGAAAGCTGCGCAAACGCCGCCTGCACCGATCGAGCCGGTCGATGCCCGTGGCAACACGCTGGATGCCGTGGTCGATGACGACGAGGCTTTGCCGGGCGGTGTCGCCCACCGCCAGGTCAAGCAGATCGAAGGCCCGCGCGTCAGCCCGCACCTGGACAGCGCACGCGCCTTCGCCAAAGACAACCCGGCCGCCGTCGCGAGCATCGTTCGCGGCTGGGTCAGCGGCGAAGCCGCCTGACAACGACCTGAGCAGAAAGAACCATGGACGCACAGGGACTCGAAGACGCAGCCATCTTGCTGATGTCGCTCGGCGAAGAAGAAGCTTCCGAGGTGTTCAAGCACCTCACGCCGAAGGAAGTGCAAGGCCTGGGCGAAACCATCGCCAAGCTGAAAAGCATTCCGCGCGAGAAGGTCGACATCGTGCTGGAGAAGTTCGCCTCGGTCGCCTCCGAGCAGAGCATGCTCGTGACCGACACCGACGAGTACGTCAAGACCGTGCTGCGCAAGGCGCTCGGTGAAGACAAAGCTAACTTGTTGATTGACCGCATATTGCAAGGCGGCGATGTCAGCGGCATCGAGAGCCTGAAATGGATGGATGCGACCTCGGTGGCCGAGCTGCTGCGCAACGAGCATCCGCAGATCGTGGCCGCGATCCTGGTCCACCTCGATTTCGATCAGGCCTCCAGCGTGCTGAAGTGTTTCACCGAACGCCAGCGCAACGAAGTGCTGGTGCGCGTGGCCACGCTCGACGGCATCCAGCCCTCGGCGCTGAAAGATTTGAACGAAGTGATGAGCAAGGTGCTGGCCGGTGGCGACAAGCTGCGCAAGGCCTCGTTGGGCGGCGTCAAAACGGCGGCCGAAATGATCAACCTGTTGGGGGGCAGCGTCGAGACCGCGGTGCTCGACTACATCCGCGAAGCTGACAACGAGCTCGCGCAGAAGATCATGGACAACATGTTCACCTTCGACGATCTGGAAAAAGTCGACGACAAGGGCATCCAATTGCTGATGAAGGAAGTGCAGTCGGAGTCGCTGGTGATTGCGCTGAAGGGTGCGACGCCGGAGATGCGCGAGAAGGTCTTCCGCAACATGTCGACCCGTGCGGCCGAGACGCTGCGCGAAGACCTCGAGTCGCGCGGCCCGGTGCGTGTCAGCGAAGTCGAAGCCGAGCAGAAGGAGCTGTTGAAGATCGTGCGCCGCCTGGCCGATGAAGGCCAGATCGTGTTGGGAGGTGGCGGTGATGACCAGTTCCTCTAAACCGATGCGCCCGGCCCCGGCGCCCGGCGGCGGCGCCAAGCCGACCTCGCCGTACACCCGCTTCATTCCGCGCGAAGAGCTCAATACCTTTGCGGCCTGGAGCCCCGGCGCGCTGTCGGGCGGCGAGCCGGCGGCGAACCCGGTGCAACGCCCTGAGCCACCGCAGCCGCCCCAGCCCCCGCAACCTTCGCCAGCCGAAGTGCTGGCCGAGCAGGTACGCCTGGCCCGCACTGCCGGCTACCAGGATGGCTACCGGGACGGCCTGGTCGCGCTCGAAGGCTTCAAGCAGAGTTTTGCAATGCAGATGACGGCGCAGATCGGCACCTTTACCCAAAGCTACGGCGATCAGATCGACGCGTTGCAGCAAGACATGGCGCGCGCGCTGGCGGTGTCGGCCACGCACCTGGCCCGCCAGATCGTGCGCAGCGAACTGGCCGTGCGCCCCGAACTGGTGGCGACGGTGGCGCAAGAGGCGATTGACACCCTGCTGCTCAGCGCCCATCACATCACGCTGCGCGTGCACCCCGACGACCACACGCTGGTGCAGCAAGGTGCGGCCGACGTGCTGGCCGCGCGTGGCGCGCGCCTGTTGGCCGACACCGGCGTGACGCGCGGTGGCTGCGTCGTCGAGTCCGACATCGGCGTGATCGACGGCAGCCTCGAAGCCCGCTGGCGCCGCGCCGCCGCCGCGCTCGGCTGCGATGAATCGTGGGACGGCCAGGCTGCGCCCGAAGAGCTGGATACCGAAGAGGGCACGGCATGAACAAGCGATCGAGCGATCACGACGCGAGCGCTGCCAGCGGCACGGCTTTATCGATCAGCGACAAGTGGCAGCGCTACCTGTCGCAGCTCGGCACCTACGCCTCGGACCCGGTGCCGCTGGAAACGCAAGGCACCTTGGTGCGCGTGGCCGGGCTCGTGCTCGAAGCCGCGGGCATCCGCGTGCCGGTCGGCTCGGTGTGCCAGATCTACATGGACGACCACCAACATGACGGCCAGGCGCCGGTGCTGGCCGAAGTCGTCGGCTTCTCCGGCGACCGCGCTTACCTGATGCCCACCGGTGAAGTGCATGGCCTGGCCAGCGGCGCCCGCGTCGTGCCGCGCCCGCTGCCGGTGGTACCGCTGCTGCTCGGCGCGAGCCATCACCCGTGGCGCCGTGGTGAAGATCGCACGCAGCATCTGCCTGTCGGCGATGGGCTGCTCGGCCGCGTGATCGATTCGCACGGCCACCCGATCGACCGCAAAGGCCCGCTGGTGCAGGTGCACAAAGAGCCGCTGATCCGCCGCCCGATCAACGCGATGGACCGCGACCCGATCCGCCAGCCGTTGGACACCGGCGTGCGCGCGATCAACGCGATGCTCACCGTGGGCCGCGGCCAGCGCATCGGCCTCTTTGCTGGCACCGGCGTCGGCAAGTCGGTGCTGCTGGGCATGATGGCCCGCTACACCGCGGCCGATGTGATCGTGGTCGGGCTGATCGGTGAACGCGGCCGCGAAGTGAAGGAATTCATCGAAGACATCCTCGGCGAGGAAGGCATCCGCCGCTCGGTGGTGGTGGCCGCGCCGGCCGACTCGCCGCCGCTCGTGCGCATGCAGGGCGCGAACTACGCCACCGCGATCGCCGAGCACTTCCGCGACCGCGGCCAGCACGTGTTGCTGCTGATGGATTCGCTAACCCGATATGCGATGGCACAGCGCGAGATCGCATTGGCGATCGGCGAGCCGCCGGCCACCAAGGGCTACCCGCCGAGCTGCTTTGCCAAGCTGCCGCAATTGGTGGAGCGCAGCGGCAATGGCATCCACGGCGTGGGCTCGATCACGGCCTTCTATACCGTGCTGTCGGAAGGCGATGACCAGCAAGACCCGATCGCCGATGCCGCCCGAGGCATTCTCGACGGCCACATCGTGCTGTCGCGCGAGCTGGCCGAGTCGGGCCACTACCCGGCGATCGACATCGAGCGTTCGATCTCGCGCGTGATGAACAACGTCAGCCCGACCGAACACATCGAAGCGGCACGCCGCTTCCGCCAGCTTTACGCCAAGCACAACAAGGCACGCGACCTGATCCAGCTGGGCGCGTATGCACCCGGTCATGACAGTGAACTGGATACGGCCGTTCGACTCCATCCGCAAATGATCAGGCTGCTGCAGCAAGACATGCACACGCCCTCGACCTTGCCGCAAAGCATGAGTGAGTTGCGCAACGCGGTTAACGCTTGAACCCACGTGCCTGAACCTACGCGCCTGAACCTTCGTGAGAACCTGATGATGAAAACCACCTTCTGCCTTCGCTATCGTTATGGCTATTGCCATCGCCCGTTGCTGGCCTGTTGCTTGAGCGGGGTGATGTCATGAGCGATCGTTCGATCGAACCCCTGATGGCCTTGCTGGGGCAGGCCGAGCGCGAGCGCGACGAGGCGCTGACGCTGTCACTGAAAGCCGCACAGGCCCATCAGGCTGCGCAGTCCCAGGCTGAACAGCTGGTGGCCTACCGCGCCGAATACGAAGCGCGCTTTCGCGATCAATTCAGCCGCCAGAACGCGATCCACGTGCTGCAGGGCTATCAGGGTTTCAACACCCGCCTGGGCGAGGCCATCGAGCAGCAGCAGCGCATCGTCGCGCATGCCGAAGGCCGCGCCGAAGCGGCGTGCCAGCGGCTGCGCGAACAGGAAATGCGTGTCGCCTCGGTGCGCAAGCTGATCGAGCGCCGCATGCAGGAGCTGCGCCTTGCCGCCGATCGGCGTGATCAAAAGCAGACCGATGAGTTCGCGTCGCGTCTGGCCTGGAGCCGAATGATGCAAAAGCCCTCGGCGGCTTGAACCTCACCGCATCATCGATCCCCCGAGCAACACCCTCGACCTCATCCCGCCATGACCTCAGCCATCAAGCCCTCCTCCGTATCCCCGGCGTCTCTGCTTGCAAATGTGCAGGCTTCGGCTTCGCCGAACGCAGCTCAGCGCGACGGCGGCTTCGCTCAACTGTTGAGTCAGCGCCAGGCCATGGCGGCCCAGGAGGCGCAGAAACCACCGGTCGCGCAGCCCGTGCCAAAGCCCGCTGCGGCACCACCGGCCGCACCGCCTGCCATGGCAGCTTCGTCGGACGCGGCCCAAACTGCGAGCGGCAGCGCCGCCTCCAACACGGCCAATGCCAATGCCCAGGCTGCGAAAAGCAACGCCGCACGCGCACCGGCCAAACCGGTGACCCGCGAGCGCGCACCGGCCAAGGCCGACAAGCCGCAGGCCCAAGACGCCCGCACGAAAGCCAGCTCCGAGGCGACCTCCGAAGCCAAAGCCAAAGGCCAGGCCGAGGCCACCGATGAGCCCGCGGCGATGGACCCGGCGCTCGCCGACTGGATGGCAAATTTGAATCGCCCCGCGCCGGCCGCCGATACCCCGACCGGCCTGCCTGCGGGTCAAGCCTTGCTCGCGCAAGACGGGAAGGCCGGCAAAGAGGGTGTCAGCGACGGTGTTTCGTTAGATGCAGGCCAGGAAGGCGACGCCACCGGCGCAGGCGCTGCGGCAGGTGCCCGCAAGCCGCGAGGGGGCCTGGGCGCCGAAGGCGATGCTGCCGGCGCAGCCGACTGCCTGCGCGGCGTGCGAGATGGGCAATCCACCGATGCGGTGTCCGGCAAGCGCTCCACTCAGGAAGCGTGGCAGGCTGCTGTCGAGCAGGCCGCGCCGGTGCAGGCCACGACCCAACCCGATGCGTTCGATTCGATGGCGGCGGCCGCTCAGGCCGGCGCACCGGCGGCCACCGCCGAAGCGGCTGCGCCCACCGCCGTGACGGTGCCGACGCCGGTCAACGCGCCCGAATTCCCGAAAGACCTGGGGTTGCAGATCAGCGTGCTGGCGCGCGATGGCGTCCAGCAGGCAGAGCTGCACCTGAACCCCGGCGACATGGGCCCGATCTCGGTGCAGATCGCGCTCGACGGTACGCAGGCACAAGTCAACTTCGGCGTCGATTCGGCCGACACGCGCCAGATCATCGAGAACGGCCTGCCTGAGCTGGCCGCCGCGATGCGCGATGCCGGCTTCACGCTGTCGGGTGGTGGCGTGCATCAGCAAGCCTCGGGTCAGCAGGGCGATGGCCGCTCTGACAGCCAGGGCCGCGGTGCAGCGGGGCGTGGCGATGGCACCGCGGTGGGTGGCAACGAGCCGGCCGCCGCGACGCCGCAGCACATCCGCACTCGCATCGCCTCGGGCGGTGTCGATACCTACGCGTAAGTACGAGGTCAGACTTCGACGATCCGGCGCGTCGTGCCGTGCCGTGTCGCAGCGATCTTCGCGCAAGGCACGCGCGGCCGAAGTCAGCATGCGTGCGCGATCGGCATCTGCCGCGCTTGCGTTGGCTTGGCTTGGCTTGGCTTGGCGAGCTTCGGATGAGTCCGCGCTGCTGACCCCTCCGCTGCGCTCGCGCCGCGCGCCGGGAATGTCGGCTTTCCTGCCGCTTATCCGCCCATCGGAAAACTGCACACTTTCCATAATTTCTTTCATGCCAACCCATCGGTCAGCGCCTGTTCGGGCGCCTGAGGGAGGTCTATCGAAGGAATGTTCATGTCCAGTGCTGCTGCCGCTGCCGCTGCTTCCCCGGCCCCCAAGGGCAAGAAGAAGCTGATCATCATCATCGCGGCCGCGCTCGCTCTGGCTGGCGGCGCTGGCGGTGGAGCCGTGGTCATGATGAAGAAGAAGGCCGCCGCTGCAGCCGCCGCCGAGGCCGCCGATGAAGACGGCAGCGAGAGCGACGCTGCTGCGCCGGTCGAAGAAAAGCATCCGAGTGCCGACCACAAGACGGTGCCGACCTTTGTGCCGCTGGAGCCCTTCGTGGTCAATCTGGCCGACAAGGAGTCTGATCGCTTTGCGCAGATCGGCGTCACGCTCGAAGTCGACGATGCCAAGTTTGCCGATGACCTGAAGGCTTACATGCCGGCCATCCGCAGCGGCATCCTGATGGTGCTGGCGCACAAGACCTCGGAGCAGCTGCTGCAGCCCGAAGGCAAGCTCGCGCTGGCGCGGGAAATCATGCGTGAGTCGGTGCTGCCGCTGGGCATCGAAGTCAATGACGGCGATGAAGAAGAGGCCGACGCTAACCAGGCGACGACGCGCAAGAAGAAAAAGAAGCGCAAGGCCGCCGTCCATAACCCTGTGACGCACGTTCATTTCTCCAACTTCATCGTTCAGTAAGTTCATGATGACTGCTTGTCACTTCGGCTCGGCCTACCTGCCTGGAGACACGGCATGAATCAGCAAATCCTGTCGCAAGACGAAGTCGATGCGCTGTTGCAGGGCATCACCGGCGAGAGCCAGAAGCTGGAGACCGAAGAGGTCCAGCAGGGTGGCATCCGCAAATACGACATCGCCAGCCAGGAGCGGATCGTTCGGGGGCGCATGCCCACGATGGAGATCATCAACGAGCGCTTCGCCCGCAACATCCGCATCGGCCTGTTCAACTTCATCCGCAAGAGCCCGGAGATCTCGATTGGCGGCATCAAGGTGCAGAAGTACAGCGCCTTCCTGCGCGAGATCGTCGTGCCGACCAACTTCAACATCGTCTCGGTGCGCCCGCTGCGCGGCTCCGGGCTGATCGTCTGCGACCCGACGCTGGTGTTCGCCGTGATCGACGCGCTGTTTGGCGGGGCTGGCAAGTTCCATACGCGCATTGAAGGCCGTGACTTCTCGCCCACCGAGCAGCGCATCATCCTGCGCCTGGTCGAAGTCATCACCGCCGAATACCGCAAGGCCTGGCAAGGCATCTATCCGCTCGAACTGGAATACCAGCGCTCGGAGATGCAGCCGCAGTTCGCCAACATCGCGACGCCCAGCGAGATCGTGGTCGCCACCAGCTTCACGCTGGAGATTGGCGACACCACCGGCACCATCCATTTCTGCATTCCGTACTCGACGCTGGAGCCGATCCGCGACGTGCTGTATTCGACCATCCAGGGCGACAGCGCCGAGCCCGACCGGCGCTGGGTCAACCTGATGAAGCAGCAGATTCAGGCGGCCGAGGTCGAGATCATTGCCGAGCTGGCGCAGGCGCCGGCCACGGTCGAACAGCTGCTGGCCTTCAAGCCCGGCGATTTCATCGAGCTCGATCTGAACGCCGCGATCCAGGCCAAGGTGGTCGGCGTGCCGATCTTCGATTGCCATTACGGCACCTCCAATGGCAAGTACGCGTTGAAGGTCGATCAGATGTTGTCAAGCTCATCGATGAGCTGGCTCGGCTCGGGGGGTCAAGCATGAGCCGCTGGCTGCGTGATGCCGTGCCGCGAGCTAACCGGACGAATGAACGGAATCCAGGAGTGAATCATGTCCGCTGAAGCAGAGAACACCCCGTCCGCCGAAGACGCGATGGCGGCCGAGTGGGCCGCCGCGCTGGCCGAGGCCAAGCCCGAAGTGGCTTCCGAGGTGCAGAGCGCCACCGAGCAGGCCTCGCCGGTGGCCTTCAACAATTTCTCGTCGCCTGGTACCTCGGCCGCGGGCAACGACATCAACATGATCCTGGACATCCCGGTGCAACTGACCGTGGAGCTGGGCCGCACCCGCATTCCGATCAAGCACATCCTGCAGCTGGCGCAAGGCTCGGTGGTGGAGTTGGACGCGATGGCCGGTGAGCCGATGGACGTGCTGGTCAACGGCTACCTGATCGCGCAGGGCGAAGTGGTGGTGGTGAACGACAAGTTCGGCATCCGGCTGACCGACATCGTGACGCCGAGCGAGCGCATGCGCCGCCTGAGCAAAGGCTGACGATGTCGCAAGGCATGTCGGCCATCGTCTGGTTTCTCGCGATCATCGCGATCATTCCTGTCGCGCTGTGGTTGCTCAAGCGCACGCCGATCGGTGGTGGTGGCTCGGTGCATGGCCTGCGCGTTGTCGCAACGCTGTCGCTGGCCGCCCATCAGCGCGTCGTCACCGTCGAAGTCGGCCAGGGTGACGATCGCCGCTGGCTGGTGCTGGGCGTCACCCCGCAAAACATCACTGCGCTGCACACGCTGCCGCCGCAGGGCGAAGCCAGTGCCGCCACGCCGCAGCCCGTTCCCTTTGCTCAACTGCTCGGCCGCTTGCGCCGCGATCCGGGAGCGCGCGATGGGCACTGAGCCGCAGCTGCGCTTCACGGTCTGCCCGTCAGGTGACGGGCCTGTGTCGGTCGCGGCATCGTCATTCAGGGTGCGCGTCGATTCATGGTTAGCCATCGGCTTTGGCCTGTTGGCCTTGCTGCTGATGCCTGGTGCCGCATGGGCGCAAAGCAGCGGTGGTGCCTCGCTGCCCTTGGTCATCGGCCAGGGCGCGGGCGGCAACAGCTATTCGGTGCCGATCCAGACCCTGCTGTTCTTCACTGCGCTGAGCTTTTTGCCGGCCGTGCTGCTGCTGATGACCGGCTTCACCCGCATCGTGATCGTGCTGAGCCTGCTGCGCCAGGCGATGGGCACGCAATCGGCGCCGCCCAATCAGGTGATCATCGGCCTGAGCCTGTTCCTGACCTTCTTCGTGATGAGCCCGACGCTCGACAAGGTCTACGCCCAGGCGTATCAGCCGTATGCCGAAAACAAGATCGCCTTCGATGAAGCGCTGAAGCGCGGCGAGGTGCCGATGCGCGAATTCATGCTGAAGCAGACCCGCCAGGCCGATGTGATGCTGTTCGCCAGGCTCGCAAAGGTCGACCCTTCGGTGAAGGCCGCCGATGTGCCGTTCAAGGTGCTGGTGCCGGCCTTCGTGACCAGTGAGTTGAAAAGCGCCTTCCAGATCGGCTTTCTCATCTTTATCCCTTTCCTGGTGATCGACATGATCGTGGCCAGTGTGCTGATGAGCCTCGGGATGATGATGTTGAGCCCGGTGCTGGTGGCGCTGCCCTTCAAGCTGATGCTGTTCGTGCTGGCCGATGGCTGGAACCTGCTGCTCGGTTCCCTGGCGGCGAGCTTCGCGACCTAACCATTCAAAAGCGCGCATAAAGTCGAAGCCCGCCCTTGTCTGCCCCTGACCCCCCGTTGCCGACCCCAGAGAGACAACCACATGGATTCCCAACAAGTCTTCACCGTCGGTCAGCAAGGCCTCTATCTGCTGCTGATGGTGTCGGCGCCGGTGCTGCTGGTCGTGCTCGGCGTGGGCTTGCTGGTCAGCATTTTCCAGGCGGCGACACAGATCCATGAAGCCACGCTGTCGTTTGTGCCGAAGATCATCGCCGCCGTGGCCGTGCTGGCCTTCGCCGGCCCGTGGATGCTGACCACGCTGGTCGAGTACCTGCAACGCATGCTCAGCTCGATTCCGAGCGCCGTCGGCTAGCCTTATCTCTGCGAACCCGGTGTGGATCTGACGCCTGACCTGAACCCGGCCCGAACTTGAACTGAAGCCACCGTGCTTACCTTCAACGACGCCCAACTGCTGGCGTGGATCACGCCACTGCTGTGGCCGTTCCTGCGGGCGCTGGCCCTGTTCACCAGTGTGCCGGTGCTGTCGCTGCGCAGCGTGCCGATGCGCGTCAAGGTGGCGTTGGCTTTTTTGATTACCGTGTGCGCGCAGGCCTCGCTGCCAGAGATGCCGGTCATTCCGCTCGACAGCCCGCAGGTGTTTCTCGCCGTCATTCAGCAGGTGCTGATCGGCATCACGCTCGGCTTTTCGGCGCGCATCGTGTTCGCTGCGATCGAGTTCGCCGGTGAACTCGCGGGCCTGCAGATGGGCCTGAACTACGCCGGCTTCTTCGACCCGACGACCGGCGGGCAGGGCACGGCGATCGGCCGCTTCTTCGGCACCACGGTGGCCTGGCTCTTCATCGTCATCAACGGCCACCTGCTGATGATTGCCGCGCTGGTGCAAAGCTTCCAGGCCTTTCCGGTCAGCACTGAACCGTTCGCGTTCCTGCGCGCAATGCAGCCGCAGACCTGGGGCGCCGAGATCTTCAAGCTCGGCCTGTGGATCGCGATGCCGATGGTGACAATCCTGCTGTTCGTCAACCTGGTGCTCGGCGTGATCTCACGCGTCTCGCAGCAGATGAACATCTTCTCGATCGGCTTCCCGATCACGCTCGGTGTGGGTTTGGTCGCGATGCTGCTGACCCTGCCGATGATGGAAGTGCCCTTCACGATGGCGCTGGAGCAGATGCTGGCGCGGTTTCAGTAGGTGGGTTGGTGTTGAAGATCAGGGGCGCTGAACGCATATGAACTCCGTGGCGTCGTCCTCAAGGGGTATGACGCGGCTCGCCTTTTCCGTTGCATGTTCTCTCGTAGACTGCTGGTCCACTCAAAAGTACCCATGAACACGTCTGAAGGATTTTCCATGAGCCGTTGGAACTCATACTTGGTCGCCGCGTTGGTCTCGACGGCGCTGGTCGGTTGCGCCACCGAAAGTTCGCGCAGCATCGTCGTTGAGAAAACCCAGGCCGCTTCGACGGCTTATTCGGGCACGCGCATTCCGGTGTCCGTCGGCAAGTTCGACAACCGCTCCAACTTCATGCGCGGCGTGTTCTCTGATGGGGTCGACCGGCTCGGCAGCCAAGCCAAGACCACGCTGGTGGCGCACTTGCAGCAGTCGCAGCGCTTCTCGGTACTGGACCGCGACAACCTGGCCGAGGCCAGTCAAGAGGCCAAGTTCCAAGGGGCCACACAGGCCATCCGTGGCGCGTCTTATGTCATCACGGGTGATATCTCCGAGTTCGGCCGCAAGGAAGTTGGCGACCATCAGTTGTTTGGCCTTTTGGGCCGCGGGAAGACGCAAGTGGCTTACGCGAAGATCACGCTGAATGTCGTCAATACGCTGAGCTCCGAAGTCGTGTTCTCGGCTCGGGGCGCGGGCGAATACGAACTGTCCAACCGTGAAGTGCTGGGCTTTGGTGGCACAGCAGGTTATGACGCCACTCTGAACGGCAAGGTGCTGGACCTGGCCATGCGCGAGGCGGTCGACAATCTCGTGGCTGGCCGCGAGTCTGGCCAGTGGGGCAAGTGATGCGGCGCTCTGCTACACGTCTTGCCGCGGGCGTTGCCCTGGCTTCTGGCCTGTTGGTGCTGGTGGGTTGTGCTCACAAGGCCAGGCCGCTGTACCAATGGGGTGCCTTTCCGCAGCAGCAGTACAGCACGCTGCTGCGCGAGGGTGCGAGTCCCGATGAGCAGATCCGCACGCTGGAAGCTCATGCTGAAAAGGTTAGTGCAAAACATTGGGCGCTGCCGCCGGGCTACCGCGCGCATCTGGGAATGCTGTACCTCGGCGCGGGCAACCCGCAGCGCGCCCAGGAACTGTGGACCGCTGAAAAAACGGCGTTCCCCGAATCCACGCCTTACATGGACCAGCTGCTCAAGCGGCTGGACTCGCCGGCCCCGGCCAGCAAGACGGACAAACCTGCTTGATGAACACTCGCATCACACTGACCGTAGCGGCTTTCGGCCTGCTGCTAGGCGGCTGCGCCACGCGACCGCAGCCTTACGACTACACCGCTTTCAACCAGGCTAAGCCCGCAACCTTGCTGGTGCTGCCGCCCATCAACGATTCGCCCGACGTGAAGGCGACGCCGTCGCTGTGGGCGCATGCCACGCTCCCGTTGGCCGAAGCCGGTTACTACGTCCTACCCGTCACCTTGGTGGACGAAACGCTGCGTCAGAACGGCGTCGACACGGCCACTGACGCGCAGGCCATCGGCTTCGACAAGCTGCGCGATTACTTCGGCGCCGATGCGGCGGTCTACATCAAGGTCAAGCGTTACGGCACCAGCTTCGCCGTGCTGAGCAGCGAGACGGTGGTGGAGGCCGATGCGCGCATCGTCGACCTGCGGACCGGTATCTTGTTGTGGGAAGGCACGGCGCAGGCCTCATCCACAGAACAGCAGCGGAACCAGGCAGGTTTGTTGGGCGCGCTGGTGCAAGCCGTGGCCACCCAGATCATCCACACGGCCACTGATGCGGCTTACAAGTACGCAGGCACAGCCGGCAGCCGCCTGCTGGGTACGCGACCCAATGGCGTGCTGCCGGGGCCGCGATCACCGAACTACGGCAAGGCGGCGTCGGTGCCCTGAGGGCGGGGTGGCCTGCTGGCCCGCGCCGAATGAACCTTCGTATTGACCTTGCCTGATCGCCGACAACCTTCACCCGACCCATGACCACTCTGACCATTCGCCAAGCAAGCCTGGCTGACCTCGACGAACTCGCGTCGCTGTTTGACGGCTATCGCCAGTTCTATGGCCGCGCCAGCGACCTGGCGGCCGCGCGGGCCTTTTTGCTGGCGCGTTTTGATCATGGCGAGTCAGTGGTGTTCATCGCGCACCAGGGCGGCAAGCCGGTGGGCTTCACGCAGCTGTATCCGAGTTTTTCGTCGGTGTCGCTGGCGCGGGTGTTCGTGCTCAACGACCTCTATGTGGACGCTGCTGCGCGCCAGGGCGGCGTGGGGCGGCAGCTGCTGGAGGCGGCGGTGGCGCATGGCCGCGCTGTCGGTGCCGTGCGCCTGATGTTGTCGACGGCGACGACCAATCTCACCGCGCAGTCGGTCTATGAAGGCGCGGGCTGGAAGCGCGACGAGCAGTTCTTCGTCTATCAGTTCGCGTTGACAAGCTGAGCGCGGGTTCATCGGCTAACCGATAAGGTGAACGCAGCCTGGCAGGGCGGCTGCGTTCAGGCGGTTGGCTTGCGATAGCGGTGCTTTCCGCTCAATTGCCAGCCTGATTGCCCGCCCGCTTCAGCTCCTTCTCGTGGTTGGCCCCTGCGCTCAAGCCATCAAGCTTCCGTCAACCCCGATCGCGCCAACGGCAGGCGGTGAATGCGCTTGCCGGTGAGTTTGGCCAGCGCATTGGCCACCGCCGGTGCCAGTGGCGGCACGCCAGGTTCGCCGACGCCGGTGGGCGAGGCAATGCTGTTGACGATGTGCACCTCGACCTTCGGCATCTCGTAGATGCGCAAGGCCTTGTAGCTGTCGAAGTTGCGCTGCACCGCGCGGCCGTTTTTCAGCTCGATCTCGCTGTACAGCAGCGCGCCGAGTGCGAAACCGATGCAGCCTTCCATCTGCGCGCGGATCACGTCGGGGTTGACGGCTACGCCGCAATCGACGGCGCAGACCACGCGTTCGACATGGACCTTGCCGTTGCGCAGTGACACGTCGGCGACCTGCGCGACGTAAGAGCCGAACGAATGGTGCACCGCCAGCCCCTGGGCCAGGCCTTTGCGCTGGGCCTGGCCCCAGTTCGCCTTCTGTGCCGCGAGTTTCAGTACCGCTGCGGCGCGTTCGCTGCGGCCAAGCAGCGAGAGCCGGAAGGCCAGCGGGTCTTGCCCCGCGGCCTGGGCCAGCGCGTCGATCATCGTCTCCATCACATAAGCGGTGTGGGTGTGGCCGACCGAGCGCCACCACAGCGGCCTGACGCCGAGCGTCGGTGAATGGAGCGAGCCCGCCATCATCGGCAGCTCGTAGATCGACTCGCTCACGCCTTCGACCGAGGTGTTGTCGATGCCGTTCTTGATGGTCGCGGCCATTGGGGTGCCGGCCATGATCGACTGGCCGACGACGGTGTGATCCCAGCTGGCAATGCGGCCTTTGGTGTCGACCGAGGCCTTCACTGCATGCACGAACATCGGCCGGTACATCCCGGCGCCCATGTCGTCTTCACGGGTGTATTGCAGCTTGACCGGCGCACGGCCGTCGATCGCCTTGGCCACGTGGACGGCGGCCACGGTGTAGTCGCTCCACGCATTGGCGCGTCGGCCGAAGCTGCCGCCCGAGATGAGCGTATGCAGCTTGACCTTCTCCGGCGGCAGGCCGGCAGCCTGGGCGGCCTGCGGCAGATCGAAGCTGTGGAACTGGTGGCCGGCCCAGGTTTCGAGCAGGCCGTCGTGCAGCCAGGCCACGCAGTTCATCGGCTCCATCGGGGCATGGGCCAGAAACGGGAATTCGAACACCGCTTCGACACTCTTGGTGCGCCCGCCGGCCGCTGCCTCTGCGGATGCCGCCTGCGGCTTGGCGAACGGCGCGCCGGGCTGGGTGGACTGGGCCTTGTACTGTGTCAACAGCCGCTCGGTGTCGAGACCGGTGCTCGATGTCTCGTCCCATACCACGCTGAGTGCGCGGCGGCCTTCAAGTGCGGCCCAGGTGCCGGTCGCGACCACGGCCACGCCTTCGGGCACCTGCACGACATCGGTCACGCCCTTGATCAGCTTGGCGCGGCTGGCATCGAAAGACACCAGCTTGGCGCCGAAGGACGGCGGCCAGGCGATCACCGCGGTCAGCAGGCCCGGCAGCTTCACGTCGATGGTGTAGACCGCGCTGCCATCGCATTTCGATGCGGAGTCGACGCGAGGCGTGCTGTGCTCTTTGCCGATCAGCGCATATTGCGCCGGGGTTTTCAGCGGGGCGTTGGCCGGCACCGCCTGGCGGCTTGCGGCCTCGGCCATCTCACCATAGCTGGCGTGGCGGCCCGAGGCGTGGCTCAGCACGTTCTTCGAGGTCGTGATTTCGCTGGCCGGTACGCGCCAAGATTCTGCGGCCGCGGCCACCAGCATCGCGCGTGCGGTGGCGCCAGCGGCGCGCATCTGCAAGAACGAGTTGGCGATCGACGACGAGCCGCCGGTGCCTTGAACGTCACCGAACGCCAGGTTGTTGTAGAGCTTGGGGTTGGCGGGCGCGTATTCGGTGCGCACCAGCGACCAGTCGGCGTCCAGCTCGTCGGCCACCAAGGTGGCCAAGCCGGTGGTGCTGCCTTGCCCCATCTCATGGTGCTTGCAAATGATCGTCACCAGGTTGTCGGTGCCGACACGAACGAAGGCGTTAGGTTTCAGCGGGCCGGGAGCTGCGCTTTCGGCGCCCGGCTCGGCGGCGAAAGCGCTGCGCGGCCCCAAGCCGCTGACGGCGATCAGCAGGCCGCTACCGGCTGCGGCCAGCAGTGAGCGCCGGGTCAGCACCGCGCTTTCGCTGCCTGCCGGGTGTTCCGTAGCAATGCGGGCTGTGGCCAGGCCCAGTGCCTCATCGAGCTTGGCCCGTTGCGCGGGCGTCATCACATTCATCAGTGCATGCATCGGGATCTTTCAGGCTGAAAGTTGTGCAGCGGCTGCGTGGATCGCAGCCCGGATGCGTTGATAGGTCGCACAGCGGCAGATGTTGCCGGCCATCGCGTGGTCGATGTCCTGGTCGGTCGGGCGCGGCTTCTTCTCCAGCAGCGCGGCGGCCGACATGATCTGCCCCGACTGGCAATAGCCGCATTGCACGACGTCGAGTTCGACCCAGGCTTTTTGCACGGCCTGAGCGGCGCGTGACTGAAGGCCTTCGATGGTGGTGATCTGGCGTTGGCCGATCGATTCGACCGGCGCCGAACACGAGCGCAGCGGGTCGCCGTCGACATGCACGGTGCAGGCGCCGCACTGCGCGACACCGCAGCCGTATTTGGTGCCGGTGAGGCCGAGTTCTTCGCGCAGAACCCACAGCACCGGAGTTTGCGGATCGGCCTCTACTTCACGGAGCTGGCCGTTGACATGAATCGTCAGTGACATGGCGATGTCTCCTCAGGAAAGGGGTGATGGCTTTGGGCGGCCAGGCCGTTGGCGTGGGCGATGTTGGCCGGATGCCGAGATAAGAACGACAGGGATAAGGACGACAGAGATAAGGGCGACAGAGATAAGGACGACAGAGATGGAGGCTGCGAGGGCGTCATGGCCGCCACTCAAGGCTTCGGGCAGGCCGCGCCGCTGTCGATCCAGGCACTGATCAACTCGCCGAACTGGGCCTGCGTGCCGGGTGCGGAATCGCGCTCGTGGCCGGGGTTCCAGGCCCAGCCGACGAGCGAGTCGTGCGCCATGTGCTCCTGGATTTCAGCCAGCGTCTTGCCGCCGTTGCGCTTGCGGTCTTTGATCTGTTCGCAGATCTGGCCGAGTGATTGGGTTTGCCAGGCCATCGACTTCGGCGCCACGTGCCACAGCGGGTGCCCGGGAACGCCAGAAGCCTCGAAGTTAGCCGACTGGTGGCAGGTCGTGCATCGCAAGGCCGTCGCGCCTTTGTCGTCGTCGCCACGCACCACCCACGGCAGGTGAGGGTGCAGGTCATTGCCCTGCGTGGGGCGTTCGCCGACCGGGTGGCAGTTCTGGCAGCGTGGGTGCTGGATCACCTTGCCGGCCTCTTCAAAAAGCGCGCGCGATCGCTCGGCTCGGTTGGAGATCGAAGAAAAGTGATCGGGCGATTCGAGGCTGCGGGTCTGCGCCATCACGCCGCAGCCACCGCAAGCCAGCGCAATCAGCAGCCCGTGGGAGAAAACGTGCATCGAAAGGTCTCCTGTTGTTGAGGCGTGCCGGCTGTACCTCAGGCTGGCACGCGGGCCTGGCGCCTTGCGGCCACGACGAAGCGGCGGCAGGTGCCGCCCATCGATCGCGTTAGCCGCTTGCTGCGCAGGGAGCAAAGAATCAGGATGCGCCAAACGCAGCAAATCGACAGTCGCCCCGGTTGATCTCGCAGCAGCAGGGTCGGGCTTTGTGATCGGGCTTGCGTCGGATTCAAAACAGTGAGTGGGCAAGCGGCGCCCGTTCAAGTGCTTGGTGTGACGGAGCGGGGGCCCGCCACGGCACTGGCATCGCCCGCGCTGAACGGCAGAAAAGCCACCGTTCCACCCCGTTGATTGGGCTCAAGTCTTTCCCCCTCGCGCAAACAATGACGCAGTCTCGACGAGCTCCGCCGCCATGTCTGATCAAGATCGCAACTTACCCGCCTCACAGCGAAAACTCGACAAGGCCCGGGCCGAAGGCCAGGTCGCCCGTTCGCGTGATCTCGGGCATTTCGCGGCCATTGCGGTGGGCGGAGCGGCACTGGTGGCTTACGCGCCGATGATCTCGGAGACGATGTCCAGGTTGCTCAAGCGCGGCCTGAGCTTCAATTTCGCATCGATTCAGGACAACGAATTCATGCTGGACCGGCTGAGCGACCTGACCGTTCAGATGATGTGGGTGATCGTGCCGGCCGGGCTGCTGATGGTGATCGTCGCGATGGGCATCAGCATCGCGGTGGGCGGCTGGGTCTGGACGCTGAAGCCCGTGATGCCGAAGTTCGACAAGCTCAACCCGCTGACCGGCATCACCCGGATGATCTCCAAGCAGCAACTCACCGATGCCTTGAAGGCCAGCGTGCTGGCGCTGATTCTCGGCACGATTGGCGCGATGTACCTGCGCGCGAACATCGAGACCTTTGGCGGCGTGCTGTCGCTGGCGCTGCCAGCGGCGCTGTCGCATGCCGGGCAGGCGATCGTCGGCGGCCTGGTCTTGCTGCTGCTGGCGCTGGCCGCCTTTGCGATGGTCGATGTGCCGCTGCAAAAGAAGATGCACGCCGACAAGCTCAAGATGAGCCACCAGGAAGTGAAGCAGGAGCACAAGGAAGTCGAAGGCAATGCCGAGGTCAAGGCCCGCGCCCGCGCCCGCATGCGTGAGCTGGCCAATCGCCGCATGCTGCAGGAGATTCCGACTGCCGACCTGGTCGTGATGAACCCGACCCACTATGCGGTGGCGCTGAAGTACGACGACACCAAGATGGGCGCGCCGCGCGTGGTGGCCAAGGGTGCCGACCTGCTGGCGATGAAGATTCGCGACATCGCGAAGGAATCGAAGGTGCCGGTACTGCAAGCGCCGGTGCTGGCCCGCGCGCTGTATGCGCATGCCGAGATCGACCGCGAGATTCCGGCGGCGCTGTTCTCGGCGGTGGCACAGGTTCTGGCCTATGTTTATCAGCTGCGGGCGGCATTGAACGGCCGCTCGGCAATGCCTAATGCGATGCCTGAGCTGAATGTGCCGGCCGAGCTCGACCCGCACAACAAGCCGGGCTTTGCCGCCGGCAAGGGGGTTTGATGCCTGACTCGTCGCTAGGCCCGGGCTCGCCGTCATGAATGCGCTGATCAAGCAACTTCAGGCCTTCCTCGGCCCGCACGCCACTGCGATCAAGGCGCTGATGGCGCCGGTGTTCATCATCATGGTGCTGTCGATGATGGTGCTGCCGCTGCCGGCCTTCGCCCTCGACCTGCTGTTCACCTTCAACATCGCGATGGCGCTGATGGTGATGATGGTTGCAGCCTACATGGTGCGACCGCTCGACTTCTCGGCCTTCCCGACTGTGATCCTGCTGACCACGCTGCTGCGGCTGTCACTGAACATCGCGTCCACCCGCGTCGTGCTGCTCGAAGGCCATACCGGCGCCGCGGCGGCCGGCAAGGTGATCGAGTCTTTCGGCCATTTCCTGATTGGCGGCAATTTCGCGGTCGGCCTGATCGTGTTCGCGATCCTTGTCGTCATCAACTTCGTTGTCGTGACCAAGGGCGCCGAGCGCATTGCCGAAGTCGGCGCGCGGTTCACGCTGGACGCGATGCCCGGCAAGCAGATGGCGATCGATGCCGATCTCAACGCCGGCCTGATCGACGAGAAGGAAGCCAAGCGCCGCCGCCAGGAAGTGGGCAACGAGGCCGAGTTCTTCGGGTCGATGGACGGCGCCAGCAAGTTCGTGCGCGGCGATGCGATGGCCGGCCTGCTGATCCTGTTCATCAACATCATGGGCGGCTTCATCATCGGTGTCGTGCAGCACGACCTGTCGGCCAGCCAGGCGGCCAACAGCTACATCTTGCTGGCGG